>NZ_JBWYIS010000003.1:0-251372 GCF_056779945.1 Acinetobacter sp. ANC_7635 | reverse complement strand
AGAAGTGAAACCTCTTAGCGCTGATGGTAGTGTGGGGTTACCCATGTGAGAGTAAGTCATCGCCAGCTCATTATTCTAAACACCCCCTTCAATACAAGGGGGTGTTTTTTTATGCAGTAAAAAAAAAATAAACAAATAAAATTAAGGGAAATGCATGGGTACGGAAAAATTAACTTCTAAATCGATGTCTTCACATAGTTAATTACAAGCGCAAAATATATCAATAAATACAAAAATGCCTGTATCGTTAACAGGCATTTTGAAAAGAGAATCAACGGATTATTACTGTTCTATATTGCTTGCCATTAAATTACCTTGTTCAGCTTCTCGCATGAAACGATCATGAGTTTCCTTGCTACGAACCAAGCCAGGCATTCGATATTCTGTATGACCGTAGTCATGAATTTTTGTCCAACGTCCTCCCCAAACTAAACCGACAGACTCAGCAACTTGACCATATAACTGATAGCCACGCATAGCCCAAGGATCACGTTCAGAAATAACGACTTTACCATCTCGCTTGAATGCGACATCAGCTGCTAAACCAAATTGGTGATAGCTACGGTATGCAGTCGCTAAAGTGGTTGCTTTATTCCGAGATAGGCTATTTTGTCGTGCAGGACTACGATAACCCTCTAGTAATACTAATTCATAGCCATGTTGTTCCTTCATAATTTTGAAGACCATAAGTAATCGTTGTTTATAGCGTGGATGCATCTTGTCCCACTTACGATTTACCATTGAAGTATCGAGATGACCATGAGAAAACTCTGAATTTTCTACATTAGGAATAGTTGTAGATGAAACAGAACCGCCAGTTTGAGCTTGATATTGTTGCTCAAGACGTACAGCTTCAACGATTGCTGCATCGACGAGAATTTCTTCAACCTCTGGTGGAGGGGAAAGAATTTCCCCATTTAATAAGTTATAAATTTGAGGATCAGCTTTCTTTAAATAGTTTGCTTCTATTTTTGTAGGATCAACGGGTTTTGTAAAAGCAAAAAGCATAATACTGCTAAGTAACAAAAAACCAGCAATGAGTATCCACCATTGCTGTAAGTGCCAATGCGTTTGAATTTGGTCTGCTGAAGCAGCATGATTCATTTCATGTGCAAATTTACGTGCGTTTAAAAGCTTTTTTTTACCTTGTGGTAATAAGCTTTGTGCAAAATCTATTACTTTTTGTCTTATCTCATAAGACATCAATAAAGTCAGTGCGATGATTAATATCACAAAACTGACAATGATAAAAAAAATCACGGTGCAGGTTCTTTAGCAGTTCGTGTGACTGAAACTTCTACGCTGGCTACAGGAATATCAATATTTTCATCAGTGTCAGCTTTACTTTCAGCAACTTTATTTGCATTGGCTGTCGTAGGCTTAGACTCAGGCTTTTTTATGGTTTTCGGTAATGCTTCAGTTGTGGTCTTTTTTACTGGTTCTGCTTTAGGTGGAACTTGGGGAGTTTCGTTACTTAAAGGTTGCGCTTGATTAAAAGTTGATTCAAAGGGATTTTTACTTGAAGTCACTGGTTGAGTTGCTTGAGCAGAGTTTGTTTGCTGATGTTTGAAAATATTATTAAGCTCATTTAGCTTGGGTTGAGCTTGGTGATATTCATCAGGTTCAGATTGCTCGTTTTGATCAGCTTGAGTGACTCCTGAATCAATATTGGATAATTTATCATTTGAGTGTGTTGAATCTGTATCTGCTGCGTTAATCGGTTGGAAGCTTGGTTGATTTAAATAGGTATAAAAAGCTAAAGATGTGGCAGAGATACCAATTGCTACACCAATGATCCCACTTACTAGAGGCGAAATTTTTTTATTTTTTTTAGTAGGTGTAAGGACTCTAATATTTTTCTTTTCTTGGCTCATGTTGAATATCTTTTATGGTAAATGAATCGTTATGTGGGCCTGTTCAGCAGGTGCACTAATGACATTATTATATTGAGTCATGGCTTTGGTCTCTTGTTGACTGAGCATATAGCGAAGTCCAGAAAATGCCAATAATGCAAAGAGGAGTAAAAATAAGAGAATCCAAGCGAATGGAAGTTCTCTATGAATAATGTTTTTAATTTGATCAGGCAATGCAGCGAAAGGTGAAAAGAGGGCTTTTTTACCTTTTAAATAATCTATTTCATCGCCTACGCGTGCAACCAAATGATTTAAGCTTTCAATTGATTCAATACGGTATTTACCTTGAAAACCTAACAGTAAACAGTAGTGAAAAACTTCTAAAGCCGCTAAGCGATCTTTTCCACGAGTTCTAATTTTTTCTAATAAGTCAAAAAATTGATAACCTGCGAGTTGAGATCCAAATAAAGTTAACTGAAGAGGACTAATTAACCACGAATTTTGTAAATGGAAATAACTAGGGTCCTGTTGTGTGACAATCGTTTCATCAAGTAATGCACAAAATGCATATTTTGCATCATGGATATCCTCGGCTGAGAACTGCAACTTCTTCGCTTGTAATTCGAAACGTTGTAGTTGATCCATGATTTTTTGGCGAAATTCATCGACATTGTCAGGAACGTATTGGTTACGAATTAAAAAAACGATATAGAAACCGTCATGCATTAAATCAACCAAATTAGAAGACTGTGTCAATTTATTCTGTTGCTGTGGTGTAGAGCCTGCTCCAATCTGACCGTCATCGAACAGTGAAGGTGCTCCATTAGGCATATTCATATTTTTCTCTTCTCAATCTCTAGCCATTCATCACTGCGATGAGTTCAATACTGATATCTTGGAATCCAGCAGGTACATAAATACAGATGGTTTCAGACTCCAACATGCGTTGATAGAGTTCATGATGAGGTTCAATTTCAAAATAACTCACACCAGAGCGGACTGGAATCGCAGTAGGTACTTGCATCAAATGGTGAATCGGAATAGCAGGCAATGCAGAGACGACACGTTGCTCAACATCGACTGTTGTGCCCACTTTAAAACGTAGTGGGACAATTTGTACAAGTTCGTGTGTCTGCATCATTGAACTAGACACTGCAATATACAGACGAGATTCGCGAGTGATCTTATCTGACTCTAAGCTACCAACCCAATACGAAGGACGTATTTCTTTAAGACTGATATTGAAGTATCGACTTGAAATGATTGTGTCGAGTAACTCTCTTAAAATGACATCTAACTGCGCAAAGCTATCTTGTAAATTATGATGTTGATATTGAGGTAAATGTTCAACTTCATAGGCTGTTGAGAATGTCAGTAATGAGCCAGTCAATCTGAGTAATTCAAAAAATAAGCGTTCAGGGTGAATTTGGGGATGAGTCAATAAATGGCTGAGAGTTGCATGAGCAGTATTCAATGCATTCACTAGCCAAAATGAAACAATGTCACCTGATCTAAATTCAATTAATTTTTGTTCGTTTTCGCGATTGTTGGTTTGAATAGTTTTGATTTTTGCTTTAATGACATTCAAGGTACGTTTTAAATTAGCAACCAATGACTCACATGAAGCAATATGCAAAATTGGTGGAATAAATTTTGTATCAAGTTCAAAGCTTCCTGAACTATGACGCTTAATTTTTCCTATTGGCAAATATAAAAAACCATCCAGTTCATGAGGAGTATCATTCTGAGATTCCAGTAATTTCAGCTCAGCACGACGACGAATGTAAGTAATTTCAGCAGGTGTGGCATCTGTGAACAAATCATGAGTTTCATTCAGATACGAATGATATCGACTTGGTTGTGTCGAAGCCTCATGGGCGATATTACGCTTGTTTGGTTGAACGATAGGGAGCGCAAGAAAAATGGTCATTTCACCACGGAAATTGAGCTCATCGAGCAGTACGGGCTGAGGTAAAAGATCTCGCGAAGGAGCAGCGTAAATTTCACCATCTTGCCAAATCATTTCAATGTGCTCAATTGCTAGCACATGGGTCGTTAATTGAGATTCATCAAATTTGAGCTGTTGTACCCCATATGCGAATGGAATGGTGGCGCGAATAGTTTGATTTAAACGCTGTTCATGATAACTGTCTTGAATTTGAAAGTGCTGTGGTCTTAAAAACAGACCTTCACCCCACAGTACTTTTTCTGCTTTAAACATTGAGATTACCATTCATTAGATTCATTGCTATTTTTTACACCCAAGAGTTCATGGACTGATTCCAATGGGTTGTTATCGTTTTTAATAACTTGTGCGAGCCATTCATGAAGCGGCATTTGGCTCCATTTAATGGTTTTTTGAAGCATATAACTCACAGGACTATGTGGTTCATTTGCTTGAAAATAATCCGCAATATCTTTAAGCACCCGCATTGCTTGTTCACGATTTTGTAGATGACTTTGTGGTTGAGGTTGAAATGACTGTTGAGTTACTGCTGCTTGTATATTTGCTGTTGGAGCAGAATTTATATTTGAATTGTTTTCTTGGAATTGTAGGTCTTGATTCATGTCAGGAGTATCCTCAGACATTAAAAATGCATCTGCTTTATAAATTTTTTTCAGTGTTTTATGTATGTCTTCCAACTGAGAATCAGTATTTGCGAAACTTGGAGCATCTAATTGCATCAGTTGATCAAGTACTTGCTTGAGGGTATCCCAGTGCGTCAAAATTTCTAAAAAGAACTGATAATTGTTGTATTGGAAACTTTTTGAGGTATTAAATAAGCTTTGTTCGAATTGCTCGAGTTCTGGATGATTCTGAGAAGATCCATAATCATCAGCATTTTTTAATCTTACATTTTGTTGATGCAGTAATTTTTCATAATCATAGATTGAATAGAAAGGAGCTGAATTGATGAGTGGAACACGTTTAATCAAAGCAGGTAACTGAGAAGTCAAACCTTGCAATAAACCTAGACGTTGATCTAAATCATCATCTTCAATTTCAGGATGTATATCTTTCCAATAATTGGATAACATGCGATGTGAAAGCTCAAGGCTACGAGCGACTCCTTCGTAACCGTAGATTTGACTCCAAGCCTCGCTTAACCAAGTCAATAAACGAATATCTTTACTTTTTTGAGTCAGAACATCGATACATTTTGCCGAAACAAATGACCAATCTGCTTGTTTAGGTTCAGCTACCCAATCCCCCATATCTAAGAGCGGATCATCTTGAGTTTTCGCTTTCTTGATCTCATGAAATTCATTCGAAAAAGATAGATCTTCGCCACAGATCGCTTGATCTGAGATTGGTTGAAGTAGCTGTTTTATATCAATGTTCATATTAATTTATATACTCAAATAATTATGCTTCAACAATTTTCTTTTTGGTGGCTTTACGCTTTTTCGGTGCTGTTGTTGGATCTAATCGATACTCAATCACGTTATCTTTGCTATCAATTTGAATTAACTTAGGGACTTTGTTATCCGCCAAGGCGATCAATATTTGTGTTGCAAGTTCAGGTAAAACTGAAGAGTTTAGAATATTGTCGACATTACGTGCGCCACTATCGACTTCTGTACAGCGACTTAAGAGTAGTTCCACCAAATCATCCGTATACTCAACACGTGTTTGATATTGTTTGAAAATACGATCAGTAATTTTGCCTAACTTATGATGAATAATACGCACAAGTAGATCATCATGGAGTGGGAAGTAAGGCACGATACGCATACGCCCTAAGAAGGCAGGTTTAAACTGTTTATATAAACTTGGTTTTAAATGTTCAATTAAGTCTTCTGCCGTAGGCCATTCTTCTACAGGTTTAGTCAAACAGGCCTGCATAATTGCGCTTGAGCCAGTGTTAGAGGTCAATAAAATTGTGGTGTTTTTAAAATCGATAACACGTCCTTCACCATCTTCAAGTGTGCCTTTGTCAAAGACTTGGTAAAACAACTCTTGAACATCTGAATGTGCTTTTTCAATTTCATCTAACAAAACAACGCTATACGGATTGCGTCTAACAGCTTCAGTGAGGACACCACCTTGACCATATCCTACATAGCCTGGAGGCGCACCTTTCAATGAGGAAACAGTATGAGCCTCTTGATACTCAGACATGTTAATCGTGATGAGATGAGATTCCCCACCATACAGCTCATTGGCTAAAGCTAAAGCCGTTTCTGTTTTCCCTACACCACTTGGTCCAACCAACATAAATACCCCTTGAGGCTTGTTTGGATCTTCAAGTTTTGCTTTAGAAGTTTTGATTCCTTGAACAAGTTGATGCAGGGCATAGTCTTGCCCCATGACGCGTTGTTCCAGTTTTTCTTCTAAACTTAGAATTTGCTTAATTTCGTCATTGACCATTTTTCCTACAGGAATACCAGTCCAGTCTGAAATAATCTCATTAATGATTTGTGCATTAACACGTTCAAATACCAGAGGTTGTTCACCTTGTAATATTTTTAAATCGGATCTAAGTTGCTGAATCTGATTTTTAAAATCATTAATGTGTTCTTCATCTTTTAATTCAGAATTTTTTTGCTCAAGTGTTTTGATTTTTTGAACAATTTCTAGTTCTTGTTTCCACTTTTCAGTTGTGGCATTTAACTCATTTTCTATTTCAGTGATCGTATTTTTAAGATTGGAGAGGCGTTCGTCATGCTGTGGGAACTGATTATTCTCTTGTTCCAAAATATCTAATTCAAGCAATAAATTATGATGTTGAGCATGTAGCTGATCTAACTTTACCGGCTGAGCATTCTGAGTTAATGCCACACGAGCGGCAGCAGTATCTAAAACACTCACTGCTTTATCTGGGAGTTGTCGACCAGCAATATATCGATGTGAAGAATGAACAGCAGTCACAATGGCTTCGTCATCGATTTGAAGATTAAAGTGTTTAGCCATGACAGGAATCATGGCGCGAAGCATATCAATCGCAACCTCTTCAGTCGGTTCTTCAACTTTGACGACTTGGAAACGACGACTGAGCGCCGCATCTTTTTCAAAATATTGCTTATATTCAGCCCATGTAGTTGCAGCAATTGTTCTTAACTCGCCACGTGCTAAGGCTGGTTTAAGGAGATTCGCCGCATCATTTTGACCAGCTTGACCGCCTGCACCAATCAGTGTGTGTGCTTCATCAATGAAGATGATGATAGGATGAGCGGAACTTTGAACCTCTTGGATGACTTGTTTTAAGCGATTTTCAAACTCACCTTTTACACTTGCACCTGCTTGTAATAGACCCATATCAAGAACATGGATATGTACATTTTTTAATGCATCAGGCACTTGGTTGTTGGCAATCTTCAGCGCTAAACCTTCAACGACAGCAGTTTTACCTACACCTGGCTCACCTGTTAAAATAGGATTATTTTGACGACGACGCATCAGAATATCCAACATAAGGCGAATTTCAAACTCACGTCCAATGACAGGATCAATCCCACCGTTCAGCGCTTTTTGAGTCAAGTTAATGGTGTATTGATCTAGTGCAGGTGTTTTTGCATGAGATTCTGAACTTTGAATCGTATCCTGATCCTGAACATCATTTTGATGATCAGCTTGAGGGAGATGCTCTTCAATGCTAGCTTTACAAATTTCTATAAATTTGTGTTTCATCGTATCAATCGGGAACAGATCGAATAAACTCGATGCACGAAGCGCGATTTGATATAAATCTCCTGCAGTCAATAACGCAACTAATAAGTGCCCGCTACGGATGACTGGGGTTTGATCTGCGGAAGCAATAAGCCAAGCTTGTTCTAGCAGACGTACAATCGATTGAGCAAAAATAGGTGTACGCGTATTGCCTTTGGGCAAGTGCGAAATCGTTTCTTGTAAATCATCGATCAGTGCATTTTTAGAAATTTTATAGTGATCGAGCAAAATAGAGAGATCATTTTTTACGTTTTGATTTAATAATTCGAAGAGTAGATGTTCAATTTCAATTTCGTAATTTTGTTGATTAATACAATAATTTGCAGACTTTTCTAGTGCTGTTCTTGTCGTAGGAGATAGTTTTGTAATCAAAATTTTCAAGTTATTCATCAGAATTCTCTGTGTTCAAATTATTTATAGTTACTTAAAATAAACCTACATAACGTCTATTTTTAAGATTTTTAACGACTAAATATTTAATAAACAATAATTTTTAGTATGAAAAAATTCACCCATATTTTTTATTCTACCTAAATAAAGGTGATAAAAAAACTATCCTATAGTGTGAATCGTTTACAGAACTATATAATTTTGTAACTTAAAAAACTTAATTGTTTCTTTATTATAATGGTCATAATGTTGACTAAGTTTGCATTTATAAGTTTAAATTTTAATTAAATCTAATATATATAGAAGACATTGCTCTAAACATTGAGTGTGTTAAAAAATGATTCAGTGAATCATATAGTTAATGTAAATTTTATAATAAATGAGGGTGTATTTTGAATACTAAAATTCTGCTTACAACTCTGCTAATTGGGTTGGGGATGGCGTCTACAACTTACGCAGATGAAGTAAAACTCAAAAGAGGTTGTGTTAAAGATCATCCATTAGTAGCGGGTGAAACAGACCAGACATTGCTACAAATTTATGCTCAAGCATGTGATAAAAAAAATAAAGACAATAAAAATGGTTTTCTAGCACAAGCAGCTCAGCGTTTTCAACAAATCGGACAAAATCAGAAAGCACTTCAATTGGTGAACAGTCTTAATGTACAAAATGTTCAGCACTCATCGTTAACAGATACTAAGTTTTTAGCTGGAATCGGAATCGCGAATGAGGCATTAGAGCAAATGCGTGGACCAGAAGTACGTTATTTGACTGAAGAGACTTACGAACCAGCATTGGCACTTTCTGAAGCAGTTAAAAAAGCTAAACCTTTGACTGTAATCGAAACCAAAGTTGAAGAAGCACCTAAGCGTGTTCAAGAGACTCGAACTACTCGACAGCCTGCACGTACGACGCGCCGTGCATCGACTCCAGCAAAAACAACACCCGCTAAAACAACGACACCTGCGAAAGTTGAAAAACCAGCAGCACCAAAACGTGAGAATCCATTTGGCTCGTTGAACTGATCAAATTACAAATTTAGGAAAAAATAATATGGCTAAGCGTGAAAGTGTTCAAAAAAAATTACAACGCATTCGACCACCTCGAGTACAACTGACATATGACGTAGAAGTAGGTGATGGTAAAGAAATAAAAGAACTTCCTTTTGTTGTTGGTGTATTAGGGGACTTCTCAGCAGCATCTGAACTTGAAAGAACCAAACTGAAAGATAAGAAATTTATTAATGTGGATTTGGATAACATTGATGAAGTAATGAGTTCGCTAGCACCAAGAGCAGCCTTTCAAGTTGAAAACACAATTTCGGAAGAGGGTGGAAATATGTCGGTAGATCTTACTTTTAACTCAATGGAAGATTTCCGACCTGAAAATGTTGTTCAACAAGTTGACCCTTTACGCAAATTGGTTGAAGCGCGTGAACGCCTTTCAGATTTGCGTAATAAAATTTCAAATAGTGAACGTCTAGAAGATCTGCTTGATGAAATTCTTCAAAATACAGATCAAGTACGCAAATTAAGTGCTGAAGCAGGAGGCGACGACCGTGAGTAATTTACAAACCGCACCTGCGACAAGCAATGCTGTTGAAGAAACGAGTCTTCTAGATTCGATTGTTGAACAAAGTCGAATTGCGCGTAACGATGATGAACATGTTCGTGCGAAAAATTTAATTGGGGAATTAGCCAAAGAAGTTATGGCTGGAACAATTACTGTTTCAGAAAACATGACGGTCTCAATAGATAAGCGTATTGCTGAAATTGATGCTTTAATTTCTGCTCAATTAAGCAAAATTATGCATCATGAACAGTTTCAAAAGATTGAGTCGACTTGGCGTGGACTTTACTATTTCTGTCAAGAAACACCTTCAAATCCTTTAATTAAAATCCGCATTTTAAATACCACTAAAAAAGAATTGATTAAGGACTTCCAAGGCGCAACTGACTTTGATCAAAGCACATTGTTCAAAAAAGTGTATGAAGAAGAATATGGTTCTTTTGGTGGTGCACCTTACGCAACTTTGATTGGTGATTTTGAATTCGATCGCACACCGTCAGATATGTATCTTTTAGAACAAATCTCTCATGTTGCCGCTGCCTCTCATGCACCCTTTATTTCAGCAGCAAGCCCTTCAATTCTAGGTCTTGAATCTTTCACTGAAATTGATCGTCCTCGTGATGTATCTAAAATTTTTGAAACTGCAGAATATGTACAGTGGCGCTCATTCCGTGAAAGTGATGATTCTCGCTATGTGGCTTTAACTATGCCACGCGTTCTGGGTCGCCTGCCTTATGACCCTAAAGAGGGTTGGGCAACAGAAGGCTTTAACTTCGTTGAAGAAGTCTCAGGTGAAGATCACGATCAATATCTCTGGATGAATGCAGCATACGGTTTCGGTACACGTTTAACGAATGCATTTGATATGCATGGTTGGTGTGCAGCAATTCGTGGAGTTGAAGGTGGTGGTTTAGTAGAAGGCTTGCCAGTACATACCTTCAAAACCAATGATGGTGAAGTCGTATTTAAGTGTCCGACAGAAGTTGCGATTACGGACCGCCGTGAGAAAGAGTTGAGCGATCTCGGTTTTATTCCATTAGTACACTGCAAAAACACAGACTACGCAGCGTTCTTTGGGGCTCAATCGACCCAAAAGCCTAAGAAATATGATAGCGATACAGCGAATGCAAATTCAGCACTCTCAAGCCAGATTCAATACATCATGGCTGTGTCGCGTATTGCGCATTATTTGAAAGCAATGATGCGAGATAAAGTCGGAAGTTTTGCTTCAGCTGGAAATGTAGAAAGCTTCTTGAATGATTGGTTATCTCAATATGTATTACTAGATGATGGTGCATCACAAGAGGCCAAAGCTAAGCGCCCGCTTCGTGAAGCATCTGTAAAAGTTGTGGAAGACCCGGCGAACCCTGGTCACTACAAATCGGTCGTGTTTTTAAGACCGCACTTCCAGTTGGACGAGTTGTCGGTATCTTTGAGACTTGTCACTGAGTTACCTCAGTCCTCTAATTAAATAGAGCAACTTTATAATAACGTTAAATAAAACAGGAAATCTTCATGAAAGATATATATGTTCAATTTCGAGGAAAATACAAAGTAGACGGCGAATCTCGTGACACTGAGCACAAAGATTGGTTGGAAGTTAATTCTTGGTCTCATAACATCCGTCAGCCTAAATCTGCGACATCTTCAAGTGTTGGTGGTCATACTTCTGAGCGTGTTGAACATTCAGACATGTTATTCGTTAAAGATTTAGATGCGACTAGCCCGAAACTTTGGGAAGCATGTTCTGCTGGTTACACTTTTGATGAAGTACAAATCGATTACTACCGTGCGAATGGTGATAAGCGTATTAAGTACCTTCAAATCAAATTGAAACATGTTCTAGTTTCAAGCGTAACACCATCTGTAAATGCTGAAGGTGTTCCGACTGAAGCATTTGGTTTGAAATATGCTGCTGTTGAGTGGACATACAACCAACAAGATATCGATGGTACTCAAAAAGGTGCGATCACGAAGCAATGGTCACTTTCTAACAACACTGCAAGCTACAAAGCTTAAAGTCTTGAAAGTGAGAGGAGTAGGGGCTGACTTAAGTTGGCCTTTATTCATCTTTTAGAGTAGGCAAGATGAAAACAAATTTAGATCATCTTTATCCATTTGGCTTCCGTGCAACTTTATTTGACCGCTTGATTCCAGAATATGAGGATCAGATCAAAGGCTTATCTATGCAAGAGCTACGTGAATCTGTTGCACATGACTTGGAAGATCTACTCAATAGTCGAGTAGCCAAGTTTGATCAAATTGATGACTTCCCTACGGTTAAAGGCTCGATTGCACAGTTTGGCATTATTGATTTTGTTGGATTATCAACAGCCAATCCAATGGATCGAGACAAAATTTGCCAATCTATTCAGCAGTCCATTGCGGCACATGAACCTCGCCTACGACAAATTCAAGTTGAAATGTTGTTAGACAGCGACAATATGGGCGCACTTTGCCTCAGTATTCAAGCATATTTAAATATCCATCCATTGTATGAGCCTGTAGTTTTTGATGCTTTATTGAAACCAACGACACAACAATATGTAATTTCGGCTAGATCTTAAGATTGGGGCTTTTGTGATAGAAGAACTTTTACCGTACTACGAAAAACAATTACAAGAATTTGGACAACAATCTCGTGAATTTGCTCAGAAGTATCCTAAAATTGCCCAACGGCTCTCGCTCAACCAAGAACAGATTGATGATCCACACATTGAGCGCTTAATTCAGGCGTTTTCGTTGATTGCTGCTCGAATTGATAAAAAATTAGCAGACAGTTATGACGTTTTTACACGTGCTTTATTTGAGGTGATGTTCCCTCAATATTTAAGACATTTTCCAAGTTGTACTGTCGTCAGTTTCGAAGATCAAAATAAAATAAAACAATTAACTGAAGCTCACGTCATTCCGCAGGCAACAACGCTAAAATCACGAAGCTTTAAGGGGGTTCAATGTGAATTTAATACCTGTCAAGCTGTACGATTACTTCCCATTCAACTGAATCAAGTTCAATTTAAAACGAACCCAAGTGCTCAAATTCATCTCAATCAAAATGCCACTTTGCAATTAAGTTTTGAAACTTTCAATGAAGCAGGCTTGTGGATTCATCAAGAAAAACTCCCTATTTATTTAGATGCTATTTCAAATTTTCCGCTGCAAGTTTTGGATAGTATTTTCAAAAAAGATACGACTTTTACGGTACGCATTAGAACACAGCTTTATCAAATTTCTAATCCATTTTCCTTAATGGGCTTTGAGGAAGATGAGAGTTTATTGCCTATTGATCAACATACACATCATGCCTATCGCTTGTTGATGGAATATTTTTGTTTTGCAGATAAATTCAGCTTTCTTAATCTTGATTTGTCTTTTTTAAGAAATTTATTAGATCAACAAACGAGTTTTGATCTCCAAATTCATTTTAAGTTAAACCTAAACGATCAGGCGATTATTCGTAATTATTCAGAGCTGAATGTTGCAAATTTCAAATTATTTAGCACGCCGGCTGTTAATCTTTTTGAAAAAAATGCTGAACCACAAAAAATACATCATCGACAACTTGAATATCCATTGATCACGGATGCGCATCATCCTGAGTTTTATCAGGTCTATTCGATTCAGAAAATGCACATGGTTCGTGAAAAGATTAATCAGGAACAGGTTTATCATCCAGTGTTGCCGTTCTTTGGAATGAGTCATTACCATGATGAAAATGTCCAATTTTTCTATGCATTGAACTCATCACAGCTCAACAATAAGTTTGTTGAAACGGGTTATTCCATTATTTCTAAGCATTTACAGCCGTATGATACAAAGTCTGATTTTATTAGCACCGTATTGCTATGTTCGAATCGGAATTTACCGCATGAAGCATTAAGCCAGTCAAATAATATTTTAAATCTAAATGATAGTAGTTTGGCACGTCGTGCTTTGGTATTGAAGCGTCCGAGTTTACCCTATCAATTTGAGCAAAATCAGAAAGAGCAATGGCGCATTATTTCTCATCTTTCATTAAATACTTTAGCACTGATGAAAGGGGATGCGGTAGCGCATTTAAAAGAACTATTAGAGTTATATAACTTACCGTCGAATAAAGAAAATCATCTGTTAATTAATTCGATTAAACAAATTGAATTTAGCCTGACGCATAAGTTGGTTGAAGCCAAACCTTTCCCGCTTTTCGTTCGAGGACTCAAAGTTGTTATCCGAATCGATGAACAAGTATTCAGAGGTCATAGTCTTTATATTTTCAGTCAATTGCTGAGCCATGTGTTTAACTTAAAAGTGCAGTTAAACAGTTTTGTCGATGTCATAATCGAAGATGCTCAATCACAACAGGAGTTATACCAATGCGTGCAGAACGTTGGTGGCAAGAAGCTTCTGTAATAGACCATTTATTTCAACAGCCGACTGCTTATGAATTTATTCAGTCGATTCGATTGTTAAGACATGTGCCCTATGCTCGGCCACATACACCATGGGATCGTGATTTTAAATTTCATCCTTCCTTAGAGCTTAACTTCCCTAAAAAAGAAATTGAATCGCTAGCTTTAGAAGATGAAAAAGTTCAGCTTACAAATTTAATGGTAGGTTTGACTGGCATGCAGGGGGCATTACCCTATAGCTATACCAATAAAGTTAAATCAGCACCACGCAAATTTCGAGTTGAAACAACGCAATTCTTGAGTTTATTTAATCATAAGCTCACTTCACAATTCGTTGATGCGACGGTTAAGTACAATTTACCAGTACGGTATGAGGTCGAGTCTGAAAATCATTATCTGAATATTATCCATGCTTTAAATGGTTATATTAGTCAGCAACATCAACAACAAGAACTTGATGATTATTTTGCTGAATTTGCAGGATTAATGCAGGGGCAAAATAATACAGCACATGCTTTAAAAACCATGATTGCACAGGTATTTAATCAGCATGTGGCAATACAAGAATTTATCCCTGAAAAATTTAAATTAGAGCTTCAGCAGAGAACATCCTTAGGAGGGGCGACGCCAAGCTTGTTAGGATTGAATACATTTTGTGGAGAGACTATTACCCAAATTGATGGCAAAATTGAAATTCAAATTGGACCGTTGGATCGTAAAACTTACCTAGATTTTCTACCACAACAAAAACTAAGTTTAAAATTAAAAAAACTACTACAAAGCTGGTGTAGCCCAACCTTATTGGTTGATGTTCGTTTAATTTTATCAAAACAAGAAATACAGCCTATTACTTTAAATTCGGAGCATTCTATGGGGCTTAGTCAGGGTGCCTTTTTAGCTCATAATCAACCGCTAGACAATGATGAAACTTGCTACCCATTGCTTGGAGTAGCGTCATGATCAAAATCATTGTTGGAGTATTCCTTACTGTTTATCTGGTGATTTCTGCGATTGTGGTGCTGTATTGGCGTGACATCAATTTTGATCCTTCTGGCAGTGATCTACTTATCTTTTTTGGATTGTTACCTGTTGCAATCACTGCTTTTTTGGTGATGCCATATATGATTTATCATTGGATAAAAGAGCAAAAAAATAAACAGAATGATCCTCAACTTAGCGATGAGACCACAATTGAGGAGCTACAGCCTGAGCCTGTGGAGTGGATCAATTTAAATGTCTATCGCGCTTATGCACTCAATGCTTTGGGTGAAAATCATCTGATTATTGATGCGATTCGGGAATTCAAGAGTCCTGAACTTGATGACAAATTATTGAATGGGTATGGCTTGCCTATTCTGAGTTATCGAATTTCTGATTTAGACGTCGAACAAAATGAAGAGGATGAATATAGCTTCAAACGGCAATACCGCATTCATCAATTGATTCTGACTCAACTCGAACAACAAACAGAAATACTCTGGGAAATTAGTGAGCATTTAAAAAAATCAGCGCTTTTCTACGATACTCAAATTAGCCAATCTTATCGTATGCATCCAGCATGGATTGATCCTCAGGCTGAGTATCATGATAGGGAAGATACTCTTTCTGTGCAGCAAGTTTATCGACTGAATAAGCTTAAAATCCACCTGGTTCTCGCTGAAGAATTACTGCATGTTTGGGATGAAAAAGATTCTGAGCAACTCATTTCAGACTACCTGAGTCAGCTCAATTATATTCCTGAAGTGTTTCACGTGGAACACCACTATTGGGGTGCTGAAACAAGCTATAGTGAATGGATTCATCTTTTACAAAGTATTGAAAAAGATGAGTCGTCTATAAGTCTTGTGTTTATCGTTGATTCCGAAATTGATCAAGATACATTGGATGAAAAGATTTGGATTTCAGAACAATATATTCCTGCAGAATATATTTCGAGCTGTTGTTTAGCTTCACCTAAAATTCAAATTGAAAATGTTTTACCTACGAAAACATTAGATATTGCGATAAATGAAAAACAACTGAAACAGAGTTTAGATCGCTATAACATTGATCATCAGTTCAAAGTGGAAAATGAGCAGCCCTTTACAGTTCTGTTGGATGACATTACTCAACTCAAAACACTTAAAAAAATTGAGCAAAATTTTGCCAATACGAATATTGAGCAACATCATTATTTAATGCTTCATCCAACACTTGGGAATACACAAAGCTTAGCTAAAATTTTTGGATTTACTCTCGCTTTTCAGTTTGATGATGCGTTAATGACAATGGTGTATACAACTCAAAACCCTGATGTTCAGACATTTATTCAAACTTATCAATCAGAAACAGACATAAATCCTGAGCAGCAAAACGTTTAAAAATTTACGAAAAAAATGAGAATACAATGCACACGATATTAGGCTATGTATGGCAGTACGTTTCAAACCCAAAGGCAATTATTGCATTGTCATTGTTTGTTGCCTTAGTGTCTGCCTATCACACGATACCTAGACAGTATTTCTGGCCGCTTGCGGTGGCTTATGTACTGGGTCTAATCGGTTATGGAATCTATTGGTTCATTCAACGCAAACGCCATGAGAAGCAAGGGGAAGAATTGGCGGAAGCAATCGAAAAAGATACCCAAGCTGAGTATGGTAAGCAGAAGGATAAAGATGAACTACAATTGGTTCATCAACAGATGAAGGATTCAATTCAGCTCATTCGTAAGTCAAAGCTGGGTGATAAAAAAGGGAATGCAGCGCTATATGAGTTGCCTTGGTATATGGTCATTGGTAACCCTGCTGCCGGTAAGAGTTCTGCCATTTATAACTCGGGCTTAAAGTTCCCATTCGAAGAAACGCATAAAAATGCAGTGTCTTCAGGTTTGAGTGGAACACGTAATTGCGACTGGTTTTTCTCAACAGAAGGGGTGTTGTTGGATACTGCTGGTCGTTATTCAGTCTATGCAGAAGATCACTCTGAGTGGATTGGTTTTTTGAACTTGCTCAAAAAAAATAGATCTAAAGCGCCGATTAATGGACTGATTGTCACCGTCAGTATTGCCGAGTTAGTTAGTCAAAGTCCTGAAAAATCGTTGAAACTTGCTAAAAACTTGAGAGCACGTATACAAGATTTGACGGAACGTTTAGAAATCTTTGCACCTGTATATTTGGTGTTTTCGAAAATGGATTTGATCGCAGGATTCACTGAGTTTTTTGATTGTTATGATCAAGATGAATTTGACCAAGTTTGGGGAGCAACGCTGCCTTATAATCCAGATTCATCTGAAAATGCTGTTGATCTATTCGAGCATCATTACAACATTTTGTATGATGGATTGAAAAGCGTGAGTACGACTCATTTAAGTCGCCGTCATGCACAGAATATCTCACCAAGTGTGATGACTTTTCCGCTTGAGTTTAAGACTTTAAAGCCAGCACTCAAAACTTTTATAGGAACACTATTTGAGGAAAACCCGTATCAGTTCAAACCTGTATTCCGTGGTTTTTACTTCACCAGTGCCTTACAAGAAGGAACGATCGAGAGTCCAATGACGGAGCAAATTGCTCAAGAATTTAGACTTCAGAAAATTCCGAACAGCGAACATGGTATTCCACAAAATTCTGTATCACAGAATCATGGGTATTTCTTAAAGGGATTATTTTCAGATGTCATTCTGAAAGATAAAAACTTGGTGAAGCAACATATTAACCCAGCGAAAAAGCGCCAACGTTATTTGAGTTTTATTGCAGCTTTACTTGGGGTATCTGTAATTTTAGGCCTGTGGGTGTGGTCTTACCGTAACAACCAACAGTTGATCGCAGATGTTCAAGCCGATCTGAATAAAGTGATGCAAATGGAGCAGGCATCAGGTCAGCATTTGGCGACACAGCTCGACTCGTTACTAATTTTACAACAGCGTTTAGAACAGTTAGATCAATTTGAAGAAGATCGTCCATTAAAGTTTGGCTTTGGTTTGTATCAAGGCAATGATCTGCGGGAAAAACTTAAAACCGAATATTTAAATGGTGTGCGACAAATTGTTTTAGAACCGTCTCAACAAAATATTGGCCAGTTCTTGCAACGTGTCAAAAATAATGAAGCGACACTAAAAGAAAATCACGTTAATGTTGAAATTCAGCAAGTATCGCCTAAACCTGCACAAAATGCTTTGGAACCTTCTGATTCGAATCCGCAAGATGCTTACAACGCATTGAAAGCTTATTTGATGATGAGCAATTCAAAATATATGGAAGCAAGTCATCTGAGTGATCAGGTTACGCGCTTTTGGCGTTCATGGTTAGATGCGAATCGTGGACAAATGCCACGTGGTGAAATGATCCAAAAAGCGGAGCAGGTGCTGACCTATACCATGACATTGGCGAATGATCCAAAATTCCCACAGTTGTCAGCGGATGCGCAATTGGTTGATCAAAGCCGACAAGTATTGTTGGCGGTGATGAAGGGGATGCCAGCACGTGATCGAGTTTATAATGAGATCAAAATGCGTGCTGCTGTACGATATCCAGCGGTGACAGCAGCTCAAATTGTAGGTGAGAACAATCGTAGTGCCGTATTAGGTTCTTATGCTCTTCCTGGGGTATTTACATATAAGGCATGGAACGAATATATCGATCAAGCCATTGATGAAGCTGCGAATAGTCCGACAGACAGTCGTGACTGGGTGTTGAACAGCAATCAATCAGATGACCTCACCTTTAGTGGTAGTCCAGATCAAATTCGTAAGCAGCTGACTGAACTCTATAAGAAAGAATATATCGCAGAGTGGCGTAAATTCTTGAATGGAATTTATTACGCAAAACAACCTGATTTTGCCCAGCAACATAAAACAATAGATTTATTGGGTGAGCCTCAAAACTCCCCGATACGTTTGCTCATTGAGCATACAGCGAAAGAAACCAATTGGGATAACCCTGTGGTTCAAGCGGAATTGGCGGCTCCACAAACAGGATTTATCGCTTGGTTTAAACGTAAGGTTCTTCGTCAAGATAATACCAATGAAATTCAACGTGCAGCTGAGCGCGCCCAAGGTGCTATCTCAAAAGAATTTAACGTTTTTTATCAGTTGGTTCGTAAACGTGATGATCAGCAAAATAAATCATTACTTGATGAGTATTTAGAAAATCTCGCACAGGTACGCAGTAAGTTTAATGATCTCCGAAATGCAGGGGATATTGGCCCAAATGCGATGGCTTTGGTAAAACAAACCATCAATGAACAAACCTCAGTATTTAATACTACGCAAAAACTTGTCGATGAAAAACTGACGGTCGGTCTGAATGATATTGACAATAAGCTCATTCAAAAGCTTTTGGTGAGTCCACTGACACAATCCTTTGCAAGCTTAATCACGCCAGCACAAGATGAGATTAATAAATTATGGGTGATGCAAGCTTATCAACCGTTTAATCAGACTCTGAGCCAAAAGGTTCCATTCAATACCTCGGCTTCAATCCAAGCGACGAGTAGTGAAATCGGTCAAATCTTCGGTGAGGGCGGTAGTATTGCCAATTTTGTTAAAGAAACGCTCGATCCATTTGTGATTCGTCGTGGCTACACACTGACTTCTAAAACGTGGAAAGACCAAGGCATTATCTTGAATCCACAATTTGTGATGAGTTTCCAACGCTATGTTTCACCACTTAACGGTGTAGCTACAGGTACTTTGTCACAAGGTTCTGCTCCTGCTGCGACCAATCAGTCCAACTTCCAATTCTATCCATTGTCTAATCCACAGTTGCTGTCTTATACGATTGATATTGATGGTCAACGTATGGTCTTTGAAAATGGTATCCAACAGTGGGTGAACTTTGTTTGGCCGAATACTGGTGCTATTCCTGGAGCACGTATTACTGCAGTCGATCTCGAAGGGAAAACGCATACGATTTTTGATGCACCAGGTGAATACGGGATCAATCGTTTGATCGACTCTTCGCAACGTCGTGATCAAAATGGTGTCATCGAAATGACTTGGGCAAGTGTTCAACAACCATCATTAGCGGTAAAAGTAAACTTTCGTTTGATCAGTGGGAATTCAGGTCAAGGTGGAACAGGCGTTGGTTCTAATCGTGATTTAAACGGTTTGCAATTGGTTGATAAGGTGACGACCAACAAGGCGACAGCACGTGTGGTATCTGCTCAAAAGGCACCAACACCAGCACCTCAAGCTGAGAATTCAACGAATACGGCATTGCAAAATGCAACACAAGGAGCACAGCCATGATGTATGGAGTACAACTTAAGATGGATCATCAGTAGGAGGCGATATGTACAGTGTGAAAACAACGCCTTTGTACTATGGTAAGAGTCCTGCTCGTGGCGATTTTCTGAAAACCAAAGGACAGTATTCTTTGATTCAAGTGATTGATCAGTGGATTACTGAAGCGCTTGAAATGGCAATGAGAAATCCAAATTTCGATCAAAATTATCAAAGTTTGGCATCATTAGATTTCTTTATTGCCAATCCGCGTGAAAATATGTTCTTGGTTGCAAACTTAGTGACCAGCAAAGACAGCTCAGGTCGTCAGTTTCCTATGGTGTTGAGTCACTTATTGGAAGTGGATGCACCCTACCAAAATTTGCTCTATGCACCTTATAGCTATAAGCCAGTTTTGATTGACTTATTTCAAAGAAACCGTGTGATTCGTCAAATTCGAGATGCTGATGATTTAATCGAAAAACTGGCTCAGCTCAAAAAAGAAATTCAAGTTCTTGATGTAACTGAATCAACCGCTTTTTTTGAAAATCATACCATGCATTCGTTTGCACAAATGATGAAAATATCGGTCTATGAGCTTGCACAAAGCATGATTGGACTAGGTCTTTTACTCCAACCTGTATTAAAAAATGGAACGAGTAAACTGAATAAGGTGTTAATTTTACCGATTCACAACCCTAGTTTTTGTTATGAAATCGCAGCATTCTGGGTTAGTTTAATCGCAAGATTTTTGCCAAAACATAATACCGAAGTGTTAATTGGTATTCTTCATTCAGAACGTCCAGTTTTATTATTTGGCTTTCAGGGCGCAGATATTGAAGCATTAAGTGATATTTTCAATCAGAACTTAAGCTCTGAACATTGGGTTTCATTGGTACAAGCACAGTGGATTGATCGCTATTTGGAGCAAAATGCAGGTCTTGCTGCACTCGAGCAATCTTTGTGCGAACGACAGTTAAGTTTAAATCAAGGAATGAAATTATTCCGACAGACTTTTATAGAAGAATAATGATGAAGAAAACCTTATTAAAGATTTCATTGCTTAGTTCGATATTGAGTATAAGTGTTATATCGTTTGCGAAAGAAATTATCGTTGAGGGAGTTGTTCCTAACGAGATGAGCAAACAGGCCATATTGAATAAAATGAAAGTGGTCTATAGCCAAGACCAAATTATCGATAAAATTCAGGTTCGTCCTGTCACTGCACCCAATGGATGGAGTGATTCCGTGACACAAGTCATTACACCTGATCTTAAAAAAGTTTCTCAAGGAAAATTGAGTGTAAGAGGAACACAAGTTGAGCTCACAGGTAAAGTCCTCAATCAAAATGATATCGTACCGACTCAAAATACATTTCAAAATTTAGTTGTGGCACCTTATCGCTTTAATGCACAGTTATCTGTGAATCATGCAGAACAAGCCATCATTGATAATGCTTTAAAAAATCGAATTATTGAATTTGCTTCTGGAAGTGCCACACTTTTACCAGCAGGCACACAAATTTTAGACGAAATGGTGGTTGCGCTAAACAAAGTTCAAGGCAAAAATGTCAAAATCATCGGACATACTGACAGTCAAGGTAATCCACAGAAAAACAAAGAATTGAGCTTGCAACGTGCGGATGCAGTAAAACAATATTTGATTGCCAAGAATATTTCACCTTCACGATTAAGTACAGCGGGTATGGGTGCTGATGAACCTGTTGCAGACAATGCAACGGAAGAGGGTCGTAAGAAAAATCGAAGAATCGAGTTTGAAGTTCAATAAAATATTATAAAAGGAACAAGTGTATGGCTTTCCCTTATATTACGATTGGCTCTCCAACCACTGGTGGTGGGCAGGTTATTTCAGCAAATAGTTCTTTCTTAATCGAAGGTAAGCCAGTTGCTTGTGTAGGGGATAAGGCCACCTGTCCTAAACATAAAACGGTGACGACAATTGTTGCGGGTGACAGCAAAATGGTTATTATGGGAAAACCCGCCGCACAGCATAATTCACCTTTGGCATGTGGATGCAAATGTATAGGGAATCAAAGTTTAACGGTTGGACAAAATTAGTTAATTCATTGGGATCTGTATCTAAAAAGAACCCTCTAATTTTAGAGGGTTCACTTTTTCAACTATAATTTTATCTCGATCAAAGTGTCTTCGGTATTTGTAATCGCGCACCTACTGATGATCTGAAGATGATTATTACGCACTTACATATTGCACAATTTTATCAAACGCAGATTTAAGCGCTTTGTCATCGAATTCATTGCCTTCGAATGTTTCATTGCGATTGCGTGCAAAAATATCGCGAATCTCAACCACGGCATTTGAGTCGACTAAACCTAATTGCGTAGCAACTTGACGGATTTGATCGATAGAGCGAGAGCCATTACTACCGCCATAACTGACATAAGCAGCAGGTTTTCCATTCCACTCTTTACCTAAATAGTCGAGTGCATTTTTAAGTGCAGGGCTGTATCCATGATTATATTCAGGACTAATAAATATAAATGCATCACCTTTCGCGATTTGAGCAGCCCATTCTTGTTGCTTAGGTTGATCATATATACCCGTTAGTGGTGGATTTGCTCCAGCGAAAAACGGTAAATCCCATTCTTTTAAGTCCACAATTTCTGTCTTAATCGTGCTGTAGTTATATGATGAAATCGTGTTTTGAACCCAATTTGCAACTTTAATGGCTGTGCGGCCTTCTCGAATGCTTCCCACAATAATTTGAATATTCACCAAATTTATCCTTCTAACTGTTATCACACTGACTTTAAAATGTTTTTTTTAAAAAAGGTAGATCGAAAATGTATCTAAAAAAAAGCGCCATAAGGCGCTTTTTTATGTACGAATCAGGCATTACATAATTTTGATGCCTTGCTGACCTGCTGGTGTTACTTTGAAAATTTCAACTTCAAAAGTAATGTCCTTACCAGCAAGCGGATGGTTAAAGTCGACCTCAGTGATATCATCATCAACCGATTTAACCACACCATATAATGACTGCTTTGCTTTATCTTCAAACTCAATCATTTGACCTTCAGCAGGACGTTGCTCAAATTTAACAGTATCAAATTTTTGCACGTTCTCTTGGTTCCAAGGGCCAAAAGCATCTTCAGCAGGTAAACTTACTGTACGACGGTCACCCGCGCGTAAGCCAAATAAAGCTTTTTCAAAACCAGGCAATAAGCTGCCATCACCTATCACGAGGCTTACAGGTTCTTCGCGACTACGGGTATTATCAATTTCAACACCATTTTCAATGGCTACTGAAAAGTGTAAATGTACTTTTGAACCCGCTTCAATGCGAGTATCTTCATTTGGATTAATAAAATCAGTCATTTTGCGCTTCCGCACGTTGAATACGATGTTTCTCTAAGAAAAAAGTATCGATCAGCATTAAGATGGTACCTAAAGTAATGGCACTATCTGCAAGGTTAAAAGCAGGGAAGTGGCTATTGTTATAGTAGACATGAATAAAATCTACAACATAGCCTAAACTTACTCGATCAATAAGATTACCAATCGCCCCACCTAAGATGAGTGCGATGGCTAAAGGCAATACTTTCATGTTTTTTGGCATACGCATAATCCAAAACACAAAAATAACCGAGACAATTCCTGCAAGTGATGTAAAGAAATAACGTTGCCATCCACCGGCATCGGACAAGAAACTAAAGGCAGCGCCGTAGTTATGTAATAATGTCCAATTTAAAAAAGGTAAAACAGGTACAGGGTCTGCATAAGTCAGATGTGTACTTGCTATCCATTTAGTCCATTGATCCAAAATAATGGCAACAATAGACAATCCTATCCACCACAAATTGTGGGGATAGAATTGGAATAAACCTTTTTTATTATTTTGTGGATTAGGCATATTTTCTCTCTTCGCCTTGACCTGTAGGGAGGTTAATAATACAACGACCACATAGTCCTGGATGTGATGGATGTGTATTCACATCAGGCAGAACATGCCAGCAACGAACGCATTTTTCGCCGTCAGCAGCAGAAACTTTCACATTCAAGCCTTCTAAGTCAGATACTTCACCTTGTGCTGCATCGAAACTATTGACCATCACTTGTGAAGTAATGAGAACGAAACGAAGTTCATCGCCTAATTTGTCTAGAACGGCTTTAAGTTCATCATTCGCCCAAAGCTCAACCTTAGCAGACAAGTTTGAACCCACAGTTTTCGCACCACGTGCTGCCTCGATAAACTTATTCACTGCCGATTTCACATTGATCAATGTTTGCCATTCAGTTTCTGATACGACATTGGCACTTGATGCAGTCGGAATATCATACCATTCAGCAGTGAAGACATATTTCTCAGTTTGACCGGGAATCAATGGCCAAGCTTCTTGTGCGGTGAACGTTAAAATAGGTGCCATCCAACGTACAAATGCTTGAACCAAATGGTACAACGCAGTTTGTGCAGAACGGCGTGCTTGAGAATCTGCTTTGGTGGTGTACTGACGGTCTTTGATAATGTCTAGGTAGAAACCACCTAAATCGTTGATACAGAAATTCGTCAGCGCACTTGTCACGATATGGAAGTTCATATCTTCGTAAGCTTTCTTAATGGTTTCTTGCACTTCTGAAGCACGTTGCAAGATGTATTGATCAAGTGCAATCAAATCATCAATCGCTAAGCAATCAGTCGCAGGTTGGAAACCATTTAAGTTTGCTAACAAGAAACGCAATGTGTTACGAATACGACGGTAACCGTCTGAGGCACGGTTAAAGATTTCTTTACCTGCGGTCATTTCATAACGGTAGTCTGCAGATGCAATCCAGAAACGAAGGCCATCAGCACCCATATCTTTAATGATGTCTTGCGGTGTGATGACGTTACCGATCGATTTCGACATCTTACGGCCTTTCTCATCGACCACGAAGCCGTGTGTCAACAAGCCTTTATACGGTGCGCGTTCGTTGATTGCCATTGAAGTCAACAATGAAGATTGGAACCAACCACGGTGTTGGTCTGAACCTTCAAGGTACAAATCAGCAGGGTCTTGTAGCTCTTCACGTTCACGAAGGACTGCAAAGTGTGTTGTACCTGAATCGAACCATACGTCTAAAGTATCTCGAACAGCGTTATAGCAATCTGCATCATCACCGATGAATTCGCGTGCATCACGGTTATACCAACCATCAATACCTTCTTGCTCGATTAACTTCGCAACTTCTTCAATCAATTCAGGTGTACGAGGGTGTAACTCGTTAGTATCTTTATGAACGAAGAATGGAATTGGCACACCCCAAGTACGTTGGCGAGAGATACACCAATCTGGGCGACCTTCGATCATCGCTTGAATACGGTTTTTACCCCAATCTGGTACAAACTCAATATCATTTTCAATCGCGTTCAATGCACCTTGGCGTAGACCTTGGGCATCCATGCTGATGAACCATTGTGGTGTTGCACGGAAGATAATCGGTGTTTTATGGCGCCAGCAATGTGGGTAGCTATGTTTAATCACAACATGTGCCCAAAGTTTGCCTGCTTCAGTCAATGCTTCAATAATTTTTGGATTGGCTTTGTAGATGTGCTCGCCTGCAAAGAGTGGCGAAGTTGGTAGATACACACCATTACCACCGACTGGGTTTTCAACTTTTAAGTTGTACTGTAAGCCAACTTTATAGTCGTCTACACCATGACCTGGTGCAGTATGTACAGCACCTGTACCGCTACCGTCAGTCACGTGCTCACCTAAGATTACAGGCACTTGGCGTTCAGCGATCAGTGGGTGTTGCAGAACAAGGTTTTCAAGTTTTGCACCAGTGAATTCTGCAATGACTTCAAATGCAGTAAAACCATAACGCTGAGTAGCTGATTCAACCAATGATTTCGCAAGAATGAAGTTTTGAGGTGCTTTGTCTTCACCTGTTGCTTTAACAAGTTGATATTCGAGATCAGCATGAAGCGCAACCGCTTGGTTGGCAGGCATGGTCCAAGGTGTTGTGGTCCAGATCACGATGTCGGTACGTTCAGCAATGTCTACACCCAAACGTGCAGAAAGGTCAGCTAAATCAACAACGCTGAAACCCACATCAATTGCGTCTGATTTTTTATCTTCGTATTCAACTTCAGCTTCAGCCAATGATGAACCACAGTCTAAACACCAGTTGACGGGTTTAAGACCTGGTTCGATATGACCTGCTTTGGCAATAGCACCCAATGAACGCACGATGTCGGCTTCTTGTTTGAAGTTCATCGTTAAGTACGGATTGTCCCAATCACCAAACACGCCCATACGCACGAAGTCTTTCTTTTGCAGTTCAACTTGTGTGTAAGCATATTCACGGCAGGCTTTACGGAATGTAGAAGCATCTACTTTTACGCCGACTTTACCGACTTTTTCTTCAACTTTAAGCTCGATTGGCAGACCGTGACAGTCCCAACCCGGTACGTATGGTGCATCAAAACCATCCATTACTCGGCTTTTAATGATGATGTCTTTTAAGACTTTGTTAACCGCATGACCTAAGTGAATTTGACCATTCGCATAAGGAGGGCCGTCATGAAGCACATATTTTTTCTTGCCAATACGCGACGCACGAATCTGCTGATAAATGTTGTCGGCATACCACTCTTCTAACCATTTCGCTTCACGTACTGCGAGATTTGCTTTCATCGCAAAGTCAGTACCTGGGAGGTTTAGCGTGGCTTTATAGTCCACTGCATTTTCAGGAGTTTGCTTATCGCTCATGCAAGTTGTCTTCCAATTTAATCAGTCTAAAGCTGACGCGTTTTACAAAAATTAAGGAGTATTAATAAGGAAAGTTGGGGTTATTTCGGCGAAACTCAAGCAGTTGCTCAACATCATCATCGATCCCAGCTTTGAGTGCTTCTAGCGAAGGATAATTCTTTTCGCCGTGAACAAAGTTCAAAAATGTTACCCGCATTAACAGGCCATACAGATTAGCAGAAACATCAGGGAAATGTACTTCTAATCGCCACTCTGGATGTTCCTGTTGGATGGCTGGTCGGGTGCCGACATGTCCTGCACCGAAAAGGGCTGTAGACTCATAACCAGCGATACCTGGATATTCGGCATTTTCATTGCGAACTTTGTCTTTTAACGATTCTGTTTCACAAATCACTTCAACACCATAGATACCATGTAAACAGGGCTTATGGCGGTTTAGACGAACATTGATAGTTGGAAAGTTAATGGTGCGACCGATTTGATCACCATATTGAACACGACCCGTAATGCTATACGGGCGACCAAGTAGCTCCGCAGCTTTTTTAAGGTCCCCTGTAGCCAAAGTTTGGCGTATTAAGGTAGAGCTAATACGCTCGCCATTCAGTTCAACGTTATTTAAATCGGTGACTTGAAAACCATAATCGCGCAAGAATTGGCTATTACCTTGTCGGTTTTTACCAAAATGATGATCTTCACCGAGTACTAGGCTTTGGGTATTCAGCTTGTATTTTAAAATATCAGCAAACTCTTCCGCACTTAAATTACGGAATGTGTCATCAAATTTGGCAACAACAATGTAGTCGATACCAAGTGCAGCCAAATGTTCCACTTTTTCACGTAATGAACTAATTCGTGGTGGTGCGTCGTAACTTTTAAAATATTCTAAAGGCTGTGGTTCAAAAATCATCACCACAGTTTTTAAATCTTGTTGTTGTGCTATGTCTTTTAATTGCTGAACCATCGCCTGATGACCCAAATGAACACCATCAAAATTGCCAATGGTGACGGCAGTTTTGGGCAATTGAAAGTTGGGCGCTAAAGCATTCAGACGGAGTAGCTTCATGGGCGAAATGGTGACTAAAATTAATTTGGGCTATATATTGCCATATTCTCACAGTTTCGTCTTGTTGTTGTGTTTTTATTCAATACTTTCATTGCAGATTTTTATATCAATAAAATTTATTTTAAAAATAAATATTAATCAATTTTTCTTATTATGGAATTGGATTATGCTGTTTTTATCTTCAAGGCTATGGAATCAACCATGCGCGGACTTTTTCAAGATTTGACACAAGTGTCTGATGTGATCCGTCATTTTACACCAAACTGGTTTACGGTGAGTATGGGGACAGGTGTGGTTGCACTGATTATATCAGAATTTCCAGTGTTGAAAGGACTGACATGGCAGCTTGGGAAGACTTTATGGTATGTGAACATTGGCCTATTTTTACTGTTTAGTAGCCTCTATCTGTTACGATGGATCTTGTATACCAATGAGGCAAAGCAGATTTTTCAACATCCGATGATGAGTTTGTTTTTCGGTGCTATTCCTATGGCATTGGCAACCATCATCAATGGACTGGTGAAATATGGTCAACCTATCTATGGTGAACAGGCATTACGTTTGGCGGAAAGCTTATGGTATGTCGATGTGATTTTGGCGGTTGCAATTGCTTGGTTCGTGCCTTTTATCATGTATCAACGACAACAACATGAACTAAAAAGCATGACTGCTGTTTGGTTGTTGCCAATTGTGGCTTGTGAAGTCGCAGCCAGTAGTGGTGGCGTGTTACTCGCACATTTACCAGCAACGACACACAGTGTGGGAATATTATTGGGCAGCTATATCCTTTGGGGGATGTCAGTTTTACCGGCATTTGCGATTTTGAGTATTTTGATGTTACGTCTTGCACTACATCGACTACCACCGAAAGAATTAGCCATGAGCAGTTGGTTGGCTTTAGGTCCAATTGGTACAGGGGCACTGGCCTTACTATTACTGGGTGCACAAGCACCAACTATTCTTGCCAGTGTAGGCTTAGCAGGGTTAGGGGAGTTCTTACAGCAAGGTGGCATTTTTGCTAGTCTGATTTTATTAGGCTTTGGGCTGTGGTGGTTCGGGATTGCAGTGTTAACCACTTATCATCATGCCAAGCAAGGTTTGCCTTTTAACTTAGGTTGGTGGGGACTGACTTTTCCACTGGGGGTATTCAGCTTAGCGGTCTTGAGTTTAGCTGAGCAGCTGAATGTAGGCATCATTTATCAATTGGGTTATTTGCTCACAATGCTATTAGTTTTGCTTTGGCTTATTGTGATGAGTAAAACATTGGTCGGCTTTTATCGCGGGCATTTATTATTCTCACCGTGTCTAAAAAGCTATTTAGAAAATAAAGTCTAAGACATGTATAAAATAGATTGAAATCAAAAGCTGAGCGAGGCCTCAGCTTTTTATGTTTGCAGTTTATTCAACCTTGATTTTTAATGAGCAGCAATAATTTAGTCAATGAGTATCTGCATGTCTGATCTAGCTTTAATTATGGCACTACCAAGTGAGTCGAAAGGATTATTCGAACAAGCTGGAATTGAGGTGCATTACAGTGGTATTGGTAAAGTCAACGCCGCTTTTAAAGCTTTTGAAGTGATTCAAAAAACGGGATGCACAACTTTGCTGAATTTAGGAACAGCAGGAAGTTCGCATTTTGATGCGCATTCCTTGGTTGAAGTAACAACATTTGTACAGCGAGATATGGATGTTTCACCGCTTGGCTTTGAAGTTGGTGTTACACCGATGGATCAGGAATTTCCCGCAACGATTAACCTAGAGCCGTATTTCCAACATTTTCCCAAGGGCATTTGTGGGACTGGCGATAGCTTTGAAACTGGTGAACCTAAGGTGCCATGTCAGTTGGTTGATATGGAAGGATATGCGCTCGCCAAAGTATGTAAGAAACTTGGCGTTCGTTTGATTTCCGTGAAATACATTACAGATGGGGCAAACGACACCGCACATTTAGATTGGGAGGAGAACTTGTTGTTGGGCGCTCAAAAATTATTGGCTTTATATCAGAGTATGGAACACTAGATTTTGAAGATTTTGGCGACCATAGAAACTATGGTCGTATGCCAGAGATCAATCTCGAAGAGATTTAGAGAAACCAATTATGGGCGAGGTAAAATACCATATAGCATCATATGCACCGTATGTTCGATGGTACGTTGATACATGGTGCGATTACGTAAGGTTTTTCCCGTCACCATTTCAGTTTGAGTGCTAAAATCAGCATAGTTTTGTGTGATTCCCCAAAGGTTAATAATTAAAACTTCAGGATCGATTTTGTCTGATATTTTGCCTTGCTCTTGCCATGTAGCAATCACTTTGGATTTACGTTTGAAGAGTTTTTTTAATGGACCTTTCAAAATTGGCAGGATATGTGGTGCGCCTTGGATAATTTCTAAAGCAAATAATTTTGATGCTTTATGTTGAGTACGGGAAACCTCAATCTTTTGCATGAGATATTGCGTGATCGCTTCAGCAGGCTCTAAATCAGCTTCCAACATTTGCAGTGGAGCTAACCATTTTTGCATGACAGTAGTCAGCACTTCGACATAGAGCGCTTCTTTATTTTCATAGTAATAGAAAATATTCGATTTGTGCATTTCCGCGAGTTGTGCAATTTCATCTAAGCTTGCACCACTAAAACCATACACAGAAAACACATCTAATGCAGCAGCTAAAAGCTGTTGACGTTTTTGCGTACTCTTCTTTTGTTCCATCTCGTCAGTAAATTATAAAAAGGAACCTCAAATTGTACGGCAAAACGTGCGATTTGTGCACAAGGATTAGGGCATTTGCAAAAGAATATGAAGAATAATTGTGTAGTTAAGTGATAAAACTAATAATAAGACACATGTACAATTTATTTGATAAACAAATACATATTACTCATGTGGGAAATGCTGATCGAGGATATCTTTTAATTTAATTAAAAAAAGCCATTTATCAGTACGAAAAGTGTCTAATTTTCCGACGAAAATTAGACACTTCCATTTACCTCATTCAACAATTCAGAATGTCATATTTTGTATCGCTTAAGTTGAAAGTACGGCTTCTAAAACTTGTTGTTCAAGCTCTGCAAATTTGACATTTTTTTGTCGCGGTCGTGGTAAATCTACTTTGAACTGATGTGCGATATGACCTTTATCGAGCAAAATAATACGATCTGCTAACTGAACAGCTTCACTGACATCATGTGTCACTAAGATGGTGGTGAAGCCTTGTTCTAACCATAGTCTCTCGATTAAATTTTGCATGTCTAAACGCGTAAGCGCATCTAAAGCCCCCAAAGGTTCATCAAGTAATAGTATTCGAGGGGTATGAGACAAGGCACGTGCTAGCGCTGCTCGTTGACGTTGTCCACCTGAAAGTTGTGCAGGCCAAAGTTCAGCTTTTTCATTTAAGCCAACTTTTTCCAATAATGCGTCAGCCTTATCATGCTGGGATTTATCTAAGCCCAATTGCACATTTTTTAAAATGCTTTTCCATGGTAATAGGCGAGGATCTTGGAACATGACGCGGATGTCATCAATGGTAATGCCTTCACGAAAGTTCAGTGCAGATTTAAATTTAATCTCACCATAACTCGGTTGTTCTAAATCCGCGATTAACCGTAACAACGTACTCTTACCACAGCCACTTCGACCCACAATGGCAACAAATTCACCAGGTTCTATATGTAGGTCTAAATCCTCTAATACTTTAACTTTGCCATAGAACTTGTGCAGTTGTTCAATATTGATTTCTGCACCGATCTTTTGTGGAGCTGATCTGGCATGATCTGGAATGACATGTTCATCAGCGAGATTTGAAATACTTAAATCAGTCATACGCATTCCTATTTTTGATAGCCTGGATGCCAGCGTAATAAATATTTTTCTAAGGCAACCGCGAGTACATCCGCTAATTTACCAAGTAGGGCATACAGTAGAATCCCAACTAAAACGACATCTGTTTGTAAAAATTCACGCGCATTCATGGTCATGTAGCCAATTCCAGCTTGTGCTGAGATGGTTTCAGCCACAATTAACAGAACCCAAACTAAACCTAGTGCGAAGCGCAAACCAACTAAAATGGAAGGAAGAGCACCTGGTAAAATAATTTCTTTATATAACTGCCAGCGTGTTAAACCATAACTCTTGCCCATCTCGATCAGCTGAGGATCTACAGATCGGATACCGTGATACGTATTGATATAAATTGGGAAAAACACGCCAATCGCGACCAAAAATAATTTGGCAGATTCGTCAATTCCAAACCATAGAATCACCAATGGAATTAAAGCTAAAGCTGGAATATTACGGATCATTTGTAGGGTCGTGTCGAGTAACGTAGAGGCGACTTTAGATGAGCCATTTAACAATCCTAAAAATAATCCTAAGCCCCCACCAATCAGCAAGCCAATCAGTGCACGTCCCGCACTGACTTGGACATGTGTCCACAGTTCACCACTAAGCAATAGATGCCAAAAAGCCAAAACCACTGCGGTTGGAGCAGGCAAGACACGGCTTTCTAAAATGCCAGTGACTGAAGCAAGTTGCCAAATCACAATAAGAAAAATGGGTACTAACCAAGGCAACAAACGTTGCCCCAGTTGTTTGATTCCTCGAGAGAGAAAACCTTCAGCTTTAACCACCTTGGTTTTACTCAACACGATAGAATGTTTTTGAGTTTTATCTACCGCTGTTGTCATGCCGGCTCCTGAACCTGATCTCCTTTTTTATTTTCTTCAGGAGTATAGTTATTCGCGACAATCTCACCAAAAGGACCAGTCAGATTAGGTTGAGTCAGTTTTTGGCGTGTTTCTAATGGCAGAAGAGGGAATACCAATTCAGCAAAACGAATTGATTCCTCAAGATGCGGATAACCCGAGAAAATAAAGGTATTAATGCCTAAATCTGCATATTCTTGGATACGTGCCGCCACAGTTTCAGGGTCACCTACTAATGCCGTGCCTGCACCCCCACGGACGAGACCTACGCCAGCCCATAAGTTTGGTGACACTTCAAGTTTCGAGCGATCTCCATTATGAAGTTCAGCCATACGACGTTGACCAACAGAGTCCATTTGTTTAAATTTTTTCTGTGCCGCAGCGATGGTTTCATCATCAACATACTGAATTAATTCTTCAGCAGCTCTCCATGCTTCCTCGTTGGTTTCGCGGACGATGACATGTAAACGAATACCGTAATCTAGGGTGCGACCTTTAGCTGCCGCCTTAGCGCGGACATTTTCAATTTTTTCTTTAACCGCTGCTGGAGGCTCTCCCCAAGTTAAATAGGTATCTACTTGATCAGTTGCCAGTTCAACAGCATCATCAGAAGAACCACCAAACCACAATGGTGGATAAGGTTTTTGGACGGGTGGATATAATAATTTTGCATCATCCACGCTTAGACGTTCACCATGGAACGTGAAGCTTTCACCCGTATGAGAGCGTTTTAAAATTTCGCGCCAAATCGTAGTATATTCAGTCGCAGTTTTATAACGCGTTTTATGATCTTCATAGACGCCGTCACCTTTTAACTCTTGCTCATCACCACCAGTGACCAAGTTCAATAGAACACGGCCATTTGAAAGACGGTCAAAGGTTGCTGCCATACGTGCAGCCAGTGCAGGAGTGGTTACCCCTGGACGCAAAGCAACGAGAAATTTAAGATTTTTGGTGGCATCAATTAAACTTGCGGCAGTCAACCATGGATCTTCACAAGAACGACCAGTCGGGATAAGCACACCTTCATAACCTAGATTATCCACCGCCACAGCGATTTGTTTCATGTAGGCATGGTCGACAACACGTCCGCCTTTGCTTGTACCTAGGTAGCGACTATCACCATGAGTAGGAATAAACCAGAAAATTTTCATTACTTAAGTCCTTAATATGAGTTACTGACCAGTCCATACGACTTGGTTAATTTGTATCGGTTTAGGAATGATTTTGAGCTCAGCAAAGCGATCAGCCAGTTGTTGCTGATCTGCAATGACTTTCGCGGTTAAAGGTGCTGCATAAGATGGACGAGGTCGGCGCTGAACAAAGGTTTGGCTCACATTCGGCTTTAAACCTGTTGTTTTGGCAAAAATCGTTGCTGTAGTTTTTAAGTTCTTTTGAACCCATTTATCAGCAAGATTAATCTGTTCAATGACACCTGAAATCGCTTGAGGATGTTTGTCGATAAACTTGCCTGAAGCGAGATAGAACGTGTAATTCGGGCTCAGCCCTTGTCCAGTGGTCAAAACTTTTGCTTTATCTTCAAGTTCAGCAGCAGCGTAATACGGGTCCCAAATGGCCCATGCATCAACAGCACCTTTTTGGAATGCTGCGCGTGCATCAGCAGGACTTAACCAAATTGGTTTTACATCGCTCCATTGCAAACCTGCTTTTCGGACGGCTTGGACCAATAGATAATGTGAACTAGAGCCACGATGTACTGCGACACGCTTGCCTTTGAGGTGTTTAAGCTGAGTAATTTTGGATTTTTGCGGCACTAAGATTGCTGAAGAAAGAGGCTTCGCCGCCTCATAAGCAATGTAATGCAAAGGTTTGTTTCCTGCTTGAGCATAAACAGGGGGGGTATCACCTGTTGCACCAATATCCACTGAACCCACTGCAAGTGCTTCTAAAATTTGAGGACCACCAGGGAACTCATTCCATGTAATTTTGGCATTGGGAAATTCTTGCTCAAACAGTTTTTGCTGTTGAGCAATCACCAAATTTACGGAAGATTTTTGGAAGCCAATGCGTAATTCTTTCACTGAGGGATCAACAGCCCATGCAGCTGAGCAACCCAACATCGCACAGGCAAATAGCATCGTTGTCATTGAATGACTTGAGGTTTTAAACCAAGTGTGTGCTGTATTTCCTGATTGATGTTGAGTCATGTTCATCACCTTTTCATGTTGTTATTTGGGTGTAGGCGCAATAATTGCGGCCTGAATATTGATTTTGTTTGGAATTAACTTCTGTTGATGGAATACATCGGCAACTTTTTGCTGATGTTGAGCAACTTCAGTACTAATTGGATAAACGCCGAAGCTCATACGTCCAATTGAGGTTTGAAGAATTTTGAAATCTAGGCCTGTAGGCTTCACGAGCAGTTGAGCGGCTTCATCTTTATTGGAAGCAATCCAATCTGATGCTTCATTAAGTTCTTGAACAACGGTTTGTATAATTTCAGGATTCTGTTCAACGAACTTACGATCAGCCATATAGAACTGGTAGTTATTGGCATTCCCTTCGCCAGAAGCGAGAACACGTGCGCCGATTTGATGCTCTGCCGCTGCAAAGAACGGATCCCAGATTACCCATGCATCGACTGCACCGCGCTCAAATGCTGCGCGAGCATCCGATGGTGGTAGGTAAACCACTTCAATATCATCAAGCGTCAAATGATTCTTTTCTAAGATCTTCAAGAGAAGATAATGAACGTTAGAACCTTTGTTTAACGCTACACGCTTACCTTTAAGTTGTTGAATATCTTTGATGTTCGAATTTTTTTGAACAATCAACGCTTCAGCGCGTGGAGTCGCAGGTTGATTTGCGACATAAACCAAATTTGAATTCGCTGCTTGGGCAAAAATAGGGGGTGCTTCACCGACTTCACCAAATGAAACACTGCCGACATTCAAACCTTCTAACAGTTGTGGTCCACCTGGGAACTCTACCCATTTCACTTGAATGTTTTGATCCTTCAAAGCGGCTTCTAATTCACCACGTTCTTTAATCACGGGCAGTAAGCCATATTTTTGATAACCGATATTTAACACTTGGGTTTTATCTTCTTTTTTTGAGTCGCAACCAGTGAGTAGCAAAGCACCTGTTAACGCAGAAGACAAAATGAGTGTTTTTTTCCAAAGATTAGCGTTAAAGCTGCTCATATTGAAAATCCTGAAAACTTAAAAATAAAAAAAATCAAAAAAATAAATGCGTCATGTAACGCGCCTAAGTTAATGAATTTTCTATTTCGTAAAAAATAAGAATTCAGGAATTCCTAATGAATAAAAAAGATAAAATTAAAAGAGAAAAAAATATCTAAAAAAATGCAAAAGGCTCAATCTAAGAATAACGATATTTTTGTTTCTAAGTTTATGAAATATATAAATATATATTAAAATATTAAATTGTGATAAGGATATGATTTGTATGAATATATCGAATGATTGTGAAGATAGTTCACCTAGGAATATCGATATATAAAAGAAAGATAAAGCAGTTCATAAGGGTGCAATAAAAAAGCCACTTTAGAGTGGCTTTTTACAAACAATTGAGTTTCTTTGGAAATTATAAAGTGCCTGACGCGCTTGTGGTAAGTCATCCACCGATGCTTTGACAAACCCTTGTTCCAAAAACCAATGTGCGGTTCGTGTCGTAAGAATAAATAACTGTTGGATATTAGACTTTTTTGCTTTCTCTTCTAAATAGTGCAAGATTTGGCTACCACGATTTGATTTGCGGTAACTTGGATGTACTGCCACACAGGCTATTTCTGCAGAACGAATTTCATTTGATTCAGTTGGTATTGGATATAATGCTGCACAAGCCAGAACCATACCGTCACGTTCAATCACAGCGAAATGATCAATTTCATTTTCTAAGCGTTCTCTAGAGCGGTATACCAAAATGCCTTCTTGTTCTAATGGCCGTAATAAACTGATTAATCCACCGACATCCTGAATCGTCGCTGTGCGGACTTCTTCATAATGTGCATCGGTGATCATCGTGCCATGCCCATCACGAGTAAATAATTCTTCGATTAATGCACCATCATGTTCATAAGATAATAAATGAACGCGGTTAACGCCATTTAAAGAGGCTTCCTTGGCATTTTGTAAATGCAATGCCAATTCATAATTTTGCTCTAAAGCAACGTCAATATGTTGATCTAGCTGATGCGGGGTCACTTCGCGCAACAACTGCTGTGGGCTTTGCATTAAACCTTGTTCGGAACCGAGAAAAATGAGTTTATCGGCACCGAGTTGGATAGCTGTTTTGGTCGCCACTTCTTCAGCAAGCAAGTTATAAACTTCACCAGTGGTTGAATAACCTGAGGGGCCAAGCAATACAATATTGTGATTGTCCAAATGTTTTTGAATCGCATCTGCATCGACTGAACGCACTTCACCGGTAAGTTGAAAATCGATACCGTTACGAATGCCATAAGGTTTAGCTGTTATAAAATTACCAGATACCACATCAATGCGAGCACCATACATGGGTGAATTTGCAAGTCCCATAGACAATAAGGCTTCGATTTGTAAACGGATTGAGCCTACGGCAGACATGACCGCACCTAATGAGTCACGTGTTGTTACTCTACGATGATTATGAAAAGGGCTATCTAAATTCTTCTCAGCAAGATTTGCACTGATTTGTGGTCGTGCTCCATGAACCAGAATGAGTCGAATGCCGAGAGAATGTAAAAGGGCAATATCATGAATAATATGTTGAAAATTTGGTGATTGAACTGCTTCGCCGCCAAACATTAAAACGAAGGTTTTATTACGATGGGCGTTGATATACGGCGCTGAGTTTCGGAACCAATGCACATATTGCTGTGTCATATTTTGAGTTGTATCTATTGAGTCCGATTGCATGCATGTACCGATAGAAGCGGGAAGTGGTCATCAGATTCTAAACAAAAAAATGATTTTCCACACCTGCATTAAAATAAAGACATAAAAAAGCCCAAACTGAGTTTGGGCTGAGTGCAGGGAAGATCAATTTGAGAAGATCTAGGAATAAGCTTATCCGATGATACGCACGATGCGATCTGTACGCTCATTCACTAAGACATAGTCTCCATTAATTTTGTACCACTGCTGGTTACGCGCCGCTTTAGGTAGATTCTTCGCTTGTCGATCACTTAACTCAAATTTTGAAGAGTTGAATTGACGTGGTAACTGTTGACCTACTCGCCATTGACGGCTTGGATTTACATTTTGGAAGCCACGATTTTGTTCATAGCGGTCATGTTGATATTTCCCAGGCTGACCTTTATTCCAATGCGCTGGTGGTGGAGTTGGTTTTGAATAGTGACGACCATCGTCATGTGGACCAGCCATCGCAGATGTTGCCAATAAACCACTCATTGCTAATGTAAGTACTGATACTAACTTTTTCATGTGGGATACCTCTAACTTTGTTATTTATCCGATATCGCTAAAGTACAAAATGATTTGAGATAAACCGTGGAGAGATATAGTCAATTTGTGAAATGTATGAAGAAGTGATGAAGATGAATGATTAGGATTGAACTCAACAAAAAACCCGACATGAAGTCGGGTCGATTTAAACGTCAAAATTAATCTTGCTGGATTTTCAAAATGCTATTGCTGTTTGAATCCACCAGAATAAAGTCATTATTCACTTTGTACCATTGTTGGTTTTTACCAGGTTTTGGTAGGTTATGATCTTTATATTCGGTTTTATAACTATTGCCACGATAGTGTTGAGGCATGACGTAGCCAGTTTGCCATTTATGTTGACGTAAACGTTTTACGCCACGCTCTTCTCTGTTTTTACGACGATCTTGGAACTCTTGATCTGATGAAGCATCATATTGAGTACGTTTCTCAAATCCTTTACCACGTTCACGTGAACCTTTATCTTGGTAGTCATCAGAGTAAGGAGCAGCATTGGCAATATTTGCTGTAAATATTGCACTTAAAGATAATGTCAAAACTGTCATAATCTTTTTCATATTCCGCCCTCGTTGACCTTATAAATTGGGGTTCACACTAATGTACTGAAAAAATGCAGAGAAACTGTGAAGATAGAATGTAATTTAGATTAAAAATAACGAGATAATAAGAACATATTTTAATAGGAATGAAAATAGAAACCGATGCTTTAGCTGAGCAATCAATGCTTTGAGCAATTTTAAATTTTGAATCCTAATATGATTTTTAAATTGTAAATATTTTAATAACACAGAAGATGATTTTCTTTTAAATAAGAAAAATCATCTGATCCGTTTCATCTCAGTGCCACTGATTATGATATTCCTGCAATTGTTGAATAGCTTCGATAATGATCCACGCAGTTTCGGCATGATCTAAACCTTGAACTAATGAAGCATCCAACTGTAACTGTTCGATCGTTTGGATCGTTGATAATTTTCGAGCTTGGTCTGCCATATTATTTCCTTATAAAAGTGTTGAATTTCATGGCATTGATCATAGTTAAAATTTATAAATATAAAAAACCGAATATTTTTCTAAATTTAATCTGATTATTCGATTAATGTTCGAATCAAATGCTTAGAAGACAGCATAATTTTTTATATCGATAAACTTAGCGTATGTATAGACTTTTGTTATAGTAAGAACAATTTTAAAGCAACACTAGGAATAGGTTATGTCTGTCGCTCCGCGTATTGGGATTTTAGGTGCTGGTGGCCGTATGGGTCGTACATTGATTCAAGCAGTTCAAGATGCTGGTTATCAATTAGCAGCAGCGGTAGAGCGTCCAGGCAGTAGCCTTATTGGCGCGGATGCAGGCGAATTAGCGGGTATTGGTACACTTGGTGTGAAAGTCGTGGGTGATATCCAAGATGTTTTAAATGATTGCGATGTATTTATTGATTTTACTGCACCAGTTGCAACTGAACAGCATTTGAAACTGTGCCGTGAGGCTGGTGTTGCATTAGTGATCGGTACGACGGGAATGAACGATGAGCAAAAAGCATTTTTAGATGAAAGTGCAACGATTGCTCCTGTAGTGTACGCAGCAAACTACTCCGTAGGCGTGAATGTATCCATTAAACTTTTAGAATTAGCATCTAAAGTCTTTGGTGACAGTGTCGATATTGAAGTGATCGAAGCACATCATCGTCATAAAGTTGATGCGCCATCAGGTACTGCTTTAATGATGGGTGAGGCGATTGCTGATGCATTAGGTCGTGATTTGAAGCAAGATGCTGTGTATCACCGTGAAGGGCATACTGGTCCTCGTGAACGTCAAAGTATTGGTTTCCAAACCATTCGTGGTGGCGATATTGTGGGTGAACATACGGTAATGTTTATTGGTGAAGGTGAACGTGTAGAAATCACACATAAAGCCACGAATCGCATGAATTTTGCTGCAGGTGCAGTACGTGCCGCTGCTTGGGTTGTAGGTAAAGCACCGAAAAAATATGACATGAAAGACGTTTTAGGCTTCAACGATATCAAAGTTTAAGTTTAAAAATACTGCGTGATCATCTAAATAATAATGTTAAATATGAAGAATAAAAATGAAGAAAATTTCTATGATCTGCTTGCTTGTCAGTGCCATTGGCCTGACAAGCCAAGTTCAAGCCAATGAAGCCTCTCAACTCACCATTAACAAAAACAATATTAAAGTGTGGACGATGCAAAATCCTGATCATCCTGTGTTGTCCTATCGTGCTGAAACAGTAGTGGATGCTTCACTCGAAAGAGCAGTTGCAATAGTTTTGGATGTGGAAAATGCAAAATCATGGGTACCCAATGTCGGTTCAGCACAGGTGATTTCTCAAGATTTGAAGCAAGGGGAATTTAAACTCTACATGGTGTTAGATTTTCCATTTCCTTTGAAAGATCGAGATCTGATTGTGCAAGGGAAAATGTATAAGGATTCAAAAGGTATTATTCATATTAAGAATAAAGCTTCGCAAACGGGAAAATCGAAGAATCCTCAGTATATTCGGCTGCAACACTATGTTGGAGACTGGAGCTTTGAACAGATTGGACCGAATAAGGTGAAGGTCAGCACTTCAGGATATGCGGATCCAGAAGGTGCAATTCCACAAAGTGTGACCAATATGTTTGTACAACAGCAGCCTTATCAAATGTTGCAAAAAATGAAAACTGAATTAGCAAAATCTCAATCTGCGCAGATATCGTTACCAGATATTTTGAAATAATGACTTTATATCAGTCATTTAATCATTTTTCAAAGTGTAAGCTGTAAATTGCTTTAACTCTGCTGCTTGAGGCAAATGAAAACTCAAAATTGGTTGCTTAGTCTTAGACATCTGATCCAATAGAAAAACTTGATAGGTTTGTTTTTTGGAATCATCACATTGAAAATTTAAATTTTTTTGTGTGGGGCTATTGAGCTTGACTGCATGATCAGAAGACACGGTGTAGAGGTAAATTTTCTGCTGATCTGGAGATTCAATACTTTTTGTAAAACGATAATGACTGTTGTGCGTCACTTTTAAGAATCCATCAATTAACGATGTACAAATAAATTTTTGCTCAAGTGCAGCTTGTTCGATCGCATGCTCTGGTTGGCAAGCTGTCAAAAGTGTTACCAATGGTAATATCAAATATAATTTATCGTTGTTCATGTGGCCTCCTGTGTTTTTTTAGCTGTAAGACCATCATAAATTTGCTAGGTTTATAGATACAGATACACACATTTTATAAAAATGAGCACAGTTCATGTTCCAGTATCAAATCTTAGCCAAACATATCAAACAGAAAATTCTGAGTGGAGAACTGTGTTCAGGACAGAAGCTCATTTCCCTTCGACAATTTTCAGCATTACATGCCGTCAGTTTAAATACAGCAAAAAATTGTTATGCATTATTGGAATCGGAAGGGCTCATCACTGTTAAAAATAAATCAGGTTATTTTGTACAACATTTGAAATCCAGAAACGATTCGCCAGTATTGCCTTATCATCATGAATTTGAAGCTGAAGCAAAGGATATCAGTAACTTAAATTTGCAAATTGAAATACAGGAGTCTTCAACCAATAATCGATCAATTCATTTAGGTGCAGTACAAATCTCTCCAAATCACGTGCCTGTAGATGCAATCCGAAAGTCAATTCAACGTGCTTTAAAACACAGTCAACCAGAAGATTTCCTTTATAGTAATCGACAAGGGCATTTGAGATTGAGACAAGCTTTATCAGACCATTGGGCTGAAGATGGGTTTTATATCAATCCAGACGAGATTTATATCACCAATGGCTGTATGGCTGCGTTATCACTCGTGGTTCAGCTCTTGACCAAGGAAGGGGATGGCATTGTGATTCCAACCCCAAATTTTAATGGTCAATTACAGTTGTTAGGGACACTGAAACGCAAGTTGATTGAGATACCTGCAAATGTGGATGGTTTTGATTTAGAACGCTTAGAAAGAGCAATGCAGCACCCCGATACCAAAGCCTGTCTATTGACTGTGAATTATCAAAATCCACTAGGGTTTGAGCTTTCAAATCATGATAAACAGAAAATTGTGCAATTGGCTGAACAATATCAATGTTATGTGATTGAAGATGATATTTATGCTGAATGTAGTTTTAATTTACAGCGACCTTTACCGATCAAACATTGGGATGAAGCAGGCTATGTCATTTTATGCAGTTCAATATCAAAATCATTGTCGAGTGCATATCGAGTAGGTTGGTTTTGTTTACCGCCGAGGCTTAAATATTTGCATCGTCAAATTGTCATTCAAAATGTCAGTGTGAATACACCTTTGCAATTGGCTTTGGCTGACCTGATGTATAGTAGAGCCTATCGTGAGCATCTACTCCGATTAAAACCAAAATTAAATCATCAAGTTGATGCATATCGAAAAACGATATTAAACGCTTTTCACGGGATCGACATTGGGTTAAGTCAGCCGGATGGTGGTTATGTTTTATGGCTGCAATTGCCGACACATATTGATGGTTTAGAACTCTATTATGCTGCACGTCAACATGGTATTAACATTGTTCCCGGTGATGTTTTTGGAGAAGAACGCCGTTATAAAAATTATATTCGCTTAAATGCAGGGCATGAACTAACTCATGAAATTCATGACTCCATCGTGTTTTTAGCGGATTGGGTGAAACAAAAAATGAGGTCATCATCCCAAGCACCTTCTTAAAAAGATTATGGCGCTAAACTAAGCTTTTTAAAGCAGTGATTTTCATGATCATCAATCATTCCTACCGCTTGCAGATAAGAATAGATAATGGTTGGACCCACGAATTTAAAACCATTCTTTTTTAGAGTTTTAGACAGTTGCAGGCTTAATTCGCTTTGTGTTGGTGCTAAGCGATAGTCTGGCACAGAATGAACTTTGGGTTGATGCCCTACAAAACTCCATAGCCATTTGACCATATCAGGCATGATTTGGCGCATATTCAACCATGCTCGAGCATTATCTCGAATCGCCTTTAGTTTACCTAAATGACGAATTATGCCCGGATCTTGTGCTATTTCGAACAAATGTTCATCTGTAAAAGTCGCAATTTCTTCAATGGTGTATTGAAAGAAATGATATCGATATCGCTCGCGTTTTTTTAAAACAATAATCCAAGCGAGTCCTGCTTGCTGACCTTCTAAACAGAGCATTTCAAATAAGGTGTGTTCATCATATAAAGGAACACCCCATTCTTGATCGTGATAATCAATATAAATCTGCTCATCGGAGCACCAGCTACAGCGTTGAATCGTCATGCGAATGCTCCGAAGTGATCAAATGGTAAAAGCAACCCACTGATCGTTTTGATTGTCCCAAAAGAACAACTCTGCTTGTTCTAAATCCGAAAAATTAATCCAGAAATCTTTACCTGCTTTATCTGCAAAACCAGTGCTAATCAACAGAGCTTCTTCGGTAATTTCCATAATCCAGCCCTGATGGCTTTGTCCATTTAAGACAATACGTTGTTGATTGCCAGATTCTGCAAATTCAACTAGACGATTAATCAAGGCTTCTGACATGAAAACTTCCTAAAAATAAAAACTTTAATTTAACGTAAATAAGGGTATGGATTGACAGGGCCTCGACCGCGACCATCTAAGTAAATTCCATAATGTAAATGAGGGGCAGTATGTCGAGCATTACCCGTATTGCCGACATAACCAATATGGTCACCTCGTCGCACGAAGTCACCCTCATTGAGACCTTTTTTATGCTGATCTAAATGCGCATAATAATGCCAAGAACCAGCGGGTCCTAAAATCCAAATGACTTTCCCACCCAGCTTATTATCGCGCATACTGCGAACAATTCCATCAGTTGCACTATAAACTTTTGTACCACGAGCCGCCAAGATATCAATGCCTTCATGTGTTCGACCGTGACTTCGTGATGCACCCCAAGTGTCTGTCAGTTGTCTCGCTTTTACACCTTGTACTGGGATAGGTAATTTTCGATCCAAAGGAAGCATATGTAAGCGAGCAACGAGGGTTGGATCAAGCGGCGTTTGTTTTGGAGGTTGACTACTGCAGGCGACAAGTAAAATAGCTACACTTAGGATGATGTAATGTCGCAAATACTTAGTCACTCGAACTCCTTGATATGATACAGCCACACTTATTTGAATCGACTATGTCACAATTTCACGGCTGAGATCAATTTTTTCATCGCAGTTGGAATGCCCATTTCTGTTACAACTTGTGGAGCGAGCCATTCACCTCCTAATTCTGTTTGGAGGTATTCCATCTGGTCGAGATCAACATGGAAAATATGTGCATTCAGTAACCAGGTAAAGTGGGTGAAACTGTGTGAAATTTGAGTTGGTAATTGATTACTCACCAAACCATATTGCTGAGTCAATTGACTAAATTCTGAAGTTTCATCAATGATGGGTAAGGTCCATAAACCACCCCATAAGCCTGAATGCGGACGTTGTTGCCATAACCATGTATTTTCAGTACTTCGCAGTAATAAAACATCCGCAGTCTTTATAGGCACTGCTTTTTTTGGCTTTTTAAATGGTAACTCTTGTGTCAGACCCTGCTTTAAAGCTTGGCATTCTGACTGCATTGGACAGTACAGGCAAAGTGGTTTTTTAGGAGTACAAATTGTTGCACCCAAATCCATAATGGCTTGCGTGTAATCATGGTTGCGTTGTTCAGGACAGAGTTGCTCCGCTAATTCCCACATTGCACGTTCATGGACAGGCTTTGATAAATCATCTTCAATGGCAAAGAAACGTGCTAAAACACGCTTAACATTTCCATCCATTATCACGCCGTATTTGCGTAATCCAAGTGACATCAATGCACCAGCAGTTGATCTACCTATTCCTGGCAGGGCCATCCAAGCTTCTAAAGTCTCTGGAAAATGTCCATTTTGACTTACGATTGTGGCTGCTTTATGCAGGTTGCGAGCACGCGCATAATAGCCTAGACCTGCCCAGTAAGGAGCAACTTCATCCCAAGTAGCACGACCTAAATCGGTGACCGTCGGAAAGCGCTCAATAAAACGATCATAGTATTTCAGAACAGTTTTCACTTGGGTTTGCTGCAACATAATTTCAGAGACCCAAACTTTGTAAGGATCATCTGCGACTTGCCATGGCAGGTCATGTCGACCATGTACATCAAACCAATCCAGTAACGCAGTTGAAAAAGAAAACATGAAAATACCATTAATACAATCTGTGCTCAGTATAACCAATCTAGGCAAAGACCTTTTAAAAAAGCATGAAAAAAGGCGCATATTGCGCCTTTTTGTAAAATCAACATTACTCTTGAATAATGCCCCAACGACTATCTAATTTAAGCGGTTGGTTTTTGTAACGAGGAATAATATGGATGTGTAAATGTTCCGACTCTTCATCGCCAAAAACTTTGCCATCATTAAAAGCGATATGAAAGCCTTCCGGATGATGACGGATTTTTAACTCGTTACGTGCCAGTTCTAACAACGACTGTAAACTTTTACGCTCTTTATCGGTAATTTCAAAAAAAGAACTCACATGACGTAAAGGAATAATAACGGAATGTCCTTTAGTCAACGGCTGCTGTTCTGGCAAAATCACACCGAATTCATTTTTATCAATCACATCATATTCATCGTGATTGCAATAAGTACATTGTTCACTCATCCTTATATTCCTCTTATATTTTATCTTCTTTCTTCAATAATCTTAGCGCTAATAAACTTTGAAAGTAATTAATCTAAGTGACGCGACAGTAACTCATACATCGCAGCTAAGCTTTTTTCCTCAGCTGCAGCGTTATAACCGAGATCTACACCATTGGCTTTTGCCCGTTCATCAGCTTGTGGATTGCTAAAACCGTGTTTTGCATCCTCAAAGATAATGACCTCATGCGGCACCTGAGCTGCAAACATTTCTTCTTTAAATTGTGCCACATCATCTAGCGTGACCATGCTATCTAGCTCACCATGCAAAACCAGAATTTCAGCTTTTACTTGACCTTGTTGAGCAGGTGTTTGCGCAGATAAATTAGCATGGAAGGTAGCAACTGCTTTTAAGTTCGCACCAGAGCGAGCAAGATCTAAAACAACTTTTCCGCCGTAACAAAAACCAATCGCAGCTAATCGAGTTGCGTCAACTTCAGGCTGTGCAGATAAAGTGTCTAACGCAGCTGTAGCGCGTTGTACAATCGTTTCAGGCTGTGCGAAAGTTTGCATCATCCACTCATTTGCTTGAGAAGCTTCAGTGGTTACCTTTTTGTCGCCGTACATATCAATGGCAAAAGCAGCATATCCTTGTTCTGCAAGTTCTCGAGCACGTTGTTCTGTATATTCATTACGACCCCACCACTCTGGGGCTACAATAATACCTGCAGCTCCTGAAGAGTTTTCAGGTGCGGCAAAATAACCAATCAATTGTGTACCATCTGCCGCTTTATACTGAATTTCTCTTGTTTGAATTGCTGAAGTCATTATTGAAAGTCCTTTCGTTTATGAAAATCAGCAAAGATTAAAGCATAAATGTTTTCCGAAGTGATGAATTTGCAATAAGAAAGTAAAATCAAATGTGAGAATTTATGAAAGATTGGAATATATAAAACGCGTATCAATGAACAGATAAAAAAGAAATAAAAAAAGAAGAAGGAGTACCTTCTTCTTTTCATCAATCTTGTGTTTTCAATTTAATCTAGTGATTTAGAACACTAGACTTTGCCTCTTGAGATAAAGCCTACAATTGCGAGAATCACTGCAATCACAAGTAAGATAATTGCGAAATCTTTAGATAAGCCTGCTACACCACCAAACCCTAGCAAACTTGCTATCAATGCAATCACTGCAAAAATAATCGCCCAACGGAACATTTTGATTCTCCATAAATTTTTATTAATGTTCATTCAGTATAAGAAAATAAACTGAGCAAAATGTATACAAAGGGTATTTTAACGTAGAGTATTGATATTCTTTAGTTAATCAACTGTAACTGAGATTGGTGAAATTTTATGAGAATTATTAGTGATATACTGACTCAAATTTTTGATATTTAGCTGAATCATGAGCACATCTTTACGCCCTGAATTTTGGAAACATTATTCACTGTTTGAAATGAACCAAGCAGAATGGGAGGCACTGTGTGATGGTTGTGGTATGTGTTGTTTGGTTAAATTAGAAGATGATGAAACCGAAGAAATCGCATATACCAAAGTTGCGTGCAAACTTCTAGATTGTCAGACGGGGCATTGTTCAGATTATGAAAATCGTCAGGTGCATGTACCTGACTGTATTCAGTTAACGCCTGAAAAATTACAACAAATACGATGGCTACCTTCGAGTTGTGCATATCGACGTATTAATGAAGGTAAAAAGCTACCGAATTGGCATCACTTGGTGACAGGCAATAAACAAAGTGTGATTAGTGCTCGAAAATCTGTAGCAGGTCGTTGTATATCTGAACAGCTTGTTAATGAAAATGAAATAGATGAATACATCGTGCGGTGGGTACGCTAGTACATTCAATTGCTAGACTACACATATTTTGTAATATAAAAACACTTTTAAAATGATCATTGCCGTTTAATCCTTGAGACTGATATTCAAGGATTTAAAAAGGGAAAGGCATGTTAAAAGCTGCAAAACTGATTTGGATTGTTGGTTTGAGCGGAATCATAATGGCGTGTCATGCCAATCAAAATAAAGCCACTGAAGCACAGAATCCGCAGGAATCAACAGTCAAAAACGAGAATTCAAAAGCTCAAGAACAACGATATCAAGTTGAAAAAATTGCTCTATTTGATGAACCATGGGCGATAGCAACTTTACCAAATGGTCAACTGTTAATTACAGAAAAGTCAGGCATACTTAAGTTGTTTGACCCACAATCAAAACGTAGTTTTAACGTGGCTGGTGTGCCTCAAGTTGCTTATGGCGGACAAGGTGGGTTGGGTGATGTTTCGATTCATCCTAATTTCAATAATAACGCTTGGTTATATCTCAGTTATGCCGAAGAAAAAAATGGATTGTTTGGTGCAGTGGTAATCCGAGCGAAATTGGATTTATCGAATATCGAAGCACCGAAACTGACGGATATCGAACGCATATGGGAGCAAGTCCCTAAAGTGTCGGGTCAGGGGCATTATGCACATCGTATAGTGTTTGACCAGCAAGCGAATTTATGGATTAGTTCAGGGGAACGGCAGAAGTTTCAGCCTGCACAAGATATGCAGTCTAATCTAGGTAAAATTGTATATTTGTATGATGATGGTCGTGCTCAAGAATCTAATCCATTTGCCAAACAAGGTGGTGTCTCAGCGCAGATTTGGAGTTTAGGTCATCGTAATCCTTTAGGTATGGCATTTGATCATCAAAATCGTTTGTGGGTGGCAGAAATGGGCCCTAAAGGTGGCGATGAGTTCAATCTTATTGAAAAAGGTAAGAATTATGGCTATCCAATTGTATCTAATGGTGATCACTATGATGGGAAACAGATTCCGAATCATGAAACGCGACCTGAATTTATAGCCCCTAAACTTGATTGGTCTCCAGTGATTTCACCCTCGAGTCTGATTTTTTATAAATCTAACTATTTTCCACAATGGAAGAACAAAGCCTTAATCGGTGGATTATCATCGAAAGCCATTATTGTGGTAGATCCACAATCTGAACCTGTACGAGAAATTCAGCGCTTGGATATGGGGGTTCGAGTACGAGACTTGCATGAAGCAAAGGATGGCACAATTTGGGGAATAGAAGATGGACCGCAAGCTTATTTATTCAAATTAAAACCAAAACTCGAATCTGAGTAAAATGAAAAATGTTGAATAGTGATGGTTGTTTTGACTATTAATATTGGAATTTGACTATTACATAGTAGACTAGTCAACAGCACTTTGAGATCTATAAAAAATATGTCCGATACACAAATTCCGCTACCTGAACGCTTACGTCCACGTGATTTGTCTGAGATTATCGGACAAGATCATTTGCTTGGTGAAGACGCACCTTTACGTCAAATGATTGACCAAGGACATTTACCTTCGATTATTTTTTGGGGGCCTCCAGGCGTCGGCAAGACCACCATTGCGCTTTTGTTAGCTCAAGCTGTAGATCGTACTTTTATTAGCTTGTCTGCACTCAACACTGGTGTTAAAGAGCTTCGAGAAATCATTGGGGAAAGTGGTGATCTCATTGTGCCAGTGGTTTTTATTGATGAAATTCATCGCTTTAATAAATCTCAACAAGATGCCTTACTGAGCGCAGTAGAAAAAGGCAAGATTACTCTGGTTGGTGCAACCACAGAAAATCCTTCTTTTGAAGTCAATAATGCTTTGTTGTCGCGCTGTCAGGTGTATACGCTGAATGCATTATCTGAGCATGATATTCAACATTTAATTGAACGTGCACTCAAGCAAGACCAATTTCTGAAAGACCGTCATATTCACATCGAAGAATATGATGCATTAATTCAATTTGCCGCAGGTGATGCTCGTAAAGCACTCAATTTATTGGATCTCATTGCGAGCACATTTGAAGCAGATGTTGAAAATATTGTCACCAATGCCATCGTGGTGAAAGTAGCTCAACAAAATATTGCGCGATATGACAAATCTGGTGAGCAGCACTATGATTTAGTCTCAGCTTTCATTAAATCAATTCGTGGAAGTGATCCTGACGCTGCACTATATTGGATGGCGAGAATGTTAAAGGGGGGAGAAGATCCCGTCTTTATTGCACGTCGGATGTTGATTGCCGCTTCGGAAGATATTGGAAATTCTAATCCTAATGCATTGCTATTGGCTGGGGAGTGTTTTAGATCCGTTCAAGCGGTTGGAATGCCAGAATGCCGTATTATTTTAGGCCAATGTGCAGTATATTTGGCTACAAGCGCGAAAAGTAACAGCACTTACTTAGCAATCAATAAAGCATTAGAGTTGGCTGAACGTACGTCAAATCTTCCAGTTCCATTACATTTAAGAAATGCTCCGACCAAGTTAATGAAAGAGCAGGGATATGGTGTAGATTATTTATATCCACATCACTATCCAGAACATTTCGTGTTGCAGGATTATATGCCTCCAGAGCTGAAAGGTACCAAATTGTACGAATCAGCTCGTAATAAGCGTGAAGTCGAAGCAGAGCGTTTACAGCAGCGACGTTGGCAGCAAGAGCAGCAACAACAGTAAAAAAAGCCCAGTTCTATGGGAAGCTGGGCGAAAAGCGATTCATCTGGTCGGCAACTACAGTCTCTCTCTTGAGCCACCAACTCCTGTAGTTGCCTGGTATAAAAATATATTAGTTGAACTTAGTAATATTGTAAAAACGATCATTTTAATAAATAACATTAATTTATTCGATTAATGGGGGTAAATTTAAAAACAAAAACAACAATTGAGTTTTTTAATGATCAAGGCCCCAGATTTGTCATCTTATTTAAATATCCATTCGATAAATTAGTAGCATTACCAATGAGGAGAGAGCATTGGTAATGCTACTTAACAAAAATAATGAATGCATAACAACAATTTCAAAATATAAAAATAATATCAACAGATACAAAAAAGCCGAGTCATATGACTCGGCTTCATTTTATCTAAATTTTGATTTAGATATCAGAAAGGTCAACACCGATACGTGTCGCAACTTCTTCATAAGCTTCAACCACACCACCTAAACCTTGGCGGAAACGGTCTTTATCTAATTTTTTCTTGGTATCTTTGTCCCATAGACGGCAACCATCTGGAGAGAATTCATCACCAAGAACGATACGGTCATGGAACACACCAAATTCAAGTTTAAAATCAACTAAAAGCATGTTGCCTTGAGCAAAAAGATCTTTTAACACCACGTTTACTTGGTGCGTTAACTCTTTCATACGCTCAAGTTGTTCAGCAGTAGCCCAACCTAAAGCAATGGCTTGAGATTCATTCACCATTGGGTCGCCCAAAGCGTCATCTTTGAAAAATAATTCAAATGTAGGTGGTGTAAGTTCTAAACCTTCTTCAACACCCAAACGACGGCAAAGCGAACCAGCTGCATAGTTACGGATTACACATTCAACTGGAATCATGTTTAACTTTTTAACCAAAACTTCGTTTGGTGTTAAAAGTTTTTCGAAATGAGTTTCGATACCTGCAGCTGCAAGTTTTTCCATGATAAAGGCGTTAAAACGGTTGTTCACCTTACCTTTGCGATCTAGCTGTTCGATTTTTTCGCCATTAAATGCTGAGGCATCATCACGAAAGACTAAAATCAGGTGGTCTGCACTATCGGTTTCATAAACGGATTTAGCTTTACCAGTATAGAGCAAGGTTTGTTTTAACATGGTGGAACCTTTTTCAGAAAAAATATGCCTAGAACGACTAGGCTGGCCAGTTTTGATAAATCTGGGTTAACAGGCTCGCAGCTTTTTGTTTGTCTGCAAACGCGTTAGTTGGGGTAAACACGGCCAAGGTATGACTCGAACCTACAGATGTCAGTTTAAGCACTAAACTTTCACCATCCACTTGAATTGTCGCGGAATGGGGATTCTTAGGTTGATTGACAAAGTTGTAGTTGAGGCTACTGAGGGTGGCGATTGTGTATTGCCAAATTGTAGCAGAATTTCCGTCAATTTTGATCAACGGATTGCCATTTCCATCAGTTAAAAGTTGTGGACGACCGACAGCAGTTGATTGTTCACTCTCAACAGGATTAGAAACGGTTGGTGCCACATTAGGACGAGGTAGCTCAAAACGATTACCTCGCTTATTAACCATTTGTGGCGCATTGTCTATTGCAAGCTGTTCAACAACAGGCGCTGGATAAAGCGGTGTTGCTGGTCTAACCATTGAACCTTCAGGGAATTTAAGCGGGGCTTGTGCAGTAGATTTTTTATAATCGAGTGAACCATTATCGATACCAATCGTACTACAACCGACCATGCTGAGGGCTGAAAGGGCAAGGGGTAAACCAAAACGTAGTTGCATAGTTGTTAAACTCTTCTTTAAATAATGCTCGCAGCTTTTAATGCATCACGCAGTGAAGCTCGATATTGTTCTGCTAATGGAGTAAGTGGTAAACGGATACCTGTACCAATTAATCCCATTTCATGAAGTGCCCATTTCACAGGAATTGGGTTTGATTCACAAAATAGAATTTCGTGTAAATTTGCAACTTGATCATTAATTGCTTTTGCTTGAGCTGCATTACCCACTAAACCAGCGGCACACACTTGGCTCATTTGCTTTGGAGCAACGTTAGCGGTCACAGAAATATTACCTTTCGCACCATGCTCAATCAGTTGATATGCTGTTGCATCATCACCTGAATAGACCACCATATCTTTGCCTTCAAGTGCTTTTAAAAGCTCAGCACCGCGAGGAACATCACCTGTTGCATCTTTAATCCCTACGATTTGAGGAATATCAGCAAGACGAACTACAGTTTCATTGCTCATATCAACGCCAGTACGGCCAGGTACGTTATAAAGAATTTGCGGTAAATCAACAGCTTCAGCAATTGCTTTGTAATGCTGATACAAGCCTTCTTGAGTCGGTTTGTTATAATATGGCGTTACTAAAAGTGCAGCATCTGCACCAAGCTCTTTAGCTTCTTTGGTAAGCTCAATCGCTTCATGCGTTGAGTTTGCGCCTGTGCCGGCAATAATTGGAATGCGTTTATTGGCTACACGAATGATTTCTTTGATCACTTGAGTGTGTTCAGCCATGCTTAAGGTCGAAGCTTCACCTGTTGTTCCCACGGCAACGATACTGTTTGTACCTTGTTCAATGTGCCATTCAACAAGCTTCTCGAGACCCTTCCAATCAACAGTTCCATCTTCAAACATTGGAGTGACGATTGCGACGATTGAGCCTTGAATTACCTGAGCTTGCTGAGTAGTCATTTTAAAACACGATCCTATTTTTCCATCCAGTGAAGGTTGAGAAGCGAAGTTTGGATGGGTATGTATTTTGATTTATATCACGATCCAATATGCCTGCATACTGGATAATGCGTATGCAAATTATGAACTAAGCAACCAATAAGAACAATATGAATTCACTTCAGTCAAAAAAAAGTTTAGTTAAAACAAGTAACTTTTTTTAAAAAAAGCAATTTTAAGACCTTATGGTTAGGCATTTAAATAACAGTGAAGATAGATGTTCGTCTATGAAAGTATTGCGGATAAAAATGAAAATTCGAACTAAAATCTGACCAATTTACCCTGAATTAATAGCTTATATCACTTACATCAGATTTAAGATGTATGTATATACAGGTGAATAGACTAATAATTTTTAAATTATGTGATTATTATAATTTATAAAACGTCTTATTTTTTTTACTTAAAGGTTAAATTATTCTAATACTTATAGATTTTATAATAGATTTTTCTTGGTTTTTTCCTAAATAAAAAAAATAATTAATCGTTTTGAAGACTAGAATTTATTTTGGTTGGCAAGAGGTATGAAATTTAATCTTATTTTGATTACATTTTATTACACCATTTGATAACTCTCACTTTCATTGACTTACATAGATAATCGGGCATCGGACTCAAATGCTGATGAGTGAGGGAAGTTCAATGCAAGAATCAGTAAGTAACAAACATGCAATTTTGACGGTAGGTATCTGCTTCCTCATTGCAGTAATTGAAGGCTTAGATATTCAGGCTGCTGGTATTGCAGCTGCGGGTATTCGTGAACATTTTGGTTTAGATAGTTCACAATTAGGTGTGTTTTTTAGTGCTGGTATTTTAGGTCTGTTACCTGGGGCACTGGTAGGTGGGCGTATTGCGGACCGTATTGGTCGTAAAACAGTTTTAATTTGGTCTGTTGCTGTTTTCGCTGTATTCACTTTATGTACGGTATGGGTAAATAGTTTTAACAGTTTATTGGCTGTACGTTTCCTTGCAGGTGCAGGACTAGGTGCAGCAATGCCAATTCTCATCACTTTGGCTTCTGAAGCTGTAACCCCACAAAATCGTGGTCGTGCTGTAGGGCTAATGTATTGCGGTATGCCTGTCGGTGCTGCGATCTTATCTTTAATTGCAAGTACAGATTTCGGTGCTAACTGGAAAAATATTTTCTATCTTGGTGGTTTATTACCATTAATTGTTATTCCAGTAATGATGAAGTTCTTACCTGAATCTAAAGAATTCTTGAAAACGCAAAATAGAACTGAAGCTGAAATTGCAGAAGCTCCACAAGGTTCGTTTAAAGATTTGTTTAATTCACAGAATCTTCTTCGTACGATGTTCATCTGGTGTAGCTATTTCTTCACGCTCATGGTGGTTTACATCATGCTCAGCTGGTTACCTTCTCTATTCCAAGAATTAGGTTTCTCAAGAAAAGAAGGTGCGACAGCGCAATTCTACTTCATGGTAAGTGCTACTGTAGGTACTGTGATTTTAGGTGTATTAACTGACCGCTGGAAAAAAGCTTATGTGATCTTGTTAATGTACGGTGGTATTTTGGCTGGCCTTCTTGCGTTGAATGCAGCAAGCTCACTCACACAAATGTATTTGGCTTCAGCATTGGTTGGTGCTTTCGTGATTGGCTGTCAAGGTGTGCTTTACGCATTTGGTGGTATTGTGTACCCAACAGAAGTACGTGGTACAGGTGTTGGTGTTGCATCAGCAGTAGGTCGTATCGGTGCTATGCTTGGGCCAGCAATTGCAGGATCATTATTAACGGCTGGATTTGGTGCAGCAGGCGTAATCTCTGCAGCAATCCCTTGTATTATTATTTCTGCAATCTTCATGTTAATGTTGGTACGTCGTATCCAGAATTAAGACAAAAACATAGATTAAAGCCTGCTTGATGCAGGCTTTTTTTATAGAATTTTGATATCAAATTTTCAACTCAAGCAATTGTAGTTCTCTTGATCCTATGCAATAGTCCCTAACAATTTTAAAAATATTGGGAGCTGAAAAGGATGTTCCAACCACAACAAAGTGCACTTATCGTTGTTGATGTACAGAATGGATTTACCCCTGGGGGAAATTTGGCGGTAGCAAATTCAGATCAAATTATTCCAACCATTAATTCACTTGCTCGGCATTTTGACAATGTTGTCCTTACCCAAGATTGGCATCCTCAAGACCATATTTCATTTTTTGAAAATCATCCTGGAAAGTCTGCTTATGAGACGATTGAATTAGCTTATGGCCGCCAGGTGTTATGGCCTTCACATTGTGTGCAGGGTACACATGATGCAGATTTTCATCCAGACTTGAATATATCCAAAGCGCAGTTGGTCATTCGTAAAGGTTTTCATCCACATATTGATAGTTATTCTGCCTTTTTAGAAGCTGATCATCGAACATCGACTGGCTTAGCAGGTTATCTGCGTGAGCGTGGAATTCGTGACATCTTCATTGTCGGGATCGCCACTGATTTTTGTGTGGCTTGGACGGCAATTGATGCTGCAAAATTAGGTTTTAACAGTTATGTCGTGTCAGATGCGACTAAAGGCATCGATTTAAATGGTTCGTTGCAACATGCATGGCAAGAAATGCTTGCACAAGGTGTGAAACGAATTTACGCCAAAGAACTGATGACTCTCAGACACTCAGCGCAGACCATTTAAAGGCATGGCTCAAGATCATACGTCGTTAATCCAACAAGTGAACTTCTAAATGAAAGCTATCAATCAATTCGTGCAGAAAACCTTTGCGCTGTGGGTACTCCTATTTGCAGGAATTGCCATGTATATGCCAGAAGCTTTTATTTGGCTTAAGTCTTATATCACTTGGATGCTCGGGATTATCATGTTTGGCATGGGAATGACCCTGTCGTGGGAAGATTTTAAAAGTGTTTTCAGCCAGCCTAAGGCGGTTGCCGTTGGCGTGAGTGCTCAATTTATAGTGATGCCATTATTGGCATGGGGATTGTGCATAGCATTTCGATTACCCGCTGAAATTGCCGTTGGCGTACTCCTTGTTGGATGTTGTCCCGGAGGTACAGCATCTAACGTCATTGCTTATATGGCAAAGGCAAATGTGGCTTTGTCCGTCGCGTGTACCTCAGTTTCAACGATGTTAGCACCTTTGCTGACACCATTGATTTTTTATCTCTTAGCGAGTCAGTGGATCGATATAGATGCGGTAGCAATGCTTGTATCGGTAATGCAAGTGATTTTGTTCCCTATCATTTTAGGGGTGATCGTGAGCGGCCTATTTAAGCAAAAAATAGATCGATATATCGCAATGATGCCTATGGTTTCAGTCATCGCGATTGTATTGATTGTGGCTGCGATTATTGCTGGAAGCAAAATGCAAATTTTACAGTCAGGGTTACTGATCCTTGCTGTTGTAATTTTACATAATGGATTAGGATATTTTATAGGTTATTGGGCTGCAAAATTATTGCAGCTTAATCAAGCAGATGCTAAAGCAGTTTCGATAGAAGTAGGGATGCAAAATTCTGGCTTAGGCGTTGCTTTAGCTGCGGTTCATTTTGCGGCAACACCCATTACAGCACTTCCAAGTGCGATTTTTAGTTTATGGCACAATATTTCGGGACCCATCTTGGCGAGTTATTGGGCGACGCGTGACAAAGCTGTCCTTAAAAAAATTAAGTATGACGGTGATGTGATTAAGTAGCTGATTTTATTTCATTAACTGATCTAGAAATTCTTTTTCAGTCATGATGTGAATACCATGTTGCTTTAAAAGCGCTGCTGTAACACCGTCCGCATTTATTTTTGACCCCGAAAAAGAGCCATCATAAATCTGACCAAAACCACATGATGGACTTTTAGCTTTCAAAATCGCATGAGTAATCCCATGTTTTTTCGCAAAAGCTAAGGTCTGTTTGGCACCTAGAATAAATGCTTCGGTAACATCTTTTCCCGAGAGATCAAATACTTTTGCATAGCCACTCAAAACATCGGAGCCTGTTCCTTTTTGAATTTCAGCAGGGGCTCTGGGAGTGCTAAGTCCTCCAGAAATTTCAGGGCAGATTACGACGGCCTGATCGGCATCAATCAGCGTTTTAATTTTTTCTTGAAGGCAATGTTGACCATTGTAGCGAACTGGATGTCCGACTAAGCATGCACTGATAAGATATTTCATTTGATAAAAAAAGACCGATAATTTTCATTATCGATCTTTTTAAGTGTAGATCAAATTGAATTATTCAACCGTAACTGACTTAGCTAAGTTACGCGGCTGATCTACATCGGTACCGCGTAGTACAGCGACGTGATAGGACAAAAGCTGCACAGGAATACTGTATACGATTGGTGATAATAGTGCTGAAACGCTCGGAACTTGAACAACGTGTTGGCGCTCTTTTTCCTTAATGCCACTATTTTCATCTGCAAATACAAACAGCTCACCACCACGTGCTTGAACCTCTTCCATATTTGATTTGAGCTTATCAAGCATGTCATCCTGAGGAGCAAGAATGACAACAGGCATATCATTATCAACTAAGGCCAATGGGCCGTGTTTCAACTCACCAGCTGCATAACCTTCAGCATGAATATATGAAATTTCTTTCAGTTTAAGCGCTCCTTCAAGCGCGATTGGGAACTGTGTTCCACGACCTAAAAATAGGCAATGTTGTTTTTCAACAAACAATTCAGATAGGCGTAAAATTTCTTTATCACATTGTAATGTGTCAAGAATCACTTTAGGTGTATGCCACAATCCAGTAATGATTTCTGTTACTTGTTCATTAGAAATCGTTTGTTTAACTTGACCGAACTTAAGCACGAGAAGCATCAAGGCAGCAAGTTGTGTGGTGAATGCTTTGGTCGACGCAACCCCAATTTCTGGACCTGCTAATGTCAATAAGCTGTAATCTGTTTCACGCACCATGGAAGATGTTGCAACGTTACAGATCGTCATCGTGGTGATATTAATATTTTTCGCTTTGGCACGTTTTTGTGTATCACGAAGAGCAGCCAATGTGTCGGCAGTTTCACCTGATTGAGAAATACACACATAGAGTGTATTGTTCACGATGACTGGAGTGCGATAGCGGAACTCACTTGCAATTTCAACTTGGCAAGGTACATCAATCAGTTGTTCAAACCAATATTTTGCGATCATGCCTGCATGGTAACTGGTACCGCAAGCGATGATTTGAACTTGCTGAATCTGAGAAAAATCTTCTACAGCATTTGCAAGAAAATCATCACGTAAGTGATCGGCATTTAAGGCTTGAGAGATAGTTTGCTTGATCGCTTCAGGTTGCTCATAAATTTCTTTCAGCATGTAATGCTTATATTCACCTTTTGAAGCATTACTCACTGTCGCATCAAGTTCTTTGACAGGGCGTTCAACGCGCTCACCTTGTACATAGACTTCAATCGTATCACGTGTTAAACGCGCAATATCACCTTCTTCAAGGTATATAAAACGATTGGTAATCGGTAATAGGGCCAATTGATCAGAACTGATAAAGTTCTCACCAATTCCCACACCGATCACGAGCGGTGAACCTTCACGAACAGTGATCAATTCATTTGGGTAATCTGTATGTACGATACCGAGTGCAAATGCACCTTTGAGTTGAGGCACAACTTGTTCAACGGCTTTAAGCAGGTTAGGAGCAGACTTCAGTGCATCGTGAACTAAGTGTGCAACAACTTCAGTATCTGTTTGGGATGTAAACACATATCCTAATGCTTCAAGATCATCTTTAAGCTCTTGGTAATTTTCAATAATACCGTTATGTACCACAGCGACTTGACCAGATATATGCGGATGTGCATTATTTTCTGTAGGTTTGCCATGAGTAGCCCAACGTGTATGTGCGATACCAAGCGCGCCAGTGATCGCTGCTTCTGAAACCGCTTCTTCAAGGTTGATAACTTTACCGACACGACGTTCACGTAAAACTTGACCTGCATTGATTAAAGCTAATCCCGCTGAGTCATAACCACGGTATTCAAGACGCTTTAAGCCTTCAATTAGAATATTCGTTATGCTTCGTTCTGCTACACCGCCGACGATACCACACATATTGTAATCCCCTTAATTCTTAATCTTTTGTGGACGTGGATAATTGTCTTTCACAAATTGTTTAGAGCGTTCTACGGCTAAACTATGATCATCCACATCACGAGTAATCGTCGATCCAGCACCAACTGTTGCACCATTACCAATTTTAACCGGCGCGACTAAAGAGCTGTTTGAACCTATAAAGGCTTGGTCACCAATGATCGTTTTAAACTTGTTGGCACCATCATAATTACATGTGATCGTACCCGCACCGATATTTGAACCCTCACCCACTTCAGCATCACCTAAGTACGTAAAATGATTGGCTTTAGAGCCTAAACCAATGGTGGTGTTTTTCACTTCAACAAAGTTGCCAATGTGTACTTCATTTGCCAATTTAGCACCAGGGCGCAAACGTGCGAATGGTCCAATTTGAGCCTGCTCACCCACAATGGCTGAATCAAATACGCTATACGGTTGAACTTTCGTGCCTGCAGCAATTTTGGAGTTTTTAATTACACATCCTGCACCGATTTCGACATTGTCACCAAGTTCACATTCGCCCTCGATAATGACATTGATATCGATACGCACATCTTGACCAACCTTGAGTGAACCTCGGAGATCGAAACGACTCGGGTCGATCAAATGTACACCTTGCTGCATCAGTAATTTCGCTTGGTAGTTTTGGTATTCTCTTTCCAATGCTGCCAATTGCACACGATCATTTACACCTTCAACTTCGAAAGCTAAAGCAGGTTCAACTGAAGCAATTTCGAGTCCATCGTCAATAGCCATTGCTACGATATCTGTTAAATAATATTCGCCTTGCGCATTATTATTATTCAGACGTGGCAACCACTCGTGCAATTTGGCATTGCTTACTGCATAAATGCCAGTATTAATTTCTTGAATTAAACGTTGCGCTTCAGAAGCATCTTTATGTTCAACAATGGCTTGGATTTTACCATTTTCTCTCACGATACGACCGTAACCTGAAGCATTGTCTAGTGTAAGTGTGACTAAGCCAATACCTTTAGATTGTGTAGCTTCAAGTAAATTTTGTAATGTATCGGCGGTAATACAAGGCACATCACCGGATAAAATTAAAGAAATACCATCTTTGGGTAAGACAGGTAAGGTCATTTGAACAGCGTGACCTGTACCAAGTTGTTCAGCTTGTTCAACCCAGTCAATATTTTCTGTCGAAAATGCTTGTTTAACTAGAGCGCCGCCGTGACCGAAAATAGTAATAATATTTTCAGCTTGTATTTTTTTTGCGGTTTCAATGACATGCCCTAAGAGTGGACGTCCTGCTAAAGGCTGTAATACTTTTGGTAGTTTTGAACGCATTCGCGTCCCTTTACCTGCAGCAAGAATAACAACTGTGGTTGACATACAACATCCTTTCTTTGGAGCTTGGCTTAAGCCATATCAATATAGAGATAAATTATAATACAAAGTGCTGCCCACAGACCTGCGATCAGATCATCAAGCATAATGCCGAAACCACCGTCGACTTGACGATCAATGACGCGAATCGGCCAAGGTTTCCAAACATCAAAGAGACGGAAAAGTGCAAAACCAATAAAAAGCCATACCCAATTCATCAGGCCTAGATAGATTAAAGGGAGAAACGTGATCGATTGACCCGCAAATTCATCCCACACAATTCGTCCGTCATCATGGACGCGCATTATATCAGCGGCTCTTCCACAAATATATATTCCAATCAATGACATAACGATTATGGCAATCGTGCTATACAAAAAACCTATTGTCATGAAAGCAGGGATAAACAGCAACGCAAAAGCTGAACCAAAAGTACCCGGTGCTTTTGGTGCCAAACCAGAGCCGAATCCAACGCCACAAAAAACAATGAAACGTTCAGACCAAGTCATCGCTTTAAAATTAATTGGTTGTTTTGGCAAAGTGCTGATATCCCTGTAATTCTAGTTCTTGTGGTTGTTGATGATGATAAAAATCTAATTGCTGAGTCTCTTTTACGACACCAATCACCGTGATCGGTGTATCGCAGTGTCGAGCTTTTAATTCATCCAAGGCAGGTGAAGGAATGGTAAAACACAATTCATAATCATCACCACCTGCTAAAGCCAATTTCCATTTTTGCTGATTGGACAATGCTTGTAAGGCAGGACTAAGTGGAAGTTGATCTAAGTGTAGGTCGGCACCAACATGAGATGCTTTGAGAATATGTCCTAAATCTTGTGCTAAACCATCGGATACGTCAATCATACTATGCGCCAATCCTTTAAGCGCTTGACCGAGTTCACAACGTGGAGTGGGATAATCGAGACGTTTTTTTAAAGCATGATCGGGATATTTTAATCCGAATGCAGCATCACCGACAGTCCCGGATACACAGATTAAATCACCTGCTTGAGCACCAGAACGTGGCACGGCTTTTCCAATATCCACCCAGCCTAGAGCGGTAACTGATAATGTGAGATGTGGGCTTTGCGTTGTGTCGCCGCCAATTAAACTTACTCCAAATTGATCGCAACAATCATACAAACCCTGACTAAACCCTTTTAGCCAGTGATGATCAATTTGGGGTAGGCTCAATGCCAAGAGAATGCTTTGAGGTTTTGCACCCATGGCTGCAATGTCTGAAAGATTCACAGCTACAGATTTCCATCCAATCGCATGGGGATCTGTATCGATGGGGAAATGTCGACCAGCAACGAGGGTATCGGCACAAATGACCAATTGTTGCTGTGGAGGCGGGGTGAGCAGGGCTGAGTCATCACCGACACCTAGATCGACTGAAGAATAGCTCGGTCGATTGAAATAGGTGTCAATAATAGAAAACTCAGCCATTTCAACAACAACTTATTTTGCTTGTTGCTTTTCTGCTTCACGTAGGCTTTGTGCCAAACGGTCTAATACACCATTGATGTATTTGTGACTATCTGCACCGCCGAAGTGTTTAGCCAATTCAATTGCTTCATCGAGAACGACGCGATATGGAATTTCAAGATGCTCTTTCAATTCATACGCGCCAAGACGCAAAGTAGCTAATTCAACGCCGTCCAGTGCCGAGATCTCACGATCTAGTACTGGAATTAATAACGCATCCAATGCTTCATGATTTGCAATCACTTGTGTGAGCAACTCGTGATAATAGCTGAGATCCACTTTATGCATGGCATTTTCAGCACGTGTACGTGCTTCAATTTCATGCACAGGGTTGTGGCTCATTTGCCATTCATAAATCCCTTGTACAGCAAAACGACGTGCTTTGCGTTTAGCTGCATAAGTAGCTTGGAGTGTCTGCGACATGCTTTAGATCGCCTTTAGCAAGTTAACCATTTCAATTGCAGTCAAGGCAGCTTCGCCACCTTTATTACCTGCTTTTGTACCTGAACGCTCGATGGCTTGTTCAATGCTGTCTGTGGTCAATACGCCATTGATCACAGGTAAACCAGCTTCTAAACCAACAACACCAAGGCCTTTTGCACATTCACCAGCAACAAAGTCAAAGTGAGGAGTGCTACCGCGAATAACTGCACCAAGTGCAATTACCGCATCAAACTTACCAGAATTTGCGAGTTTTTTCGCCACAACCGGAAGTTCCCAAGCGCCTGGCGCGTGAACGATAGTGATATTATCGTCTTTAACACCATGTCGATGCAATGTATCAATTGCACCTTCTAATAAATGTTCAACAACAAAGCTGTTAAAACGACCAACTAGAATCGCGTAACGATCTTCGCTCGCGAGATGTAATAAACCTTCAATACGGCGAATCGCCATAGCAACCTCGATATTTAATAAGAGTTATGAATGAGAGCTCTGATCAGCTGTGATGTATTCGACCACTTCTAAATTAAAGCCAGACAATGCATTGAAGCGTAAAGGTGAGCTCAGGAGCTTCATTTTCTGTACGCCTAAATCACGTAAAATTTGTGCACCCACACCAATGGTTTGGTATTGCTGCGATAAGGCAGCATTTGACTTGGCTGGTTTTGGCGCAGTTAATGCTTCTAATGCTGGACCTAAATCAGACGGCTGACGTTGTCCAATCCATACCAAGACACCACGATCGCTTTGAGCAATTTCTTTTAAAGCACGATCTAAATTCCAAGCTGCTTCACCATCTTGCTTATTAAGCTTTAATAAGTCTCGCGCCGGATTGAAGCCATGAACGCGAACAGTCGTCACACCCTCTTCAGGTTGACCTTTAACCAATGCCAAATGAATATCAGGATTCCCGACTTCACGATAACGGTAAAGATCAAAAGTACCATACTCTGTATCGAGTTTTTGTTGATCCAAACGCTCTACCGTTTGTTCATTGGTCATACGGTAGTGAATAAGATCAGCAATTGTACCAATTTTTAGACCGTGTTTTTCAGCAAAAATTTCAAGGTCAGCACGACGGGCCATAGTCCCGTCTTCATTGATAATTTCACAAATCACAGAAGCTGGTTCAAGACCTGCAAGACGAGCTAAATCACAACCTGCTTCGGTATGACCTGCACGATGGAGCACACCACCTGGTTGTGCCATGAGTGGAAAAATATGGCCTGGCTGAACGATATCTGCTGGTTTTGCATGTGCCGCAACTGCTGTTTGAATCGTGTGCGCACGTTCTGCTGGAGAAATACCTGTAGAAATGCCATTTGCAGCTTCAATAGAAAGCGTGAAGTTTGTCCCGTGTTGAGCGCCATTCGCATCAACCATTAACGGTAAATTTAATTGTTTGCAGCGTTCACGGCTTAAGGTTAAACAAACTAAGCCACGAGCATGCGTGATCATGAAATTAATGTCTTCAGGTCGTACGTGCGTTGCAGCAATAACGAGGTCGCCTTCATTTTCACGATCTTCATCATCCATCAGGATGACCATTTTTCCTGCACGGATATCTGCTACAAGTTCTTCTACAGTATTGAGCGACATCAACCTTCACCTTTTTGTTATGTCATTCTGACATTTGAATAAATTTGTTGCGCCATAGTCTAACGCTTTTTTAGTCAGTTTGCCTATGCTTATGACTGTACCATTCAATACAGTCCAACATACACCTTCATAGCACATTGAAAAGAGAGATAAAATTACCAAAAGAGCACTTTTGTATACAAACTAGACGCTTAGTCTAACTTTTCACGACTGTGAGCTTTTAAAAAGAAAAACCAGATTTAACTTAGCATCAAATCTGGTTTACTTATTAAAATTTAATCTAATTAAGAGCTGATTGTACGATCCGTCGAGGAGCTTTGGGCTTTGCCTTTCAAAATCTCAGTACGGATATTTTGTGCGAGTTCGGCACAGGCTTCGTTCATACCATTAATCATGAAAGCGTGACGTGTTAACACACTGGTTGGATTCGGCATCGGAACCAATTGGTAGCATTCACCAATATGCTTTAACTGATCGTGGGTCAAATATAGCGCCATTTCTTTCGCAATCAGGTGATGTGTGAGTCTTTCCGCCGCTTGTACTGAATCGAGTTGCATTGCCTCCACTGGTGCGGTTACAGCACAACGTGTTTGCAATACGAACCGTTTATCCTCACGGTAACGTTTATAGAGTACTTCTGACAATAATTGAAACACCGAACCAATCATTAAGATGCAAGCAATCGAGTTATTCTTGAGTGAAGAAATACTGATGACAGCGCCTTGTTGATCAAAACTACGATTCACAACGATATCATCAACATTCAAATGATAATGCGCTGTACACAGTTCGATGCTCTTATTTAAGAAAATTTGACATAAATTAAAATAAGGTAAAGAGACAGATTTGTTGACCGTATTAATTAATTGTTTCGGATCATAAAATTGGATATTCAGTGATAAAGCATCCTGATCTAACTGCAGAGTCGGTACTTTTGGCGTAATTGCAGCTTGTTCTTTATTTTGCTCTGGCGTATGAGGTTGTTTAGGCTGACTCTTTTCCAGTTCTAATGCTTCAGTGAGCAGCTTGATCTCATGACGTAAACGGGACTCATTATTTAATCTCGCAAGATATTCGCTACGCGTAGGGCGAGCAATGGCACGATAAGCCAACCATAATAAGCCATGAATAAAGAGTGACGAGAGGATCGCCAGCCATTGTGTTCTTAATATTTCACCGATACTTGGTTTAACCAATGTGATTTCCACACTGCCAATTTTCTTTTCATTTTGTAGTGCATCTCGAACGAAGATTTCACCCTGACGCGTCTTAGACAAGCCTGCAGTTGCGAGAACTTGATCTCCTGTGCCAAGAATACGTATATATGCAACACTTGGATTCGTTGCATAGCGGTTGGCTAATAATGCAAGAGATACAGTATTGGCAGGTTCAAGTTCAGTTAAGCTATCTGCGACCAGTTGAGTCGTCATTAGCAAACCTTGGCTTGCACGGTTTTCATTTAATTGATGTGTCGTTGCAATAACCAATAAAAAGGTATGCAAGGCAAAACTTACAATCAGCAGGCTAGCAAATAGCCCTTGTCTAGGCGCATTCAACGTAAACTTCCAAAGAAAATTAATTCAATTTCGATTATGATTCTTACAATATTCGTAGCTCAGACCCGAGTCAATTCATGCGAGAAATCATTCTTATTTCATTTTTAGGACCTGACCAACCGAATCAGTTTACTCGATTGATGCAGGTGTTGTCCGTACATTCTTTGCAAATTTTAGATGTAGGACAAGCAGTTATCCATAACCAATTGACTCTCGGCATCGTGGTTGCTTCCGAAGACCAGACAGCAACGGCTTTGGCCATGAAAGATATTCTGATTTTAGCACACGATATTGGTCTTACTGTGCGCTTTAAACCGATCGATTCAGAAGATTATGAGCAATGGGTGAAAGAGGGTGGACGTACACGATATATCGTGACGGCATTGGCACCTGAACTTACTGCAGCACATTTGCAAGCAGTGACTAATATTGTTTCAAGTCAAGGGTTTAATATTGAAACAGTCACTCGTTTGTCTGGTCGCCCAACGTTGAATCATTTTGAAAATGAACCAAAACGTGCTTGTGTGCAATTTGGTTTGAGCGGTCAGATGTTAGATGCTGCAACGATGCGAGCGGCATGTTTAAGTTTATCAAATGACCTTAGTGTCGATGTTGCAGTACAAGAAGACACGCCGTACCGTCGTAATCGTCGTTTAGTTTGCTTTGATATGGATTCAACGCTGATCGAACAAGAAGTGATTGATGAGCTTGCAATTGAAGCAGGTGTCGGTGCACAAGTCGCAGAAATTACTGAGCGTGCTATGCAAGGTGAGCTGGACTTTCAGAGCAGTTTCCGTGCGCGTGTGGCGCTACTGAAAGGTATGGATGCTTCTGTATTGCCTAAAATTGCAGAACGTTTAACGATTACTGAAGGTGCAGAACGTCTTATTTCAACCCTGAAATCTTTGGGTTATCGTACGGCTATTTTATCTGGTGGCTTCCAATACTTCGCTGAATATTTACAAGCAAAACTTGGGATTGATGAAGTTCATGCCAATATCTTGGATGTTCAAGATGGGCAGGTCACTGGCGAAGTTAAAGGGCATATTGTGGATGGCGCTCGTAAAGCATTTTTATTAGGCCAAATTGCGGATGAAATGGGCATTTCACTTGAGCAAACGATTGCAGTAGGTGATGGTGCGAATGATTTGCCAATGCTCTCTATAGCGGGCTTGGGCGTTGCATTCCGTGCTAAACCATTGGTGCGTCAAAATGCAAATCAAGCCATCTCAAGTGTTGGTTTGGATGGTGTTCTGTACCTGTTAGGTGTACATGATAAAGATTTAAGTCGAGCTTAAAATCAAAAAAAGCTTATTAAAAAGGCGACCAAATGGTCGCTTTTTTTTATCTAAGTAAATCATTCTTAGACAAATTTTAATCAGTTAAGTTCAGACGAAAAAACAGATGATCATCATCGAAAAAAAGATGTTTTGACAAAAAATTACGAGGTATTTTTTTGTAATGACACGCCAAGTTTGACTGATTCTGACTCTATGAAAAATGTCTAATCTTAAAAAATGTAATGACAAAAGAATGTTGCGACAATATGTGTCGCTTACAAAAGCATCAGGTCTTTTTTTCTGAAAAAAACTCACCATAATGCTTTCATAGACGCCAACAAGACCATTGAAGAAAGTGAAGCGTTATTTAATTTGTTGTGAAACACCATTAGGCAGTATTTGAAACATCTAAATTTTGACGGAGATTTTTATGGTCACTTTAACTTTTGCAACGATACTCGGATTTGCTTTGATCGCTGTAGCATTGGCGGCCGTATTCTTTTCACCTTATCGTCATTGGCTAGGCTTTATGTTAGCGGGTATGGTCTTCTGGGGTTTACTTGAAGGTATTCGTTATAGTGTTCAACACGTCTTTGACATGTCCTTGGCATATAGTTATTTAACAGCGATTAGCTTAGCCATGGTGGCTTTAACGGCTTTCTTACTTCGCGAAGATAGTCGTGCGCAAAAGGCTTTAGAAAATCGTCGTTATATTGAACATACTCCTGTATATGAGGACGATTAAATCCAGCTCATGACAGATGAGATGTAGACCAAAACTGCGTAGTAACAATTTTATATTTAAAGGTGTATCAAAATGATATACCTTTTTTTTGCCTATACGTTTTGTTAAACAAAGCTGCATTTCCTTACTTATAAGATATGCTAGGATGAATCAATTATTTTTGATATTAAAAAAACGGACTTAAATTGTCATGAAACTATCTTCAATACCTGTTGTGAAATTACCTATCGTTGATGCAAGCACAGATCCACTAGACCTTTTGGTGTTAGGTTTGGCGTTGCGTATGAAACAATTGTCACGTACGAGTCCAAAATTTATTGAGTTAATTCATGATCGTCAGTTCCGTATTCAAATTGGTACAGATCTAGGTGTTGCACGTCAGATTTTAGTCAACAATGGCCAGATTGATTCTGTTTCAGGTGATGCAGAGAAAGCAGATTTCGTACTTCAGTTTGCTGATAGCGAGCAAGGTGTTAAAACCCTGATGAAAGGTGATCCAACTGCATTCATGACGGGTATGCAAAATGGCAGTATTAAAATGGAAGGTGATTTCAGCTTATTGGTATGGTTTAACCAAGTCGCTAAATTAATTCCACCAAAAATTCCTAAACCTGTAAAAGAAAAAATACAATTTGCTCGACAATTTATTAAAGAAAAAACGGGTAAGTAATACAGCACCTATACGGACTTTTCTCGTTTTGATTCTAGAGATAAAAAAGCCCTCATAAGAGGGCTTTTCTAGTCATTCAACTTCAAGATTAAAGGTTACCGGACCATCATTGATGAGATGCACTTTCATATCCGCTGCAAAGATTCCTGTTTGTACAAGTTCAAACTGAGATTTTGCGTATTCAACTAACTGTTCATACAGTTCTTTTGCTTCGAGAGGCGGCATTGCAGGGCCGAAGTCAGGACGCAAACCTTTTTGGGTTTGTGCCATCAGGGTAAATTGCGAGACTAATAATAATCCGCCTCCGGCTTGGCTAAGATTCCAACCCATTTTTCCTTGGTCATCATCAAAAAAACGGTATTTTAAAATCTTATCGATGAGCTTCTTACCTTTTTCAAAGTTATCTTCTTTGCCAATACCAATAAAAACTAAAATCCCTTTTTCGATTTGACCAGTAATCTCACCATCCACAACGACTTTCGCTTCAAGGACGCGTTGGAGTAAAGCACGCATAATTCAACCAAGTTTGATGTTTTTTAATTCAAATGAATTGTATCAAATTGGAAAAAAGAAAAGGGATAAAGTCGTCATCAATCCTCATAAGTTATTGATAAAAAAATAATTAATCGGAGTATATACTTTTGATCTAATAAAGCGATTGAAATAATAAAAATTAACCTTTTTACCAATTTTGTTAAAGAAGGTAATTTACGCGTGCAGGAAAGGTAAATTTGAGAGAGAAAACGATGTTTAAGCGTTCAATGTTGGTTGCAATGCTTGCAACTGCGACAGCAGCATCAGCTGCACCATTAACAAAAGATAACGGCGCACCAGTGGGTGATAACCAAAACTCAATCACTGCAGGTCCAAATGGTTCTGTATTATTACAAGATGTACAGTTGATTCAAAAACTTCAACGTTTCGGTCGTGAGCGTATCCCTGAGCGTGTTGTACACGCACGTGGTACGGGAGCTTATGGTGAATTCGTTGCAACTAAAGATTTATCAAATCTTACTATTGCTTCACTTTTCAAAGCAGGTACGAAAACTCCAGTATTCTTACGCTTCTCTACAGTAATTCATGGTAAGCATTCTCCAGAAACTTTACGTGATCCACATGGCTTCGCAATTAAGTTTTATACTCAAGAAGGTAACTGGGATTTAGTTGGTAACCAAACGCCTGTATTCTTCATTCGTGATGCGATCAAGTTCCCAGACTTCATCCACGCAATGAAACCAAGCCCAATTGACAACGTTCAAGACGCTAATCGCGTATTTGACTTCTTGTCTAGCCAGCCATGGGCAACAAATATGTTGACTTATGTATATGGTAACCAAGGTGTTCCTACGAGCTACCGTGAACAAGACGGTTTCGGTGTACATGCATTTAAATTGTACAACGACAAAGGCGAATATAAATACGTTAAATTTAACTTCCGTTCTAAGCAAGGTGTTAAAGGTCTAAACGTTAAAGAAGCTGCTGAATTACAAGGTAAAGACTTCAACCACTTAACGAATGATCTTTATAAGAACATCAATGCGGGCAATTTCCCGAAATGGGATCTTTATATCCAAGTATTGGATCCTAAAGATTTGAATAGCTTCGATTTCGATCCACTTGATCCAACTAAAATCTGGCCTACTGATTTAGTACCAGAAACAAAAGTGGGTACTTTGACGTTAAATCGTATGCCGAAGAATTTCTTCCAAGAAACGGAACAAGTGGCAATGGCTCCGGGTAATTTAGTACCAGGTATCGAGCCATCAGAAGACCGCTTACTTCAAGGTCGTATCTTCTCTTACTCTGATACACAAATGTACCGTTTAGGTGCAAATCACCAGCAAATTCCAGTAAACCGTCCATTGGTAAATGTGAACAACAATAACCAAGACGGTTATATGAATGTTGGTGCAACTTCATCTAATGTGAACTATGAACCAAGCCGTATGGAGCCAAAACCATCGACTCCTAAAGCACGTGCTGTTGAAACTCCACTTTCTGGCACAGTTCAGCAACGTGGTGTGAAAGAGCAAAACTTTAAGCAAGCGGGTGATTTATACCGTTCATACTCTGCTAAAGAGAAATCTGACCTCATTATGAACTTAGCAGCTGATCTTGGTAACGTAAAAGATTCAGAAACTAAACACATCATGTTGTCTTATTTTTATAAAGCAGATGCGGATTACGGCACACGTATGACTAAAGCTGTAAACGGTAACTTAGCGACTGTTAAAGCGAAAGCGGCAGCTTTAAAAGACTAATCAAGATTAGTCCTTGAATTGGTGATTAGGGTCTAAGGTGTCACCTCAAAAAAGTCCTGTAAAACTCAATTCCTTTCCTGCAACCCTAGGGGAGTTTTACAGGCATTCATTATCGAATTTAAACTCAGGTGAGGGAAGAATGAAAAATATTGTATATAGTTTATTAATCGCTTTACTGAGTTTAAGTTCAGTAATGCTTCACGCTCAAACGACGTCTGTCAGTAGCTCACAACAATCAGATCAGAAAGAAGTGATTGACTTATTTTTTGCAGCAGCGAAAACAGGAAACAAAGAAGTTATTCATGAATTTTTGAAACATGGTTTTCCAGTCAATATTAAAAACCATGCTGGTTTTACACCATTAATGATGGCGACCTACTATGGTCATCAAGATATTGTAACGACTCTATTGGAAAACGGTGCAGACCGCTGTGCTCGTGATAATAAGGGTAATACAGCTTTGATGGGTGCTATCTTTAAGCTTGAATGGTCGATTGCCAAACAATTACGCCAGGTCGATTGTGATGCTCAAGCGAAACAGACAGGACATAAGACCACAGAAGAATTCGCAAAAGTTATTGGGCAAGATAAAGCATTGAAAGCTTTGACTGAGTCATATAGTCAAGACAATGCAAAAAAATAATCAGTTTAAGTTTTAGTAATTAGTCGAATAATCTTCGACAATTACTAAAACGAGCTATGAATCGCAACAAAATGTGCTTTAATGCAATAAGTTGCTAAAAACTGAAAAATAATATGTCTGCCATTATTCAATCCTTACTTGATACTGACTTGTATAAATTCACGATGTTACAAGTGGTATTACATCAATTTCCTCAAACGGATAGTGTCTATCAATTTCGTTGTCGTAACCTTGAAGATACAGCCTATCCACTCGTGGATATATTAGAGGAACTGAACGAACAGTTAGATTTACTGTGTCAGCTCAAATTTAAAGAAGACGAATTACAATATTTAAGAAGTTTGCGCTTTATTAAAAGTGATTTTGTAGACTATTTAGAATTATTCCAACTTAAGCGCCGCTTTATTAAAGCCAGTATCGATGATCAAGGTCGTTTAGATATTCGTATTGAAGGACCTATGGTTCAAGCAATGATGTTTGAAATTTTCGTGCTTGCAATCGTCAATGAACTCTATTTTCGTCGTATTCGCGATGAGCAGGTATTGGCAGAAGGAGAGCGCCGTCTTAAAGCTAAAATTGAATTGTTGAAACACTATGAAAGTAGTCAACAACCGAATGATCCACCATTTCTTGTTTCCGATTTTGGAACACGCCGTCGCTATAGTTTTGACTGGCAGAAACATGTGGTGGAAGAGTTTAATAAGGCTGCACCACATATTTTTCGTGGCACCAGTAATGTTTTATTGGCAAAGCAGTTGGGTATTACACCCATTGGTACGATGGCACATGAATTTTTACAAGCTTTCCAAGCACTGGATGTTCGCTTACGTGATTTCCAAAAAGCTGCACTTGAAACTTGGGTGCAGGAATATCGCGGAGATTTAGGTATTGCACTGACAGATGTTGTTGGTATGGATGCATTCCTAAGAGACTTTGATTTGTATTTTGCCAAATTGTTTGATGGTCTACGACATGACAGTGGTGATCCATATGAGTGGGGCGATAAAGCCTACGCACATTATAAAAAATTAAAAATTGACAGCAAAACTAAAATGCTCACTTTCAGTGATGGTCTAAACTTAGAGAAGGCATGGGATTTGCATCAATATTTTAAAGATCGTTTCCAAGTGAGTTTCGGGATTGGTACTAACCTCACCAATGATATGGGACAAACTGCTTTGAATATTGTTCTAAAGTTAGTCGAATGCAATGGTCAATCGGTAGCTAAACTCTCTGATAGTCCAGGAAAAACGATGACTGATAATGATACCTTCCTCGCATATTTGCGTCAGGTATTTGATGTTGAGTCTCCTTAATCATAATTTCCCTTTTCTGATTTTTTGCTAATACCATGCAAAAAATCAGAATAATTTTGAAAAAGTCTTGTGCTAAGATTTGAACAAGGCCAATAGAACTATTCAATAAATATGACCACTAACGCTTTTGATTTCGGTCTGCTCATTGAAGCAGAACAACTTGTTCCTCATTTAGGAAGTGAAAAGTTACGTATTGTTGATTTGACCCGAAGTTCGGTCTATGAGCAATTACATATTCCGCATGCTATACATCTGAAGCCAAAATTTTTAGTGCGCCAAGAGGAACAAACTACGGGTTTATTGCCTGATGATGAAGGGCTTCAGCAGCTAGTCCAGATATTAAACATATCACCTGAGCATCATGTCGTGGTCTATGATGATGAAGGTGGGGCATGGGCTGGTCGACTGATCTGGAATCTACACTGTATGGGTTTTTATAACACCAGTTTATTAAATGGTGGTATTCATGCGTGGTTAGGCGCCAACTATCCTACGTCTTCAGAAGTTGAAGAGGTTCAGCCAGTCTCATGTCTTTTTCAAGTTAAGACATCCAATGTTGATCAACACCGTATTGATTATTCAACTTTAATAAAAAAAATTGAAAATAAAACTTGCCAAGTATGGGACTGCCGAACGGCTGAGGAGTATACCGGGCAACGTCTCGCGGCACGTCGTGGTGGACATATTCCAACGGCTAGACATTTTGAGTGGAGTACTGCACTTAATCGTCAAAATCATTTAAAATTGCACCCCTTAGAACGCACGCAACAACGTTTAGAACAATTGGGCTTTCAATTTGATCAGCCAGTCGTCGTATATTGTCAGTCTCATCACCGTTCAGGTTTAGCTTACATTATTGGTCGATTACTGGGTTGGGATATCCAAGCTTATGATGGTGCGTGGAGCGAGTGGGGCAACCGCCTCGACAGTTCAATCATTACTGGAGAGTCACCTGAGTGAGTCTGACAAATTTAAAAAAGAAACTATTTATTCAAGCGCAGCAAATCGTCCCGCAACAAAAACTCAGCCGTTTGGTGGGTAAAGTCGCAGCCAGTGAAAACCCAGTATTAAAGAATGTTGTCATTCAAGCATTTAAAGCAAAATATGGCATTGATATGTCAATTGCTGAGCAACAAAATGCCTTGAAATTTAAATCCTTTAATGAGTTTTTCACTCGCTCTTTGAAAACAGGCGTTCGTTCAATTGATCCTAATCCTAAAAGTGTCGTGTCACCTGCAGACGGTGCAATTTCACAATTAGGTAAAATCAATGAGGGCGATATTTTTCAGGCAAAAGGTCAAAGCTTTTCAGTTGAAAAGTTAATTGGTGATCCTCAATTGGCAGCACCATTCAAAAATGGTGAATTTGCAACAGTGTACTTATCACCGCGTGATTATCATCGTGTGCATATGCCTTATTCTGGTACATTGACTGAAACTTTATATATTCCAGGTGAATTATTTTCAGTCAACCAAACTACAGCTGAAAATATTCCGGGTTTGTTTGCACGTAATGAACGAATGGTATGTTTATTCGATACTGATATTGGTCGTATGGCTGTTGTTTTAGTTGGCGCAATGATTGTTGCTGGAATTGAAACTGTTGCGACAGGTAAAGTAAAACCAACAGGTCGCTTAGAGCTGAACCATCATGCGATGAAACTTGAAAAAGGTGATGAGCTCGGACGTTTTTATTTGGGTTCAACGGCTGTAGTTTTGTTTGAGAAAGATAAAATGCAATGGGACCAAGCATTTAAGGCGAACTCAACTGTAGTAATGGGTGAAGCGTTGGGTCATCTTATTTGAGTATATCTTTTGAATAAGAAAAGCGCCTAAGGCGCTTTTTTTTATTCGTGCATTTTATACAAGCGTTCTTTGGGAAACACGGCAATAAATGTAGAGCCTTCGTTTTCTTTCGACTCGATTTCAATATGTGCGCCATGTTGCATAAGTACGTGCTTAACGATGGCAAGGCCTAAACCAGTACCACCTGTTTGACGACTGCGTGCACTATCCACACGATAAAAACGCTCAGTTAAACGCGGTAAGTGTTTTGGATCAATTCCAATACCAGTATCCTGAACAGAAAAATAGCCACGTTCTCCATCATCATGCCAGCCGATGGTGATGGTGCCACCTTTCGGAGTGTACTTTATGGCATTGGTAATTAAGTTGCTAAATGCACTCGCCAATTCCATATCTGAACCAATTAAGTCACAGTGGCTGTCTATATCAAGGTTAAGTGTATGACCATAATCAATATTGTAAGCTTGCGCATCATCAAACAGATGGTTCATTAAACTTGGCATTTCGATAATTTGATTTTTCGCAATTTGTTTTTCATTTTCTAAACGAGACAAAAGCAAAAGATCATTGACCAATGCATTCATGCGTTTAGTTTGCGATTGCATTTGTTCAAAGGCACGTTTCCAACGCGGATTGATATCTTCTTGATCTGTGAATGTTTCGATATACCCACTTAACACTGTGAGTGGTGTTCTTAATTCATGTGAAATATTGTCAACAAAATCTGAACGCATTTGCTCGAGATTTTTCATACGCGTAATGTCGTGCGCAACTAAGAGGCGACTTTCATTGCCAAAGCGAGTCAGTTTGATTTGCGCGTACTTATTATCATGGTTCACCAATTTAATTTTTACACCATCTGGTGCTTGATGGGTATTATGAAAATATTCAATAAAATCTGGCTGGCGAATAATCGTGAGCAGGTTGCGGCCACGATCAACAGCTTGAATGCCAAATAACTTTTCCGCAGCAGGATTCCACCATTCGATTTGATGGGAATCATCCGTAAGAATAATCGCTTCTGATAAAGCCACGAGAGAAGATTGAGTTCGATCGATCAGTCCAACCATTTCAGACTGAACAATACGTTCTTGGCGTTGAGCTCGATATACATTGAACAGTAATGCCCCCCAGATTCCATTTAAATTTGGTGGTACATCGTAAGGACGATTCGAAATCCAATCATTGACTAAATATAATGAGCGTAATTGGATACCAAAAAATATGAGACAGGCAATGCCTAAGCATATCCAAAGATAGCCAATCCCTAACCCGATACAGCCCGCAATAATCAGTAGAAATACCAGTAAACGTAAGTCTTGCTTGGCAAAAGTCCATAAACTGCTATATAGAAACTTTTGATGTTCACGTGCCAATTCTGGGACGGGGTAGGGTTCGTACATAAAATCTAAATTAACCTAAAGCAACATCAGCTCGTGTTGAAAAACGATAGCCAGTACCACGCACAGTTTGAACATAACGGTCTGCACCATAAGGTTCGAGCACTTTACGTAAGCGACGGATATGGACGTCGATGGTTCTGTCTTCAATATACACATTTCCACCCCATACCTGATCAAGTAATTGAGCACGGGTATAGGCACGTTCTGGATGAGTCATAAAGAATGCCAATAGACGATATTCTGTTGGCCCCATATCAAGAATATTTTGATTATAGCTGACACGTTGGCTTACTGGGTCAAGAATTAAGCCATTTGCATCAATGGTTTTTTCGCCATTTAACGCATTTGCACGTCTTAACACCGCTTTAATACGGGATACCAACTCACGTGTTGAAAATGGTTTCGTCATATAGTCATCTGCACCAGCATCAAGACCTTGAACTTTATGGTCTTCTTCGCCACGCGCAGTCAACATAATGACTGGAATTTCTGAAAGTGTTTCATCACGCTTAAGGCGACGACACAAATCTACGCCACTCACGCCACCCGGTAACATCCAGTCGAGTAGGATAAGCGCTGGACGTTGATCAACAATCATTTGATGTGCTTGTTTCGCATCTTCTGCTTCCAAGCATTGAAAGCCTGCCATATCTAAAGAAGTATGGATCATTTCCCGAATTGGGAGCTCGTCGTCGACAATTAAAATGTAGTCATCTTTCACAACGCAATATCCTATGATGAACGGTGAACCGTTTTATATTTATGACAGGCTTATTACAAAGATTAATTATGACAGTATCATTGCAAGATGGAAATCGAAGTTAAATATAGCAATGTTTTGTGACAATTAGGCTGATATTTTGTCTCATTGATATTTATTAATATTAAATTAAATCAATATCTTAAATTTACTTACGATTTGTCACAATTTCTTCATCTTAATTTGATGCTACTTTTTCATTAGATCATTCAATAGGGCGAGAAAAACAGTTTTACATGCCTGAACGACCTCAGCACGTGGAAGTTTAAAACCACCTACCACCCAGCGAACAGCAACTTGAGTGACATAGCCATTTAAACCAGTTGCAATCAAGGAGATCTCTTTTTCAGTGAGATGGGTATGTGGCATCATTAATGTGACAAAGGCATGAATCATTCGGTCGAAACGACCCATTGTTTCTTGAATGGTTGCATGATTATGAAGTTCTTGGACGAGCATTGCATCAATATAAATAATCCGAGCGGTACGCGGATCATCTTCTAAAAAACTAAAGAACGCATTTAGACCTGCATCAATCATGTTTAGAGGCTCAGGAGAGGCTTTCATAATAGCTTGCATTAATGTTTGTTGAAGCTTCTCAATCAGCTCTAAGAAGATCGTTTGGAATAAGTTTTCACTTTTCTTAAAAGATTCATAAAAGTAACGTTCAGTTAATTTCGCTTGTGTGCAAATATCTTTAACGGTTACTGAGAAAAAACCATGAGTTCCATATGCTTCAATACCCGCTTCAATAAGTTTCTCACGACGTGCTTGTTTGCGCTCAGTTAAGGACATCCCTTTAAATTGACGCTCTTTTGCAGGAGGCTTTTCAATCGCTTGCTCGTGTTCTGATGGAGTGAGGTTCTCTGGGTTCATAGCAATTCGAGTCTTTTTATAAAAGTGTTATGCTGCGGTCAGTATAGATTACCGATCAGCTAAAGATACTAAATTGGCCTATAGTAACAATAAAAATGGTCGATAGTTACATTGACAATAATAATTGTCAAAATTATAGTGAACATGAATGACCCAGATCAACGCTGTGGTGCATAAAAATCAAAAAAAGGATTCACAATGAAAAATTTTAAAAACAAAGTGGCTGCAATCACAGGTGCAGGTTCTGGTATTGGTCAACAACTTGCGGTGTTACTGGCCAAGCAAGGTTGTCATTTGTCTTTAAGTGACGTAAATGAAAAGGGCTTAGCAGAAACAGTTGAACTGACGAAGAATGCAAATGTACGAGTCACAACCAAGAAAGTAGATGTTGCGAATCGTGACGAAGTTAAAGCATGGGCGGCTGAAACTGTACAGAATCATGGTTCAGTGAACATGATTTTCAACAATGCTGGGGTGGCATTGGGTTCGACCGTTGAAGGCGCAACATACGAAGAGTTGGAATGGATTGTTAACATTAACTTCTGGGGTGTCGTGTACGGCACCAAAGAATTCTTACCATATATTAAGAAAACAGGTGATGGACACATTATCAACATTTCAAGTTTATTCGGTTTAACTGCGCAACCAACTCAGTCTGCGTATAATGCAACTAAATTTGCTGTACGTGGTTTCACTGAATCTCTTCGTCAAGAGCTAGATATTGAAAATGTGGGTGTGAGCGCGCTTTGCGTACATCCAGGTGGCATTCGTACCAATATTGCGAAAGCTGCAAAAATGAATGACAGTTTAAAATCTTTGGGCATGAATCCACAGAAATCTGCACAGACATTTGATAAATTATTACGTTGTCCACCTGAAGAAGCAGCGCGTCAAATTCTAGAAGCAGTGCAAAAAGATCGCCGTCGTTTACTGATTGGTAACGATGCGAAAGTGATTGATTTAATGCAACGTGTGATGCCAACGGGCTATCAAAAAGTGACTGCATTTGCGACTAAAATGAGTAAACGTTTCGATTCTAAATAATCGTTAAAAAAACCCGCGTCATGCGGGTTTTTTATTTTCTTGATTTCTAATTTAAATCAGTACTTGAACAGTTTTCTTTTTCCAAACAAATTGATAATACAAACCTTGCATCACACATAAGCAAACGAAAGCCAAAGCATAAGCGTACCAGATTCCCGCCAGCCCCCACCATGCGCTAAATAGATAAGCTGCTGGGAGTTCTATACAGAGTATGGCTACAATATTGATGATCATTGGCATAGTCACAGTGCCACTTGCACGCATAATTGAGGCGAAAATAGCACTCGCGCCAAAAAATAAAATTGACCACAGCACAATAAACAATAATTGTTGCCCGAGTATCACGACTTTTTCATCTGTAATAAATAATGCCATGACATATTTTGAGAACAAATAAGCCAAGATTACGAGCCCGCCTGTAAAGACAAAATTCATCCCCAGTGCTGTTTTAGTTACACGTGATAAAGAATCCGCTTTACCTGCACCGATCGCTTGAGCCCCAAAAATAGAGGCAGCAATTGCGATAGACAGAGCAGGGAATTGGATGTAGTTCAAAACCTGATTAACTGCGCCATAAGCAGCTGTTGCTTCTGAACCATAGCGATTGACCAAGCCGACAATGACTAATCCTGCCACAGAGGTCGTGACCATTTGAATGCCTGTAGGAACGCCAAGTCTGAGAATAATTTTGCTCAGTTCAGGATTGTGGCGTACATGTTTACACATTGCTAAATCTGGACGTAATGGATGATTTTTTTTATTTAAATAAACGTACAGAAAAATAAGCACGGCCAGATAACCCACAATCGTGGCGATGGCAGGTGCAATGATACCCAATTGAGGAAATCCAAAATATCCAGCGATGAGAACAGGGGTAATAAAGAGCCCAATTAAACTGGTCATTCCCAAAGCGATGAGAGGTGTAATGCTATCACCGACACCACGTAAGATAGAGGTATAAATAATATAAATAAAAAGGAGTGGGCTACCTGCTAACATCCATTGAACATAAGGCAAAGATAAATGCATGACACTTGGGTCTGTGCCCAAGGCCTCAAGAATGTGGCGTGCAGATAGAACACCTAAAATGGCAATAATCGTCCCGCCGATCAATGTCATAAAAATAGTAGAGCCGACAACCGCTCTTACTTTTTCTAAATTTTGTGCTCCCCACGCTTGACCAACCAATACCGTCGAGCCAGCCGAAAGCCCAATTACAAAAGCCAAGAGACAGAACAAAATAGGGAAGAAGACGGAAACAGCAGCAATTGCTTGAACGCCCATCATTTGCCCGACGAAGATCGTATTAATTGTGCCGGATAAATTTTGCAGGATATTGGTTGCAATCAGCGGAACTAAAAAAACTAAAAAAACTTTCCAGAAACCAGGTTCATCAATCGGCCGTAAGGTTCTCGCCATATATAAGTCTTATCCATTATTGTTTTCTATATCAACGGATTGACCTTAGCACCTTATCATTCAAATTGATTTAGTAATAAAGTAATCCGTCTCGTCTCTTTTCGTTATTGTGATTGAACCTTCGTTAAAATTTCTCCTGCAAGATGCAAGGTTTCCTCTCGTTTTGCAAAACAGACCCGAATGAGCTTCAGATCTTGAGGTGGCTGTTGATAAAACACTGATATAGGAATCGCTACCAGTTTGTGTTGTTCTGCAAGATATTGGCACATTTCTATATCTGTGAGCTCAGGTCTTAGTGTACTGAAATCTAAGTTTTGAAAATAAGTTCCTGGTGACGGCACATATTGAAATTTTGAATGTTGAATTCCATGGATGAATAAGTCACGTTTAGCTTGATAAAAATTGGGGAGATCTAAAATATGTTCAGGATGTTGTTCGATGAATTGATTAAGCGCGATTTGAATCGGATGGACACCACAGAAATTGGCAAATTGATAAATTTGACGAAATACTTTCATCAGTGCCTGAGGTGCAACGCAATATCCAGTTTTCCAACCAGTAACATGAAACGTTTTTCCGAATGAACCAATCACAAAACTACGATCTCGAAGTTCAGGAAAACTAAGCGCAGAATAATGTTGTTGACCATCAAACACTAAATATTCATAGACCTCGTCAGATAGTACACAAATGTTTTTATCCTGAATCAACTCGATCAGTTGTTGCCAATCTTGCTTGGACCAAATTGCACCTGAGGGATTATGTGGTGTATTTACAATGATTAATCGCGTTCGTTCATTTATTCGATCTTTCACCACATTCCAGTCAACATGGAAGTCTGGATGTACCAAGTTGATATGGATCGCTTGCGCCCCAGCGAGTTTCACTGCAGGTGCATAACTATCATAAGCAGGATCGAAAATAATTACTTCATCTCCAGCATTTACAACAGCTTGAATCGCACACAAAATTGCAGTCGTTGCACCAGGTGTAATGGTGATTTCGCTGATCGGGTCTAAATCGACTTGGTCTCGTTGGCAGAATTGGGCTGCAATTTTTTGTCTTAAACTCAGCAGACCGTCACCAGGTGGATATTGGTTATAGCCTTGTTGTGTGGCTTGAGCTAAAGCTGCAATTAATTCAGGAGGAGGTGGAAAATCAGGAAAACCTTGAGAAAGATTTAACGCGTTCAACTTTTGGGCGAGTGCTGACATCACGCTAAAAATAGTGACACCTAAGTCTGGTAATTTAGATTCAATTTTAATCATGCTGGATAGTAATATTTAGCCCGTTTCTTCGTAGTTTAGCAGTTGAAATGCCTGCACTAAATACAAATATCTGCGACATATTCGTTTTAATTTTCATAAGATTCTAATGATCTTCAATTAAGTTTAAAACCTTAGATGATCTATGTGATCTCATGTTAAAAATGATTGATCTGACTTTGCTTCATTTCATTTTTTAACCAATTTAAAAAAATAATCTTCCGAGGATCTTCAATAAATCTAGTATGGGACAGTAGATAATAGGCAGAACCATCCTGAAGAATTGGTGTTATTTTTTTTACAGACTTGAGCTCTAATTCTTTTTCAATCATGTAGATAGAAATGATCGTCTTTCCTAGGCCAGCCAAGCAGCCTTCTAAACATAAGTAAAAATGCTCTAATTCTATTTTGGAATGTTTCTTCAGAATATCTTTGAGTTCATCCAATTGGTGTAATTTTTTTGAAAAATAAGGGCGTGATTTAGAAATTAACAATTCTTTGGTTTTAGGGTGGTGAGATGCTTGGACTGCCACAATATATTCATCGCCAATTTTCTCACTAAACAGATGCGATCCCCATTCAAAATCATTTCTTCGTATTGCGATATCGATATTATCTTTTTCAAAGTCGACTACACCACCACCTGTGAGCAAAACCACTTCAAAATCATGTCCAAGTTTTTTAAATTCAACAAGTCGTGGAATTAACCACTTCATCGAAATGGTTGGTTCACAGGACAGTACCAATTGTTTGTTTTCAGTTTTATTTTGAGTTAGTCCAATTAAACAATCATCCAATTGATTGAAAATATTCTGAGCGCAATGAAAAAGAGTTTCTCCTTCTTTGGTGAGTATCAAGGTTTTATTTCGTCGTTCAAATAATGTGATATTTAATATTTCTTCGAGATTGTAAATTTGCTTACTGACGGCACTTTGCGTAACAAATAATTTCTTTGCTGCAATCGTGACACTGCTGTATTTAGCGACAAAATAAAAAAACTTCAGTGAATTCAAAGATATTTTTTCTATCATTCCAAAAACTCATATATTTTTAGTCGATTTTATTGATTTTATTTTTTTAACTTTTGTTCAAAATGAAGATTACCAAAAGCAAAATAAAGCTAATACAATGGAAAATATATTAAAATTCAGTCCATTTAACAAGCAGCATCTCCATGAATACACATATTCAAAAGAGATAATCAAAAAGGGTTATGCGTTTATTGATTTAAATACATTCCAAGAAATACAGAAAAATAATAATTTTCACGATGTTAATGAGCAAGATGTCAGTGATTTTATAGACAGTTGGAACGCTCTAGATTTAGATCAATTTATGTCGGATAAAGGTAAATATCGAACAAGAAAACATGCAACTTTTACTATTAATGATAAGCATAAAATTTTACTGAAAAATTCTTATATTCCTCATTTTCAGACGATTGAATACAACACTTTGAATGGTGGAATTGCGAGATATTTTTCAGAGATTGATAAAAATACAATTGAAAATCCAATTTTTAGAAATTTACTACAATTCGCATATCTCACCTTTTCAGAAATTGAAACTGAAAATTGGTTTATCGAAGCGCATCAATTTCGCATTGAAGCAAAATTTAACGATAGTGGTAAGCCAACCCCTGAGGGGATACATCGAGATGGGGTGGATTTCGTTTTAATGGCCATGATCAACCGTCAAAATGTTCAGGGTGGAATGACCCGAATTTATGACTTAAATAAGAATTTGAAAGCAGAATTTATGCTTGAAAATTTTTTAGATATCGCACTTGTGGATGATCATCAGGTCTATCACAGCGTAACGGAAATCAAAGTCAATGATTTTACGTTGGGTGATACTGGATTAAGAGATGTATTAGTGATCACGTTTAAAAAGGCATAATGAATGGGTGAGTTTATAGCAGTTATTCTCATCACCATACTCGCTGTTGTGAGTCCTGGTGCTGATTTTGCTATCGTGACAAAAAACAGTTACTTATATGGTAGAAGGATAGGTGTTCTCACTTCACTGGGAATTTCTTTAGGTGTTTTGATTCATGTGACTTATACGCTTATTGCTGTCGCATTTGTCATGGCGTATACACCTCAAATTCTAAATATTGTGAAGTATATTGGAGCCATCTATCTCATCTATATCGGTTATAAAACTTTTGTACAAAGTCCGGTTGTCGAGACGTCATCAACTGCTGCAATTAATCCTTTTCAAGCAGTGAAATATGGCTTTTTCACCAATGCACTTAATCCTAAAACGACTTTATTTGTGATTAGTACATACACTCAGATCATCAGTGTGAGTACGCCGAAAGCGATTCTGGTCGGTTATGGGCTATTTATGTCTTTTGCTCATTTTTTATGGTTTGGATTGGTGGCTTTGCTTTTTTCATCGATTGTTTTAAGACAGAAAATGTTAGCTAAGCAAGTACAGATTAACAGAGTGATTGGAACTGTATTATGTCTGCTAGGGATAGCACTTCTGTTTGCTAAATTTCAATAATAGGGTAGCAATATGAAAAAGATGGCTTTTATCGATATGGAAGGTGTTCTTGTCCCTGAAATATGGAAACACTTCTCAAATGTATACAATATCCCAGAGTTGGCGATTACAACTCGAGAAGTCGCAGACTATAAGTCTCTGATGGAATTTAGAATTAATTTACTGAAAGAAAATAAAATTCCTTTAAAACAATTAATCGATGACATTAAAGAACTGGATGTCATTCCAGATGCTAAGGAGTTTTTAGAATATTTGCAAAAGGCTGAAAATTTTGAAGTTAACATTATTTCAGATTGCTTTTATGAGTTTTTATTTCCCTTTTTTGAAAAATTAAATCTTCCTGTTAAAAATACATATTGTCATCACTTAGAAATTGGACCAGATGGATTTATAGAAAATGTTCTGTATACACGAGATAAAGGGAAACATGAAATTATTGTAAAGTTCCAAAAAGAAAACGTTTCAATGACCAATAGTATTGCGATTGGTGATGCATTCAATGATTTTTCGATGTTGCATTTAGTTGATTATGGTTTTTTATTTCAACCCTCAGAAGACGTGAGAAAGAACTCCCCAGCTTATTTTTGTAAAGTAGACTCTTATCAAGATATTATTTCACATTTAAATCGTAAAAAAAATATGTAACCTTATAATATTATTATGGTTTATATAAGATGAAGCAGATAGGAATGACTCTAGTGATAGCTTAGTTCTTTAAATGGATTAAGAATAATAAATACAGCCCATTCATGCAGAAATGGGCTTTTTGATGACGTCAATTCACAATGAATTCAATTTTAGTCAGCGACCAAATTTAAATTTCATTTCTAAGTTAAATCAAAAATTCAACTGCTGCTCGGATGATCCCTAACACTAAACCGATAAATGCACCAACGACAACACCGTTGACGCGAATCATATGTAAGTCACCACCGACTTCATTTTCAATTTTATCGATCATTTCTCGTGAGTCCCATTCGTGAATGCGTTCACTGATAAATAAAATGACTTTTTCGCTGTATTGATCACTGAGATTGACTGCCATTGAACTCATTTTTTCATTTAATAATTGGCGTAATGCAGGATTGGAAATGATGTTTTGACCGACTTGTTGAATCGCAACACGTAAATTTTCAGCTATACCTGAATCTGCTTTCTCCAAATCTTCACGAATGGCATTGCACAGAATGACGACGGCACCAGTAATAAAATTTAAAACTTGAGGACTATCTAACAATGCATTTTTAGTTTCATTTAATTTAAGACTCGCCTGACTTTCAGGATTTGCGAGTTCAGTCATTAAATGCTGTGCAATACTCTCAATTTTTTGACGCCATGGATGCTCTGGATCTGCCAACATTGACTCGACACGCTCTATTAAAGAGTCAATCGTTCTTTGTTGAACATCGATACCGATCCAACTTGCGCCTTTGGCTAAACGCCACACTCCGAGTTCTTTAAATAGGGTGCGGGTTAGCTCCCGAGTTTGTTCAGGATGTGAAGTCACCCAACCGTGCGCAACATCGAGACCACGTTGTAAAACATCTTGGTGGAAGTCATTTTCTAATACGGCACGAATCATTTCACTGGCCAGGGTATTGATTTGAGTGTTCTTTACCCATTGCACACTGTTAGTTTGAATAAACCTACCGACTTGTTCTTGTCCAACAAACTCAAAAACTTTAGGCACTGTCTGTTGAATCACTTGAGTCACTTGACGATTGTTATCTGGATTGGCTAGCCATTGTCCTACTGCCAAACTCACATCTGTTTGACTCAAGCTTTTTGCCACAATCTGTGGCGATAGGAAGTTTTCTTGAACAAAACGTCCCATGGATTCTGCAATACGCGCTTTGTTACGTGGAATAATTTCGGTGTGATCTTTTAAAAACTTAGGAATAGGGATACGGCCGAATGGGTTCCGAAACAAAACCGTAATGGCATACCAATCTGCTAAACCACCAACCACACCTGCTTCAGCAGACAACATTAAAATATGAATAAGCCAAACATATTCTGGAAAAATTTTGGCAGCCACCATGAGCGATATCCAAGCCAATACAGCGACAACCAGTGCGATCATGGCAAACCGTTTGCTTCGATCCAGACTAGGGGTAGTCATTGTTGGTGATACACTCATGCATAATTCCTATGTAAGCTGTTGTATTAATATTATTTTATTGTGATTGAGAAGGCTGTGTTTGTACAGGCAGTATGTCGCCTGTAGCACTTAAACCATATTTAGACCCTAAGGCCTGTAAAATTAAACGTGCATCAAAAGCATCTTGAGGTGCTGTTTTTTGATCTTTAAAACAGGTGATGGTATAGGCTACTTGAACTGGCTCTAAACTGACCACCTGTGGCAGATCATAAAAAGGATCAAAGAACATAGGATGTCTACGATATCCATAACCATACGGGTAAGGATTGGAATAAACCACAGCTTGACGAGGTGGTTGTTGTGTGCGATTGCTTGGATCATCTTGGACTTTAAAAAAATGAAAGCCCTGTTTGACCGTTGTTTGTGCAGCTTTAAGTAAGGTTATTTCTTCAGCTGTACCATAGCTCATGTTGGATGAGCCTTGAAAACTAATACGATACGTTGATTGGTTCAAGGGAATAGTTGCGAATTGCCCAAGCTGATCAAATGTAGGCGGTTTACTTGGCGTCGTGACACAACCAGACAGCAGGATCATGCCAGATAATCCCAAAATCATGCATAAGTTCTTCATTTCGCTCTCCTGAAGTCTGTTGTATCAATATCAATTTAGAAGCTACTGTTTGGCTGTTTTAAAAATTCTATTTCCTCAGGTGTAGAGAGACGATTTAAAATTTCATTACGATGAGGATAGCGGCCGAAACGTTCAATGATGACTTGATGCTTTTTCTCAAAGTCTAAATTTACAGGGTTGCCTAATGCCTCAAACAAACGAAGCGCTTGAGTGTGAATGATTTTTGATTCGCTATGCATGAAAGGCATATATAAGAAGCTACGTTGTTCAGGTTCCAGTTCGAGATCTAAACCAAGACGAACCGCTTCTTGAGCTAGCCCAAGTGCTAATGGATCTTGGGCAAAAGATTCAGCTTTGCCACGATAAACATTACGAGAAAATTGATCCAAGACAATGATTTCTGCTAAGCGTCCTAAAGCAGTTTCCCGCCATGTCCATAGTTCGCCTGCGGCAGCTTGTTGGATGGTGTGACCAAATTGCGCTTGAATAAGTTGATCGAAAGCATCGCTTTTCGCAAACCAATGTGGTTGAGTTTCAGCACTGAACCAAAAATCTATAACGTTGTGATAATTCATATTCTTTACAGTTTGTTAGCATTTATTCTGCAATAAAATCACAAATTTCAGATGTCTTAAAGACTAAGATTGTGTTAAAAATTTGCCAAAATAAAAGGTTTATCCAACTGAAATGTATATGCAAACTGCATTTGGGAATATAAATCACGGTATACTTGATATAAATCAATAATTTTTTATCTCAGTCGTTCTTCTAGATAAGCGAGTAAGTAATGAGTCAACCCGAAGCGCTCTCTGAAACAATTTTACCAAATTGGGTGGATTCGTCGGTGTTTAAAGGTATGTTACGAGGCATTGAGCGCGAAAGCTTAAGGATGCAAAGTGATGGCTTTATCTCCCAGAAAGATCATCCTAAGGGTTTAGGCTCTGCGTTAACTCATCCTCATATTACGACAGATTATTCTGAAGCCTTACTTGAGTTTATTACGCCTCCTCAATCTTCAATTCCTGAAGCATTAAGCTACTTAGAAGATATTCATGCTTTCACTCATCGACATCTAGAAGATGGTGAAAAGCTATGGCCAATGTCGATGCCATGTATGTTGGATGATGAAGAAGAAAGTATTCGTCTTGCGCAATATGGCTCGTCCAATATTGGTAAATTCAAAACCTTATACCGTCGTGGTTTAGGTGTACGTTATGGTCGTCGTATGCAGACGATTTCAGGTGTACATTACAATGTTTCATTCCCTGATGCGTTGTTTGAGCAGTTGCAAGCAAACGAGCAAGATGAAGCTTTAAAACAGCTCAGTTTGCAGGATTATCGCAGCCATCGATATTTCGCTTTAATTCGAAATTTCATTCGTTTAACCCCATTGGTTATGTTTTTGATAGGTGCAAGCCCATCGGTCTGTCGTTGTTTTATGACGGGTCGTGAACATCATTTATTGCCTTTAATTAAGGGAACATTGTATTTGCCATATGCCACTGCATTGCGTATGGGGCGCTTTGGATATCAAAACTCGGCGCAGAAAGAGTTAGGTATTCATTACAATGATTTGAAAGGATATTTAGCAGGTTTACAAAAGGCGGTGAAAACATCTTATGCTGCTTTCAGTCGTTTGGGATTAGATGACGAAGCGGGTGAGCCGATCCAAATTAATGATCACGTACTGCAAATTGAAAACGAATACTATAGTCTTGTACGTCCTAAACAAGTACCACAGTCTGGTGAAACACCATCTGATGCATTAGCAAACCGTGGGGTAGGGTATGTTGAATTACGCGCAGTAGATGTGAATCCATACAGCCCTATTGGTATCAATGAAGATACTGCAGGATTCCTTGAGGTATTAGCGCTTTATTGTTTATTAAAAGACAGTCCTGAACTGCTAGATGATGAACTTGAAGTGATTGAACAAAACCAGCAAGAAGTTGTGAATCGTGGACGTGCGCCAAATGCTGCCATTGTTGAAAATGGTCAATCAATTGAAATTGAGACATGGGCAAATAAATATCTCAAACAGATGCAGCCTTTAGCAGAAACGTTAGATCAAGCTCACTCGACCTCGTTGTATTCTGATGCAATGCAAATTATGCAATTACGAGTAGATGAAGTGGATGAAACCTTCTCTGCGAAAATAGTAGAAGATACACTAAAACATAGTGGTACTTGGAGCTTAGGTAGTGTGCTCGCGCATCAACATGCTGATCATTATCAAAATTATGTGTTATCTCAGGATAAAGTCACCTATTTTGAACAACTTACAGTGCAATCACTTGAGCAGCAACAACAGTTGGAAGCAGAGTCTAGTTTAAGCTTTAAAGAATATCTAAAAGCATATCGATAAAAATATTGAGGAAAGTATATGCAGTGGCAAAATTACCGCATGGTGAGTGGCCTGTTGTTTATAGCCAGCGTGATTGGAATGGCCTTCGCGTTGTATCTCGAACATGTCCAAGGTCTTGAACCTTGTCCATTGTGTGTATTTCAACGGTTAGGTCTGATCGGATTGGGGCTGATTTCTTTTATTGCGTTTCTACACAATCCCGTCCGTAATGGTTTAAAACGAGTATATGCTTTCCTAGGGACATTATCGATTTTATGGTCAGCGGGTGTTGCTGCACGTCATGTCTGGCTGCAGAGTTTACCTCCAGATAAAGTGCCAAGTTGTGGGCCTGGTTTAGATTATTTGGTAGATGCTTTGCCGCTTAAAACAGTGCTTCAACAAGTGCTGTCAGGATCAGGCGAATGTGCGGTAGTAGACTGGACTTTCCTAGGTCAGTCTTTACCTGTGTGGTCTTTGGTATTTTTTAGTATTTTGGTGATCATCTCGATTTGGCAGTTATTCAGAAAGTATTCTGCTTAATATAAAAAAGCCAACTAATAGTTGGCTTTTTTATTGAAGATGGTCAGGTTTCTACGATTCCTTCCATGCTTTCTAATTTGATTAAATATTTACGGATTTGCTCTTCAGCTAATTCATCGTGATGTGGATAGAACCATTTAACGATTTGCTCAGCAACACTGGAATGGTATTGAATTTCCATATGATTGAGCCCGTAGAACACCGCTTTATGTGATTCTGGCAATTTCAGTTGGAATCGCGGATTTGGATGCTCACCCAAAGCACTTTGCACACTCACTAAGTAATCGCCAATGACTTTAAGTGTACGATTTTTACGATTTTCAAACTCAATTGTTCCAGCTACTAAGAATGTATTGATATGTGAAGGCAGCGGTGCAGGTTTACGATTATCATCCATCATGCCAATACGAGCGTGATTGTGTTCCCAGTCATCATCACGGACACTACCATGGCGTAAATCCAAAATACCATCACTGCGAATATTCACAATGTGGCTGGCTAACTTGATGATGGGAAAGTGTCCAATTTTTTCTTGAACGGCAAAGCCAATACGTTCTAGAACCGCACCATGATGTGGAGAACCTAAGCAGACCAAATTCTCTGCCATGTGAAACCATTGATGGAGATTTTGTTTACCATAAAACAAAGCACTTCGAGAAACCAAACCACCCATACTGTGACCGATTAAATCAAGGCTGGTGATACGTGGATTGCGCTTTACCAAGTCTTCAAGCATATTGGCCAACGAACGACCATTCGCTGAAATTCTGCGCCCAGTGTTGTAATGCAAATAAAGCATGGTGTTGTTGTCGCGTTGTGCAAGCAGTTTTTCACCAATACCGCCATAGTTGCGATTGGTCCAATCAAGATGATTCATGCACAGACCATGGCAAAAGATCACGACACGACCTGACAGGTCACCCTGTTGTAACTCTCCATAGTGATCATACAGATTACTGGTAATCGCCAACGGATTTTGATTTTTGAGTAAATAGTCGCCAATCACGCCATTAAGAGCACTGACCAAAAAAATCATTTTTGGCGTGAGGGGTTTATCATGGAGTTTCGGAAATTGATCAATGATTTTGCGCAGGGCTGGTGCGACCAAATAATTTCCGTAATTTAGAAGCGTGTCATATGAAAATTGATATAACTTTCGAACGTAGGTTTTTTTTTGAAATTCTTTTGATGTTTTTTTACTTAAACCAAATACGGTTAAGAGCACTTCACGTTGAAGTGATTGAATGAGATTTTGAACAGCAAGGTTGATTGGAGTGCTGACCAGTTGTGCCAAACCTTCAAGCACATCGGCCTGACTCGGAGGAGATCGATCCCATTTACAATAGGTTTCATGTAGTGGCGTTAAACTCGGCATCTAGTCTTATCCTGATAGTGCATGATCATCTAAAGACACTTTATTTTTAGCAATGATCACTGTATAAAATTCCTTGTATTTATCTTATGTTGTTCATCCCGAACAATTTTTAAGATAACTTTGATTTCAGATCGGCTCTAATTTTTTTGTCTGACAATATTTGTTATCGTACAAAAGAGAAACAAATATGTGATCTGATTCACAATAAAAATTAGAACAATTTTGAGGAAAATGCAATTAATCAGTTCATGAATATTATCTATCTACATGGATTTCAAAGTAGTCCTTTTTCGATTAAAGGGCAACTGATTCGTCAGTATTTTGAAAGACATGAACATGTACAAGTGCATTTGCCCGATTTAAATATGCCGCCTGATCAGGTCATTACTTCGATTTCGACGCTCATCGAGTCTATGTCAAATGTCGTTTTGATTGGGAGCAGTTTAGGTGGATTTTATGCGACGCAGCTTGCCGCGAAACATGGAGTCGCAGCTGTACTGATTAATCCCGCTATGCAACCATGGAAATTATTTAGAAACTTGTTTTCAACGGCGCAGTTTCCTTATCCAGTCACTGCGAATTGGTCGTTAGATGAAGCTCAGCTTGATCAATTGGAGCATATGGCAGTTCCGTTTGTGCAAGATGCAGACAAAATCTTGGTCTTGTTACAACAAGGTGATGAAGTTTTGGATTATCGTGAAGCGGAACGTTATTATAATTGCGATGGTCATCAAGCGTTCCTCATTACAGAAACATATGGCAATCACGCGATGGATGATTTCGCGGATAAAATACCCTTGGTATATCAGTTTTTAGCTGACAGCTTAAAATAAGGAAACAATTCAACGTGTCTCAATATACGGCCCAATCCCTTGAAGTCTTATCTGGTTTAGATCCTGTACGCCGTCGTCCAGGCATGTATACCGATACCACACGTCCAAACCATTTGGCGCAAGAGGTCATTGATAATGCGGTCGATGAAGCATTGGCAGGACACGCGAATAAAATTACAGTGACTGTGTATAAAGATGGTTCATTGTCAGTAGAAGATAACGGGCGTGGTATGCCAGTTGATATTCATCCTGAATATGGTCAAAGCGGCATTGAAATTATTCTGACTAAACTGCATGCAGGTGGGAAATTCAGCACAGATAATTATCAATTCTCTGGTGGTTTGCACGGGGTTGGTATTTCTGTTGTAAATGCGCTTTCCACACGTGTGGAAGTTCAAGTTCAGCGCCAAGGTAATTTATACAAAATGGCCTTTGAGCAAGGTGAAGCAACGGCACCACTTGAAGTTCTGGAAGGTAAAGCCCCTAAACGTGCATCGGGTACCTCAGTTCACTTTTGGCCTGAAGCGAAATATTTTGATTCACCTAAATTTGCATTAAAGGCACTTAAACACAATTTAAAAGCGAAGGCGGTATTAGCTGCTGGCTTACAAATCAATTATGTTGATGAAATTAACGACGAAAAAATCACTTGGCAGTTTGAAAATGGTCTCGTCGATTATTTGATGGATGAATTAGAAGATCGTGAAATCATCCCTATGCCTGCATTTGTCGCTACAGGTGACGCGGAACGTGCCAGTGCGGAGTTTGCGATTTGTTGGAATGTTGAAGGCGGAGAGAGCATTCAAGAATCTTATGTGAACTTGATTCCAACGGCGCAAGGTGGCACACATGTGAATGGTCTTCGTTCAGGTGTGACGGATGCGATCCGTGAGTTCTGTGAGTTACGTAATCTCTTACCACGTAATATGAAGCTTTCAGCGGAAGATGTGTGGGATGGCGTGAACTATATTCTGTCTTTGAAATTTCAAGAGCCACAATTTTCAGGTCAAACCAAAGAGCGTCTTTCAAGTCGTGAAGCCTCTGGGATTGTACAGAACATCGCCAAAGATGCTTTTGCCTTATGGTTGAATCAAAACTCTGAAATTGCAATGCAATTGGCTGAAATGGCGATTTCAAAAGCGGGACGTCGTTTAAAAGCAGCGAAGAAAGTTGAGCGCAAAAAAATCGTTTCAGGTCCAACTTTACCAGGCAAATTATCTGATTGTGTGGGACATAGTTTGGAAGAGTCAGAACTATTTATTGTGGAAGGTGATTCTGCTGGAGGATCTGCTAAACAGGCGCGTGATAAGAATTTCCAAGCGATTATGCCGATCCGCGGAAAAATTTTAAACACTTGGGAAGTCTCTTCAGATGAAGTACTTGCTTCTCAAGAGGTTCATAATATTGCAATCGCAATAGGAGTCGATCCGGGTTCTGATGATTTGTCTGAACTTCGCTATGGCAAGATCTGTATTCTTGCCGATGCAGACTCAGATGGATTACATATTGCGACTTTGCTATGTGCATTATTTGTGAAGCACTTCCCAAGTCTAGTTGAAGCAGGGCACTTATTTGTTGCGATGCCACCTTTATTCCGTATTGATGACGGTAAAGATGTGCATTACGCGCTTGATGAAGCAGAATTAGAAGGCATATTGAAAAAAGCCAAAACTAAATCCCCACAAATCACACGATTTAAAGGTTTGGGTGAGATGAATGCAAGTCAGCTCCGTGAAACAACATTGGATCCCAATACTCGTCGTTTGGTGCAACTAGATTTGGATGATGTGCATTTTACTTCAGGTTTATTAGATAAATTATTAGCCAAGAAACGCGCAAGTGATCGTAAAGAATGGTTGGAACAAAAAGGCAACTTAGCTGAATTAGTCGTTTAATTGTCCGTAGACACGAGCATTAAAGCCCGCATCTGCGGGCTTTTTTATACTTCACAGAGTGAACAATTCACACCACGACAATTGTGTAGCACTGAACTGCGCGCACTATTTTTATTGGTACCTGGACCGCCGACTAAAGGTCCTGCAAGTTGTTCTGCGCCTGACCCTGGGCGCCATTTGGTCTTCATGTTGATTTGTTGTCTGCCAGTTATCATCGGTTTTGCTAAGGTTTGTTGTTGGCAGTATTTACATTCGATGGTGTCAGTTGCAATCCTAGAAATAGGCACACGTTGTTCAAAAATTCCTTCGCAGTGATCACAGCGGAAATCGTATAATGGCATGGTCGTGCTCCTACTTATTTTTAAGCATGCGCATGTTTAAAAGTTAAAAAGGAGGTAGCTCGCATGCTTACTCAAGCTACCCCGTAAAATGGTGAAACCTGTAATAACAATAATGCGCTAATTAGCGTTTATGCCCCCAAAATTTATCGTCATTTAAAGCACCTTGCGGCAAGATATTTTGTTCAAAAATGGAGGTTGGGAGTGAGACGGTACATGCACAGTTTGGAATATCTACAATACCTCCGATACGACCTTCAACCGGTGCAGCGGTAAGTAACATGTAGGCTTGTGACCCAGTAAAGCCAAAGTTTTCAAGATACTTAATAGCTTTTAAACATGCTTGGCGGTAAGCCACTGTCGCATCGAGATAGTGATTTACACCATCTTCAACACTGATCCCTTCGAAAGTCAGCCATTGATCATAATTTGGACGTACATTGCTTGGAACAAAGATAGGTGAATCAATATTGTATTTTTCCATTCCACCTTTGATTAAATCGAAACCGACACGTGTAACGCCATCCATTTCAATCGCACCACAGAAACCAATTTCACCGTCACCTTGTGAGAAGTGGAGGTCGCCCATTGAGAAGCCAGCACCTTTTTGATAAACAGGGAAGTAAATACGGCTTCCTGCAGCAAGGTCTTTAATGTCTGTGTTACCCCCATGTTCACGTGGAGGAACTGTGCGTGCAGCTTCAGCCGCCATACGATCAAATTCTGGACCTTTCACACCACGCAGAACGGCTGTACGTGGATCAGGAGGGTTTGCCTGACCTTTAGGAACGAGCAATGCTTCACGGCGATTCCATTCTTTCAGTAAATCATGTGATGGTAGAGTTCCCATCAAGCCAGGATGTTTTAATCCTGCAATACGTACACCAGGGATATGACGTGAAGTTGCAAATAAACCTTTCAAATCCCAAATGGCTTTATCTGCCTCTGGGAAATAGTCCGCCAAGAAGCCACCACCATTTTCCTTGGCAAAAACACCCGAAAAACCCACATCAGAAATCGGTTGAATGTCTAGTAGATCAATGACCAACAAATCACCTGGTTCTGCACCTTCAACATAGAATGGACCTGTTAAAGGATGAGCACGTGTTAAATCCACATTTTTAACATCAGAAATATCGTCAGTATCTTTAATTTGTGCGTCAAGGAAATCCAAACTTTCAATCAGAATTTCTTCACCAGGTTTTACTGATGTCAGAAAAGGTAAGTCTGGGTGCCAACGGTTGTGACCAATTTCGGCTTGCTCCGCAAGTGGAACTCCTGGTTTGATTTTAATATGTTGCATAATGTATCCCCTGTATTGAGGTCAAATAAAGTTTAGGTCTCAGTGTTGTTGTGATGCTTCGTGTATCAGTAACGGATCAAGTTGTTTCACTGCAGGCTCAATCATCTGAATTTGAAGCTTCGTATTGTCGTAATCGATGATGAATTCACTAATGTGCTTGTTGTTTAGAAAAGCTTTCGCGAGTGCAGGTTCAACTAACACTTTAAAACGACGGCTTAAACCCCGAGCACCAAATCGAACATCATGTCCTGAACTCAGGAATCGAATGGCAGCATCGGTCAAAGCAATGGTTCGACTTTGCTTTTTTAGACGTTGGTTCATTTTGTCAATTTCGAGTTGGACTAAGGTTGCAGCAAAATCAGATTCAACTGGCTGATAATGTAAGATTCGCTCAATTCGATTTAGAAACTCAGGATCAAACTTTTTATCGAGTGCTTTTGTCGTGATTTCACTGTCATCTAATTTCAAATGCTTGGCTAAATTCTGGAGTGGTTTTGGTAATTGACTGAGTTGTTTCAGACGCTTTTGAGCATCTTTGGCACCCACATTACTCGTCATAAAAATCATGCAGTTTTTAAAGTCTAAAACCTTTGTACCCGCAGTTAATTTTAAAGTTCCTGTTTCAAGCACATTGAGTAGCCCTCGAATGACTTCAGTACTGGCTTTTTCAATTTCATCAAAGAGAACAATGCCAGGTTTGGAGAAACTCCCTTGAATCAGGGCTTCATCGAATAAAGTATTTCCTTCTTTAGAGCCGACATAGCCTGGTGGGGCACCTGTCAGGGCGGCTGCATAATGCTCTTGTGCCAATGTATTCATATCAATTCGACAGAATGCATCAGCTTTACCGTGTATCGCTTCAGCAATGAGGCGGACTGTTTCAGTTTTTCCTACACCGGTAGGACCTAACATCAGTGTGACACTTAAAGGACGATGAGCTGCGTTAAAATCTGCTTTCACTGTGGTGAGCATATTTTCAATTTCATCAAGTGCGGCTTCTTGTCCAATAATATGTTCACGTAGATGGGTCATCACGGCATCTGGTTCAAAACTGAATCGGGAAGTACGTGCAATACATTCCTTGCTTTGCATGTCATAGCGTTGTTTTGCCAAACTTTCCTGATTGGCATGTATACGGTCACTGGCAAATGTCATGTTCGAAACCTCCTGCAATCAAGTCGGACGAAGCTTCTTTAAGAAGCTTCTTTCTCTAACCCTTCGTGAGGTAAGTTGCCAATTGGGCACTCTGCAACGCCAATGGTTGAACGCGTAAACTGCTCAACATTTTCCTGTGCTTTTTGTGCGTCTAAGACCCATGTCTTGTAGAAGTCGAATGGACAATCGGCAACCCCTTTATCACCATCACCATTGTTGTATACGCCTGTATAGCCACGGTGTAGCAGCTTGAACAAGTGGTTTTGTGATTGATCGTATTTACGTGCATCACGTATTTCTGTGAGTGATAACTGTGCGTATTGGATACCATTTTCTTCCGTACCACATTCACCTAATGTACGTCCGTCAAAGCCGACCACTGCCGAATGTCCAAAGTAGGTATATACCCCATCAAAACCAGTACAATTGGCAACAGCGACATAAACGTTATTTGCCCAAGCCATACATTTGGCCATATTGATTTGCTGTTCATCAGCCGGGTACATATAACCTTGGCATCGCACCACAAGTTCAGCACCTTTCATCGCACAGTCGCGCCAAATTTCAGGGTAATTACCGTCGTCACAGATAATGAGTGACATTTTGATGCCTTTAGGGCCCTCTGTCACATAAGTCGTATCTCCAGGGCACCAGCCTTCAATTGGGCACCATGGAATAATCTTGCGATATTTTTGAACGATTTCACCTTTGTTATTGATGAGCACTAAGGTGTTATATGGCACTTTATGCGGGTGTTCTTCGTGCTGTTCCCCAGTAATTGAGAATACGCCCCAAACATTTGCTTCAATACAAGCTTGAGAGAAAATTGCCGTTTCATCACCTGGGATTGTGGCTGCCGTTGCCATCATTTCATCATGATCATACATAATGCCCATGGTGCTGTATTCAGGAAAAACAATGAGATCCATACCTGGAATACCTTGTTTAATTCCTTTCAACATTTCAGCAATTTTTTTTGCATTCTCAAGTACTTCTGCTTTGGTGTGCAAGCGTGGAATTTTATAGTTCACTACTGCTACACCTACTGTATTTGGACTACTTGAGATATCACCGTGACGCATTCAACTTACTCCCCATATCTTTAAAATTAAAATCTATGTAAGGAGTTTCTCGTGAAATTGATCGATGCAAAATACGGTGAATTGCGTATATGAAGCGATATTTTGAATGAGTCTTTAGATCGAAATAACAATACCACTCCAACAAATGGTCAAAAAAAATCCCCCGAAAAATCGAGGGAGATGCCAAATTAAGAATTGATGAGATGACGTGCTTTAAACTGAAAGATATTTGCTAATGGTCGCTTCATCGACATTCGCTCTGACATCTTCATAAGCAAAACGGCCTTTATCGATGACCAAGAAGCGATCTGCCATCGCCATAGTAAAGCTCAGTACTTGCTCGGAGACCACGATAGTGAGGTCTCGTTGATCGCGAATTTCTTTTAGCGTTTTCGCAATATCTTTAATAATCGAGGGCTGGATTCCCTCGGTAGGTTCATCGAGCAGCAATACTTTGGGATTGGTGGCGAGTGCACGTGCAATTGCCAATTGTTGCTGTTGTCCACCAGATAAATTTCCCCCTTTGCGTTTACGCATATCCCAAAGTACAGGGAAAAGCTCATACAGATCGTCAGGTACTTTGCCATGGGCAGACGCAGGGAGACCTGTTTGAATATTCTCTAGAACAGACATGGTTGAGAAAATCATACGACCTTGAGGAACATAAGCAACACCATTTTCTACACGTTGATACGGGTCAAGCTTTTCTAAGTTTTTACCATCGAGCTTGATTTCGCCTTGAGTATTTTTAATATCACCGATAAGGGTTTTAAACAGTGTGGTTTTTCCCATCCCATTTCGACCCATAATCGCCACAATTTCTTTGGGTTGAATTTTAAGTTCTAGATCATGAATGACTTGGCTTTGTTTATAACCTGAACACAAAGAACTAATTTCTAATAATCCGCTCATAAGGTCTCCTTAGTGTCCGAGATAGACTTCAATGACTTTTGGATCACTTTGCACATCATCCATTTTTCCTGCTGCGAGGATTTTCCCTTGGTGCAATACTGTCACTTTATCTGCAATGGTTTTTACAAACTCCATATCGTGCTCAATCACGAGGACTGAGCGTCCTTTACTGATTTCACGAAGCAGTTGTGCTGTCTGTTCGCGCTCAGAAACACTCATGCCTGCCACAGGTTCATCCAGCATTAACAACTCGGGGTCTTGCATAAGCAACATCCCTATTTCAAGCCATTGTTTTTGTCCATGAGACAATAGGCCTGCGGAGGTGTGTAATAAATCAGTGAGGAAAATTTTTGAAGCGACTTCTTGGATACGCTCTTTGACATCTTTGGTTCGCTTAAAGAACAAAGCCCCAAACACATTACGACCACGTGGGAAAGACATTTCGAGGTTGTCATAGACTGAAAGGTTTTCGTAAATATTGGGATTTTGAAATTTACGACCGACACCTTTACGAACGATTTCGAACTCTTTGAGCTTAGTCAGTTCAATATCATTAAATTTGATCGTGCCAGAAGTTGCTTTAGTTTTACCGCAAATCAAATCCAATACTGTTGTTTTACCTGCACCATTAGGGCCGATCACCACGTGAACTTCGTTTTTATCGAGATAGAAGTTGAGATCGCTGACGGCTTTAAAGCCATCAAACGAGACTGTGAGATCTTCGATAACAAGTACAGGTTTTGCCATTTCTACGCCGACTTTACTCATTTCACACCTCCTTCTACTTCAATATTGCTATCTTTTTTGGACTCCGTGGGTTGATGGGGGATAGGCGAAGCCGTTGTTTTTTTATCTTTGAAGATAAGTGGGCGAACATATTTTTCATATAAGCCAGCTAAACCATTCGGTAAGAACATCACAACGCCTATGAACAATGCACCAAGGAAGTACAACCATACTTCAGGGAATGCTTCAGAGAAGTAAGTTTTACCGAGGTTAACTAAAACTGCACCATATACAGCTCCAATCAGTGATAAACGTCCGCCTACTGCAGCCAAGATCACCATTTCAATAGATGGGACGATGCCAATAATCGTTGGAGACATGAAGCCGACTTGCAGTGTAAACATTGCCCCACCGACGGAAGAAACGACTGCCGCAAAGCAGAAGATAAAGACTTTGTACATTGAAACGTCATAGCCAGAAAAACGTACACGTTCTTCTTTTTCACGCATTGCAGAAAGTAAGCGACCTAACTTTGAGCTGAGAACAAAGCGACTGATCATGATGACTGCAATGAGTAATAATGCATTGATGTAATACAAAACGTACTTTGCTTCATCCGTACGGATGTCCCAGCCATGTAATGTTTTGAGATCAGTAATACCGTTGATACCACCAGTAAAGCCTTGTTGACCAATAATCAAAATTGTCAAAATCGCCACAATCGCTTGCATGATGATAGAGAAATACACGTCTCCTACACGACGAGTAAACATTGCAAAACCAATAATAAAAGCCAATAAAATTGGAATAATTACAATCGCGAATAGGGTAAATGTGAAACTATGGAATGGTTCCCAGAACATTGGTAGGCTGGTAATTTGGTTCCAGTCCATAAAATCAGGAATACCGGGTGTGGTTTGAGCTGCTGTGGATTGCATGTCAGAAGCTTCAAGTTTGAGGAACATGGCCATACAGTAGCCACCGATCCCAAAGAAAATACCCTGACCTAAACTTAAAATGCCGCCGTAACCCCAGCACAGCACTAAACCAATCGCGACAAAAGCAAACGTAAGATATTTACCCATTAAATTGAGACGGAAAACATCTAAAAACATGGGCATTACAAATAGGATCAGTACTGCCAATATAGCCAGTCCAATCGCACCTTCTTTACCGCCTAACAAGGCATTCATTGGATTACTCATATCAATCTCTCCTGAATACCTATTTACGAACTTTGATTGAGAACAAACCTTGAGGACGTAACATCAAAATGATGATGACCGTCGCTAAGGTAATGACTTTGGCAACAGAGCCTGACAGGAAGAACTCTAGGATTGATTGGGCTTGTGCAATACTGAAAGCCGAAGCGATAGTGCCTAATAGACTTGCAGCTCCACCAAACACCACAACCAAGAACGTGTCTACGATATAGAGAGAGCCTGCAGTTGGACCAGTTGAGCCAATTGTCGTAAACGCCGCACCAGCAATACCGGCCAAACCACAACCTAATGCGAATGTTAGACTGTCCACACGCTTTGTATTAATACCAACGGCACCACTCATGAAACGGTTTTGGTTTGTCGCACGAAGCTGTAAGCCCCAGCGAGAACGATAGATAAGGAAATAGACAAAAGCAGTCACGGTGAGTGTGACACCGACAAGGAATAAGCCATTAATAGGAATATCAATCGTCTCTGTCGGTTGATAAGAGCCCATAAGCCAATCAGGTAGTGTTGGACTCACTTCTTTGGGACCAAATGTAGAGCGAAACACTTGTTGCATGATTAAGCTCAAGCCCCAAGTTGCAAGCAAAGTATCGAGTGGCCGCTGATAAAGCCGACTAATCATGAGCCGTTCGACCATATAGCCGATAATGCCTGCTGTCAGAAAAGCTGCCACAATCGCTACAATAAAATAATAAGGAAGCAATTGAGGAAAATAGCTTTCAGTCAAGGTTGAAATGACAAATGTGGTATACGCGCCTATTGTGAGGAATTCACCATGTGCCATATTGATGACACCCATTTGCCCAAAAATAATTGCAAGGCCCAGTGCCATTAACAACAGCACACAGAAAACAGAAAGACCATTAAAGCCTTGCATCGCAAATATTGCACCGAAGTCAGCTAAAGATAAATCCATCGCCTCATCCTCCAAGCTTTAAATAATAGGTTTGAAATGAAAAGATCAGGAGAGGTCTCTCCTGATCATGTGCTGTCGATTAGTAGCCTTTAGGGAATGGATTAGGCTTGATTAAACCTTTTGATTCGTAGACCACTTTGAATTGACCATTGGTTTGCACTTGTGCAATACGTGATTTGCTCCATAAATGATGATTGGCATCAATTTTCACGTAACCTTCAGGCGCATTTTTCATTTCGATGCCTGGAGAGGCTTTGGTCACTTTGGCAACATCAAAACTACCAGCTTTTTCAACTGCGGCTTTCCATAACCACGGACCAAGATAAGCGGCTTGAGTCACATCACCAATTACTGCTTTAGGACCGTATTTCGCTTTAAATGCTTTTACGAAAGCTGCGTTACTTGGATTATTTAGACTTTGGAAATATTTCATTGAAGAGTAGAAGCCCTTCATATTTTCGCCACCAATACCCAGTAATTCATCTTCTGTCACAGAGAAGGTGAGCAGTGTTTGCTTATCGCCAGTCACGCCTGCAGCTTTCATTTGCTTGTAGAATGAAACGTTTGATCCACCTACCACGGCAGCGACAATTGCATCTGGTTTACGAAGTTTGGTTTTGTTAATTAAAGAACCAAATTGCGTATGGCCAAGCGGGTAGTATTCTTCACCGACGACTTTACCTTTCAACACTTTTTCAATGTGTGTACGGGCAATTTTCATGGTGGTACGTGGCCAAATATAGTCAGAACCGATTAAATAGAATGTTTTGGCTTTTTTCTCACGTGCAAGCCAATTCAGAGACTCAAGCACCTGTTGTGTAGCTTCTTGACCGGTATAAATCACATTTTTAGATTGTTCTAGACCTTCATAGAATGTTGGGTAATACAGAAGCGAATTATTTCGTTCAATAATAGGTAATACGGCTTTACGAGAAGCTGAAGTCCAGCAACCAAAAATTGCTGCAACACGATCCTTTTCAGTTAATTTTCGGGCTTTCTCAGCGAAAGTTGGCCAGTCAGACGCACCATCTTCTTGAACAATTTTAATCTGACGACCTAATACACCACCTTGTTTGTTGATCTGCTCAATGGCTAAGCGTTCTGCTTGGATGGCCCCTGTTTCAGAGATTGCCATCGTTCCCGTCGCTGAATGAAGCTGACCGACATAGACGAATTTATCATTTACGTTAAGTTTGGTTGTATTTACTTTTGCTGTCGCTGGAGCACTCGCAGTGGTCAAGACAGGTGCCAGTAAAAAAGGAACAGCGAGTAGTCCTGCGAGTAAGCCAGATGTTTTAACTTTAGATTTTAAGGTCATTGATGTTCCCCTGATGAAGTGGATAAGGCCATTGCGCGATTTATTGTTTGCGCTTGCTATGGACTTAAGCCTAAGGGGTGTTAAAAAATGAGCATATACGTCACTTTACGTATATCGATGTTCCTCAAAATGTTTTTTGATGAAAGTTAAGCTGGGCATAGATTTTGCTAACTGTAAGGGTCTATTTAAATTGCCTAGCTTTATGGTTTCATCTAGCAATACTCCTCAAGCACCGCAACGGGTGATTCATACACGCCGTAAATACAATACTTGGGTGGTTGATGAGAGTATTGAAGACTATGCACTACGCTACGCACCGAGGTCAGTAAGACGGTGGTCCCTTTGGACGGTGACCAATACAGCGCTTGCAGCAGTCAGTTTTCTAGCGATGGAAGCGCTTGGTGCAACCATGTTATGGCAATATGGCTTTAGCAATGCATTCTGGGCCTTAGTGGTCGTTTCAATTATTATCTTTTTGACCAGTTGGCCTATTGGATATTACGCGGCCAAATACAATGTTGATATTGACCTACTTACACGGGGCGCAGGCTTTGGCTATATCGGCTCATCTATAACTTCAGTCATTTACGCCAGTTTTACTTTCATCTTCTTTGCTTTTGAAGCCGCTATCATGGCTTTGGCGCTTGAGCTTGGTTTAGGTGTGCCGCTGAGTCTAGGTTATTTAATTTCTGCGCTTATTATTCTGCCCCTAGTGATCAAAGGCATAGGATTTATTAATAAAGTACAAGCGTTTACCCAACCATTATGGATTTTTTTATTATTACTACCATGGTGCTTTGTTTTGGTGAAGCATCCGACTCTGCTCTCTGAAGTTGCCCTAATAGAAGGCGCGCAAAGTCAAAGTGCAGGATTCAATTTGGCTTTTTTTGGCGCATCTTGCACTGTTTTGTTTGCGCTGATTACGCAGATTGGTGAACAAGCTGATTATTTAAGATTTTTGCCAGACAAAAAAAATGCTCAAAAGAAATGGAATTGGGCGGTATTTTTAGGCGGTCCTGCATGGATATTGGTGGGATTCATTAAAATTTTTATGGGCATGATTTTAATGGTACTCGCCCTTAAATTTATGGTACCGAATCATGAGTTAAGCAATCCGAATTATCTATATTGGATCGCCTACCAACAAGTGATTGAGCATCCTGGTGCTGCATTATTTCTTACAGTCATGTTTGTGTGTATCGCACAGTTAAAGATCAACGTAACCAACGCTTATGCTGGCTCATTGGCATGGTCTAATTTCTTTGCACGCTTAACGCACAGTCATCCCGGACGTGTGGTCTGGTTAGTATTCAATATTTTTATTGCGCTATTGTTGATGGAGCTGGGTGTCATCCATGCGGTGGAGCGTGTATTAGGGCTTTATAGTAATGTGGCCTTGGCATGGGTGGGTGCCATCGTTGCTGATCTCGTCATCTGTAAGCCATTGGGGCTGAGCCCGAAAGGAATTGAGTTTAGGCGTGCTTACCTCTATGACATTAATCCAGTCGGTGTTGGCAGTTTATGTATTGCATCCTTATTGTCGATTTTATGCTACTGGGGATTATTTGGTGATATCGCAAAATCCTTAGCAGGATTTATTGCTTTAGGTTCAGCTATCATCTGTGTCCCAATGCTTGCTTATTTTACTCGTGGCAAATACTACATCGCACGTCATGAAGATAAATCATTAAAACCAATAGAGACACAACGATGTGTGGTTTGTGAGCATGAGTATGAAATGGCTGACATGGCGACTTGTCCTGCTTATAACAATATGATTTGTTCTTTATGCTGTACCTTAGAAGCTCGTTGCCATGATTTATGTAAGCCTCATGCACGGTGGTCTGCACAACTTAAGCATTTTGCAGTTTGGTTTCTACCGCGCCAATGGTTGAGATACATCAATACTAGATTGAGTCTTTATATTTTGATGATCTTTGTTCTGAGTGTGGTTTTGGCAGTCAGTTTAAGTCTGGTTTATTTACAAGAACTGAGTAAATTCGGCACAGTATTTGGATCAACTCAACAGCATGAGTTGCTGATGCTATTTGTGAAAATTTATGCCGTATTATTTTTACTGTTATGTGTTGCAGCATGGTGGTTGGTACTCAATGATGAAAGTCGCCGACAAGCTCAGCTTGAAAGTAATATGCAAACACAACTGCTCATGGACGAAATTGAAGCGCATAAAATTACAGATCGGCAATTACAAGATGCACGAACTCAAGCTGAAAAAGCCAATGAGGCCAAAAGTCGTTATGTTGTTGGGATTAGTCATGAACTGAGAACACCTCTAAATAGTATTTTAGGATATAGCCAGTTACTCAATAAACAAGAACAACTCTCTGAACAAGGAAAAGCTGCGCTGGGCGTGATTCGTCGTAGTGGGCAGCATTTAACGTCCTTGATTGATGGTTTACTTGATCTTGCAAGGATTGAAACAGGTAAAATTTCTTTAGAAATGTCGAATATTGAATTTCCGAAGTTTCTCCAACAAATCGTGAATATGTTTGAGCCACAATTCCAACAAAAACAACTGAAATTTACGGTCGAAATTAGTGAAAAAATACCACAATACGTACGTATAGATAAAAAAAGACTTGAACAGATCCTTATCAATTTAATGGGAAATGCTTTGAAATTTACGCTCGAAGGAGAGGTGAAATTTCGAGTAGATTATCGCTTTCAGACGGCATATTTTGAAATTCATGATACGGGATGCGGGATTGCTCAAGCAGATCTAGAGCGAATATTCCAGCCTTTTGAGCGCGGACAAAATGTTGTACAAGGGAGCTTTGCTGGAACAGGTTTGGGTTTACCAATTGTTAAACTATTGGTGGATATTCTCGGTGGGGAGTTAAAGGTAAGCAGTACGTTAAAAAACGGTTCAATTTTTAAAATAAAACTATATTTACCTTCAAAGTCGGTCATTCATCCGATTGCTGATGTCGCATCGAATACAGTATCTGGCTATACGGGACATCGCCGTAAAATATTGGTCGTAGACAATGAAGCAACTGATCGTGGACTAGTTTTAAATTTCCTTAAACCTCTCGGCTTTATTCTTGAAGAAGCAGAATCGGGATTGCAATGTCTAAGAAAAGTCCCTGAATTTCGACCAGATTTAATTTTAATGGATTTGAGTATGCCTTTGATGGGAGGGTGGGAAACTGCGAAATTATTGAGAAATAATAAAATGACCAATGTTCCCATCATCATTATTTCCGCAGATGCCAATGAACGAATGCAGAACCCTGAAACCGATGTATTGAATGAAGACTTTCTGGTCAAACCCGTGGACTTAAATCTGCTACTGAACAAAATTGGAGATAAATTAGGCTTGAACTGGGTTCATCAGAATGAGCCAACTCAAGTCGCAGAAGAACCTCAAAAACAGGTTGAACCCTTACACTATGATAGTAACGCTTTATCTGTCAGCGTGATTGATGAGGATGATGTAGCACCAGAACAAGCGCTAATCAAACTAGAAGATTATTTGAGTATTGGTTATATCCGTGGAGCCAAAGAGATCCTCGAAATTTGCAAGAAACGCAATGTCTGTGATCCTTCTATATGGCAACACATAGAATTTGATATTCAACGCTTCGATACCCAACGTGCATTACAACGATTACACGAGCACCTATCTGATATCAGATCTGATTTGGAAGGGAGTTAAGCTATGTTAGAAAGCATTTTAATTGTGGATGATATTCCTGAAAATCTAAGTTTATTACATGAGAGTCTTGATCAAGCAGGCTATCAGGTCTTAGTTGCTACCAATGGTTTTACTGCTATTGAAATTGCGCACCGTTCACAGCCAGATATGATTTTATTGGATGGGAGTATGCCTGAGATTGATGGTTTTGAAACCTGTATCCAGCTTAAAGCGAGTCCAATGACTGAGCACATCCCTGTCATATTTATGACGGGTTTGACGGAAACCGAACATATTGTAAAAGGCTTTCAAGTCGGCGGCGTAGATTATGTGACAAAGCCACTGAATATCGATGAAGTACAAGCACGTGTCAAAACGCATTTACTGCAAGCCCGTTTAATGCACCAACAGAAACAAATGCTCGATGCAACAGGCAGTGCAATTTTGTCGATGGATATGGATGGGGAAATTATTTGGCAGACACCTGTAGTGCAAGGTTTATTAACGCAACATGGAATTGATATTACTCATTTTAGAAAGAGTATAAATCATTGGTTAAAAGCACTTTTCCAGCAATCGAATCAAGAAGAAATGCTACATGGTCAATATGGTCATGGGCATCAGCAATTACAATTAAATTTATTAACCAAGTTGAAAGAAGGACAATTACCTAAACATGTTTTGGTTCAGCTCAAAGAGCAAACACACATGCCAAGTGTTGAAGAGATCGCTCAAGCTTGTCCGAATTTAACACCACGTGAAGCTGAAGTTATGCATTGGGTAACACTTGGCAAAACCAACCGAGATATTGCAGAAATTTTGGAGTTGAGTCCACGCACCGTCAATAAACATTTAGAGCACGTTTTTGAGAAGCTGTTTGTGGAAACGAGAACTGCTGCGGTGTTACATGTGATGTCAGCTTGTCAAAATCAAGCAGTCGTATAGAACTCATCGTTTCTAGCAAAATCTTTAAATCGCTATACCAGCTGATAGTGATCTTTCACTCTCCCTTCATTAACCTCTTTTTATCCTAAGATAAAAAGAGTAAATAAAATGAGTATGATCAATTCACTTCAAATCATAGACCAAATGTTTGAGGCATTTAGGTCTCAAGATTTACAGGCTGCTGTTGCAACAGTAACTGAGGATACGGTATGGACTCACCATGGCTCACAAAAACTGCCTTCAATTCGATTTGAAGGAAAAACGGGTGTAGAACAGTTCTTCAATACCAATTTCACAACCATGCATGTCGCATACTTTGATATTTTACGTATGGTCAAAGAAGGTAACAAAGTGGTGGTTTTTGGACGTGAAAAATTTACGATTGATGGTCAAGATGGTGAATTTGAGCAAAAATGGGTACAAGAGTACACCATTGAAAATGGACTGATTTCAAGAATGGAAGAATATGCGACATCGGTGAATGACAATGATTACCTAGTTGTAAAATAATAGTCAAAGATGGACATAAAATTAGATGGTCTCATGATCTGCATAATTGAGATGCATAAGCACCAGATTCAATATGATATTTCAATTTGATCAAACTTAAACACATCACAATTAGATCCACTGCCAATCCGATCCACCACCGCAAAATCACTCGGGCTTTCCAATGTTAAAAGTGGATGATGCCAAGTCCCTGCCCGATAGTTTACACCTTGAGAGCCATTGGTTATAAAAGCTTGTAGGTTTGAAATATCGGGCTGATCCGCATTTAAGTTTGGTGCAACCACTACTAAAAACTTTTGTCCCTGCATCGGGATGAAAGCTTGTGATCCATGAGGATGACGTTCAAGCATCGAAATTTTGAACGGAATATTGGTACTTTGAATATTTCGAAAAATACTAATCCCGGCTTTGGCATCGCCAATAATTTCAGTGGTCACTAAAGCATGATAGCGCTCTGTATGCGCATCGTTAATATGAAAATAATCATTTCCTTGGCAAGCAATGACGTCACCAAAAGGTGCAAAATTTTCGGAGGTTAAAGGTTGTAGGGTAATGGTATGCATCATAAAATTCGCTAAAAAGATACTGCATTTTCAATTTAGAATTGTGTCGAAAATGCAGTCAAAATAAGATCACTTTAAAAGTAACAAATGCTCAACTAAGGATTTACTTTACCCCAGAGGCGTATACGGCTAATCCCTCCATCAGGAATCATATTCACCCGAATATGAGAAATTTTTTCGTGTCCCAATACTTCATTTACAAAGTTATGAATGTGATCCATTTGCATTGGTTGAGCATCTAATAAGAAAGGCCAAAACATACTTTGTGGAATCAATTGAGGATCCGTTGCATCTTCTATATAAATGGCTTGAATGGACACTTCAGCAGGATAATTTCCTTTAAAGTGGGCTGTATCAATCTCGATCTTTTCAATGTGACCAGCTTGCCCTAAAGCTAAAATACACCAGTCGAAACCGGGTGCACGACGGCGTGCGGTTTCCCAACCATCACCCATATTAATCCCACGTCCTGGATTGATCAGATTACGTGGATGTCCGAAGTGTGCATCACTATAGGCAATAACACGTCCACCATTTTCAAGTGCAAGCAGGTCGAGGGTTTGGCTTTGATCTTGGATTTTAACGCTGACTTCACCATATACGCGGAATCGTGCGATACCCCCATCTGGAAAAATATTTAAACGAAGATGGGTAAAGATCTGATTCATTGAAACTTCAAAGACATGGTGCTGACTTGGTCCCAATATACTATTTGGTAAAATTTGGTGCCATTCAGCATCATCTAAGTTTTCATTTGGTGCATAACACCCTTCTACTGAAGCAGAAGCGGGATAATTACCACTAAAAAAAGTGGTATCAATATCGAGTGCTTTAATTTTACCTGCAACACCTAACTGAACAATCGCCCAATCATAACCACTGTGACGTTTACGACGGGTTTCCCATCCATCCATCCACTTGCCATGATCATCAAATTTACCTTCTACAAAGATAGGCGCATCAAACTGAAGCATACGTTGAGCTTCAGCAAAAAAATCATCAGAACATGTTGTGACTTTTGCACCAATTCGGGCATCTGCAAGGTTAGTAAGTTGCTGTAAAGGAGTAGGGATTTCAAATTCCGGTGCCAATAGTGTTGCCATGTCATCTTCCATTATTGCTTTAAAACTTGATTCTTATCAAAAGAATGCATTCTTAGAATCGTAATGCGTTGTTATGTCGCATCTGCTTAAGGGCTTTAAAAAGAATGCACAGCATGTGCCAACCTTGCACTTATGTAGCGCTATATTGGTGGAAATGGCACGTTTTTCGCTTTAAGCAGTGGGTTAAAGCAAAAAAAATTGTGGAAGTAAAAATGAATATCACCATTATTGGTGCCGGAATGGCAGGATTAACGACCGGAATTGCGCTGAAGAAATTTGGTCATCAAGTTTCAATATATGAACAAACTGAAAAAATTTTACCCGTGGGTGCTGCGATTTCATTGTGGTCAAATGGTGTGAAATGTTTGAACTATCTAGGACTCACGGATCAAGTCGCTCAACTTGGTGGGAAAATGGATCACCTTGCTTATGTCGATGGGCTCACGGGTGATGTCATGACGCAATTTAATTTATATCCGTTGATTGAAGAAGTTGGGCAGCGACCTTATCCAGTTTCTCGCGCTGAATTACAAAATATGTTGATGGATGAGTTTGGGCGTGAAGATATTCATCTTGCAAAAAAATTGATCGGACTTGAGGATCAAGGTGATGACGTCAAAATCCATTTTGCTGACGGAACAGAAATCACCACGGATTTATTGGTCGGCGCGGATGGCACTCATTCGATCACGCGTGCCTATGTTTTAGGTGAGCAAGTTGAGCGTCGTTATGCCGGTTATGTGAATTGGAATGGGTTGGTCGAAATTTCTGAGTCGCTGGCACCTGCTGATCAGTGGACCACCTTTGTGGGAGAAGGGAAGCGAGCTTCTTTAATGCCAGTCGCAGGTAATCGTTTTTATTTCTTCTTTGATGTACCACTTGAATTAGGTTTGGAAAATGATCGTACTCAATATAAAAAATTATTGAAACAATATTTTGACGGTTGGTGTCCGCCAGTACAAACTTTGATTGATTCTATTGATGAACAGCGAACCAATCGTGTTGAAATCCATGATATAGAACCATTTGCAGATTTCTATAAAGGGCGAGTTGTGATTGTTGGCGATGCAGCACATAGTACAACACCTGATATTGGGCAGGGCGGTTGCCAAGCGATGGAAGATGCCATTTATTTGGCTCGGGCATTACAGATTAATACACTGGGAATTCAGGATGCTTTAAGACGTTATCAAAACAAACGTAATGAACGCACTGCTGAAATGGTATTGAGAGCGCGTAAACGTTGTGATGTGACGCATATGAAAGACGAATCGATTACTCGTGAATGGTATGAGGACTTAAGAAAAGAACAAGGACCTCATATTATGAAAGGTATTATCAGTAATATTGTTGGAAATCCTTTGGATTAAAAAATTTTAACTAAAAGGGCTAAATGCCCTTTTTAAGTATTTAGATTCAGTTGGAATAAGACGAGATTGCGCCAAGATCCAAATTTTTGTCCGACTTCAGGTAAATAGCCTGTTTGTTTAAATCCAAAGTATTCATGTAATTTGATGGATGCAAAATTTTCATGATCTATAGCAGCGATCATGACATGAATTTTATGTTGGCTTGCGTATTGAATTAAATGTTGGAGTAAAGCTTTGCCTAAACCCAAACGTGTAAAATTGGGATGAATATACACAGAGTGTTCGACAGTTTGTCTAAAACCACTGATCGCTCTAAATGTACTGTATTCAGCATAACCTGCAATTTGTTGGGTGAGTTCGTTTTCAACCACAAAAATAGGGAAATGATCTATTAGATGCTGACGATACCAATTCTGATAATAATAAATGTCTTGATCTTGCTCATTCCATGTTGCAAAACCATTCAGAATTTCATCGTTGTAAATATCTTGGATTTGAGTTAAATCCTGTTCAGTTGCGAAACGAATTTTAAAAGACATTTTTTATTCTAATCGTCAGTATTTATAACTTTATTTTGATTATTGAGCATAAAAAAAGCAAGACACTAGTCTTGCTTTTTTATTATAAATATCAATTAGAAATGATATTTAACCAATGCGCTTACATCGTTTTGGTCTTGACCTTTTTGACCGAATTTATTGTTCCAAACAGAGTGTTCAACACCTACATACAATTTGGTTTTTGGAGAGATATGTTTACCAATATTCCATTTATATTGGCTTGTCCAGTTCAATTCACTCGCATGACCAGGACCTTCATTTGTAGACCAATCAAGGAATGCATCTGCCAAGAATTCTTCATTGCCTAGCTTGAATGGAACAGCGTAAGTGATCGTCATTTGGTAGTCATCTTCAGTCAAGTCATTGTCAACTCGATAGAAGTTAATATTTGCATATTGCGTGTAAGGAATATCTAAAGCAAAGCCTACGCCATACAAGAAGTTATTGAACTCAGTATTGTTGTTATAACCAGCGTTGTGTTCCCAAGTCGTTGCAATCAATACATCTTTGATTGGACCAGCGCTTAGTTTTTGGCCAGAAACTTCACTTAAACTTAATCGTGGAGCTAATTCAAGGTAAGTTGAATCGCCATCTTTTCCGCCCCATTGTTGATCGACGAAAAAGAAAACATCCGAGTACTTAAGCTTTGCAGCATATTCAGCAGTGATGGTATAGCGTTCACCTTCTTGTTGAGAGAAAGGGTTTAGGTAGTTATCGCCATAAAGACCAGTTAGGCTGAAATCTTGCCAAACAATTGGACTTGCTTGAGTAAACGCTGCTGTAGAAGCTAATGCGCAAAGTGCTGCGATTTGATTAAGTTTCATAAAAGAATCCCCAGAGAAAGCGGTAACAGAATAACGATTCTTTTGCAAAAATAAAGCCAAAATTGGATGAAAGGAAAAATTAATGCCCACGTATGCAGGCATTGATACAAAGATGGTTTAAATTAATGATGAGAATCAATTATTTGTTTACTTTTAATACTAATTTTCGGTCCAAATAATTTTAAGTGATTAAATAATATATTGAGGATTATCGCCATTAAGCAGGTTGAGCTAATACCCGAATGGAACAAGGTTTGGACCCATTTTGGGAAGTCGGAATAGAATGAATGGTCAATAATGGGTACCATTCCTGCAGCAATTGAAGTCGCGACAATAATTAAGTTTTTCTGATCGTTATAATCAATTTTTGCCAGTGTACGGATACCACTCGCGGCTACTGTACCAAATAAAACAAGGCCAGCCCCCCCAAGTACAGGCACAGGAATCGCTGCAATAAAACGCCCCATCACTGGGAGTAATCCAAGTACGACCAGAATTATCCCGCCAGCAGCGACAACATAGCGACTTTTAATCCCTGTTATTGCAACTAAACCAACGTTTTGCGCAAACGCACTTTGCATAAATGAACCAAAGATCGGTGCTGCTGCACTTGATAACATATCTGCGCGTAGACCATCTGAAATACGTTTTGAATCTACATCCGTACCGATAATTTCACCGACTGCAATAATATCAGCTGTAGTCTCAGTCATAATCACGAGGGTAACAATGATCATGGAAAGTATTGCTGTAAACTCAAAGGTCGGCATACCAAATGCAAAGAAGCTAGGAACCTGTAACCAATGACCTTCCCCAACTTTGCTAAAATCACCAAAGCCAAACATAAATGCTAAGACAGTGCCAAGAATAATTGCCAGTAAAATTGAAAGGCGTCGAATTGTGGCACTGCCAGCCATATTCAATATTATGACGATTGCAAGCGTCGCTAACGCTAAACAAATATTTTCAGCACTTCCCCAATCAGGTGCACTTTTATTGCCGCCCATCATCCAACGCACAGCAACTGGCAGGAGTGATAAGCCTATGATTGTAATTACACAGCCTGTAACAACTGGGGGAAAAAATCGAATAATTTTAGAGAAGTAGGGCGCTAAGAAAAACCCTAAAAGTGATGCCACAATGACGGCACCATAGACTGCCTGTAATCCGCCACCTGTGGTGACAATTGCGACCATTGTGGCTACACCAGCAAAAGAGACACCCTGAACCAAGGGCAATTGTGCACCAATATGTTTAACGCCTATGGTTTGTAAAATTGTCGCTAAGCCACCGACAAATAAAGCAGCAGCGATGAGTAGCCCAATTTCCATACCTGATAAGCCTGCAGCCGTACCAACGATCAGAGGAGGCGCTATAATACCACCATACATGGTTAAAACATGTTGTAAGCCATAAGCAGCACTTTTACCAGTACCAAGATATTCATGTTCGGGTGATTGTTGTTGTTCGTGTGCAGTCATAATAAATCCCTCTATATTTTAAATTTGCGAGTGCTCAGCTGCCACGATAGGTGGAGTAGGCATAAGGGCTAATCAGCAAGGGAATGTGGTAATGTTGGTGAGCGTCGTTTACTGAAAAATGAATGACGGCTTTTGGAAAAAAAGTTGGGATGTTCTGCGCTGAGAAATATGCTTGCGTCATAAATTCGATGCTGTATTCAGCGACATCAATTTGATCGAGTCCAAAATCTGCTGCTGTCACACGTCCATCAGAATTGGTTTTGGCTATCGCTAATAACTCTCCAGACGCAGAAAAAAGCTTAACTTCAACATTACTTGCAGGACGTCCAAGGTGGGTATCTAAAATATGTGAGCTGATCATGCTTGAATTTCCTGTGAGAGGCGCAATAAAGCAATTTCTAAAAGTTGGCGATGGACGATTCTTTTTTCGGTCTCAAAATCGTTTAGTAAGCGGTATTCCAATGCAGTCAGAATCTCTTCACTATTCAAACCAGAAGCTTTAATCAGAAAAATAAAACCGAATTTTTTTTCATAGGCCAAGTTGCCTTTATATAACGCATCTAGAACTTCTTGATCATGTGTGATGCGTGCTTGTTCACGCCTTGAAAAAGTTTGTTCTTGTTCTGATAATTCAAGTTTTGCTTTTCTTTCGCCAATCCTTGGGTGTGTATTTAGGGCTGCTAAAATTTCATCCCATGTCCATGTAATGGCATGTTGTTCAGCATACTTTAATAGTCCTTCTCGTGTGTCAAAAGGACCGTGATGAATGATTTCCTCGCCCCATCGTGGGATATGAACACATTGCAATAAAAATGCTTTCTGATGTTCAACAGATGTTTGATTAAATTCTGAAAGCAACACAATTCAAACCTATACATTGAAACTTTAGGCTTAAATTGCAATAACAATGCCAACGTAGATTTGGTGGAAAAAGTGACTGAAAAAGATCAAAAGAGCACTTTATAAAGCACTCTTTTTCTCATGAATGTGAAATTATGGTGCGAAATGATCGATCCAATGTTGCGCAATATCTCCACGACGACAAATCCAAACATGTTCATGAGATTGAACATAGTCTAAGAACTGTTGTAGTGCCTTGAAGCGTCCTGGGCGTCCTAAAAGACGGCAGTGCATCCCAATAGACATCATTTTTGGTGCAGTTTCCCCTTCGGCATACAAGACATCAAAGGCATCCTTTAGATATTGATAAAATTGTTCACCATGATTGAAGCCACCTGCTGAACTAAACTTCATGTCGTTGGTGTCCAGAGTATAAGGAATAATTAAATGCGGATGCTGCTCGCCATTGGGATGGGTGAGCTGTGTCCAAAAAGGTAAATCATCGCCGTAATAATCACAGTCGTATTTGATTTGAGGAAATTCAGTTAAAAGTTGACGTGTGTTAGGACTATCTCGACCTGTGTACCAACCGATTGGGGCTTGTCCGAATAGCGTTTCAAGTACACTAATGGCTTGATCCATATGCTGCCTTTCGGTCTCAATATCCATATTCTGATAATGCAACCAACGTTGACCATGAGATACCACATCGTAATCCGCAGATTTAATTGCTTCGACCACATCTGGATGACGTGCCAAAGCCATTCCCACACCAAAAATAGTCATGGGTAATTGACGTTTCTTGAACTCATTATGAATACGCCAAAAACCGACTCTTGACCCATACTCATACATAGAATCCATTGACATATGCTTAGCATTAAAACTGGCAGCACCAACGATTTCAGATAAAAATTGCTCTGAACCTTGATCACCGTGCTCAATGTGGTTTTCACCACCTTCTTCATAATTTAAGACAAATTGCACTGCGATACGCGCTTGATTAGGCCAATGAGGATGAGGTGGATTCGCCCCATAACCTCTCAAGTCTCTGGAATAAGGTGCATTTTGAATCGAATCAATAAGCGCCTGTCCGCGTAAGTAAGTACTTGTCACAATGAGTAATCCTTTTATTAATTTTTTAAAATACCACTTGCATATTTTTGAGTTAGGCCCGATATTCAAAGTATAAGGACACGGTTCTGCAGACTCAAAAAGTGTTCATCATTCAATGTGGAGGGACGTATTCCAAACAGCAATTGAAGATGTTCGATGCAATTAGATTGCAAGCTACAAACGTGCCAAGATAAAAAGTTTTGCACAAAAATGATTCAGAAGAAGAGTGAGGATGATATTTATGAACATAGAAATCCGTACAGATAAGAATATTCAAAACAGTGAGCGATTAATTGATTATGTACGTGCAGAACTAAATACAGAGTTTCAACGCCATAGTGAAAGAATTACCCATTTTTCGGTTCATTTAAGTGATGAAAATGCCCATAAAGGCGGTGCAGACGATATTCAATGTATGATCGAAGCTCGCCCAGCTGGACTAAAACCAGTTGTGGTCAATCACAGAGGTCATAATATCGACACAGCGATTCATGGTGCGATTGACCGATTAAAGCGTAGTCTTGAACATGTATTCGAGAAAAAAGAGAACCCTCGTGGAGCGCCCATCCAACTGAAAGAAGATGAAGTGGATGTGGAATAGCAAAAAGCCCTTCGGGGCTTTTTTTTTTGAATAAAATTTTGAATGAACAGTTTTGATTTATTTAATTGAATAATGATCTGCATTATTAGGCATAATGTCGTTATAGATAAATAGTAGAGAAAGTAAATGCTAACAGCACATCAACAAGTGTTTTTACAGGCCTTAGAAGAATTAGACCTAGCACAGGTACAGCGCCTGTTAGCAGAAGGTTTAGATCCAAACTTTATCGCAGGAGAGAAAGGCCCTGCGGTTTCTGTGTGGTCAGACACTTTATTTCAATGGTGGGAAGAAATTTGTGAAGCGTATGAGCAAGGAAATGCGCTTTCAACAGAAGAAAAACAACAGAAATTACAAGTACATCTTGATATTCTAGATGCACTGATTGCAGCGAAAGCTAATTTCCATTTATGGGATGCAGAGGAATGTTACGGCCCACTTTGGGATGCTGCGAGTGCTGCATGTGTGCCTGCAGTTCAACGCTTACTTGATCATCAAGTTGATCCTAATACCAAAGATGAAGAGGGGAATACCATTCTGAGTTCAATTAGTGATTTATTTTTCGACTGCGATTTTGATACCATTGATTGGTCACAGGCTTTACCGGAAGAACGTGAGACACTCGAGTTATTACGTAGCCGTGGCGCAAAAATGACGAAAGAATTAAATTAATTTGGGTGCCCCATGACAAAATTAAAACAACTGAGCTTGATACTTTGCTCAACCGCGAGTGTAAGTGCGATGGCTGCAGATTTTGCCTTCGATCGACCTGGTACGAGTTTCAGCACAGGCATTACGCCCGTAGGTCAATTGGCATGGGAGCAGGGACTTCCAACTGCACAGTATGTTGAAAGTACTGAAAATGGTTTTAAAAATAAATCATTGCGACTCAATGCTGATGTCCTGTTGCGTACGGGATTGAGTAAGAATACTGAGCTTCAATTGGGTTGGGATGGCCCAGCGTGGGAGCGGACCCGAATCCAAAATCGAACTGATGACCATGATGGTTTAGGTGATGTTTCTGTTGGGATTAAGCATCACGTTGACTTACAAGATGATCAACTGAAAATGGCAATTTTGGCACAAGCTAAAATCGCAACAGGAAATGATCGTTTTACTTATGTTGATGATATTTATACTTTGGGCTCATCTGTTGAGTATCAATATAACGATACTGTAACGACAGGAATAGGAATGTTCTATTCGGCTCAAAATAGTGACTGGTCGGTGACTGCTGTACCTACTATTGGGTATAAAATCGTGGGTAATTTATCGGGCTATTCTGAAGCAGTATTTACCAAGAAAGAAAGCCAAGAGCGAGAGTATGGACTGGCATCTGGTTTAATCTATGCCTTGAATGATCGTGCGCAGTTAGATGCAAGCATCGGTGTAGACCTAAGTGGATCCGATCGAAGTTATCATGGTGGATTTGGTGTCTCATACTTATTCTAAATGAATAAAAAAGGAGTAGCTTACGCTACTCTTTTTTATGTTTACTTCAGTTTTGATTCAATCAGTCTTTATCCAAACGATGGGCAAACTCTGTGATATCGGTCAAAGCTTGCTTTGCTTCATCAAACCAAGCGCTAAACATTTGGAAGTTATGCCACATACCGGTGTATAACTTAAACTCAACATCCACTCCAGCTGCTTTAGCCTTTTCTTCAAATCGCGTAGAGTCGTCTAACAAAATTTCTTTTGAACCCACCTGAACCAATGTCGGTGGCAATCCTTTGAGATCTCCAAAAATTGGGGAAATTTCGGGAATTGAGACATCTACACCTTTAGGAACATAATGATTTATGCCTGCTTCTAAAGCTTCAATTGACAATAAAGCATCATGCTTTTGATTGTAGCGTAGAGATTCACTGGTCAAAGTTAAGTCAAGAAAGGGTGACATTAAAATCAAGCCACTTGGAAGAAGTTTTGGATTTTCTTCTTTTAAACGTAAAGCCAGTGCAAGTGCTAAATTGGCACCACAAGAATCGCCAGATAAAATAATATCTTTTGGTTGAGCACCTTGCTCTACCAATAATTGGTACACATCATAGATTGCTTCTCCGAGATCGGGGAAACGTTGTTCAGGTGAAAGAGGGTAATCGATATGTAGCACTTGCATTTGAGTCCGAAGAGCCATTTCAGTCATCAATGCGCGATGTGTATTTAACGATCCTAAAAAGAATGCGCCACCATGAATGTGAAAAATGAGCTGAGTCGTTTCAGGTTGAGGCAAAATTTCTTCGGCACGAATACCTGCGATTCTTAGTTTTCGAATACTGACATCTTTGGACTGTGGAAAAACACGCGTCATCTGCTCTAAGGCAACACGAAGTACGGTGGGGGGAAGATTAAAGCGACTCGGAAAGCGAAGACTCGTTTTTAAAAAAGACTCTGTTATGTATTGTTTCAAAACCGGATTGATCTTCATTGTTTTTCCATATTAATGAAATTATGTTTATTATCAGCACACAGCATTACAATGGTACACTAAATAGTCACATTCAAAAATTGCTTAAATGTTATCAATTTTTAATAATATTAAAGTCAATTCAGCAAGGGAAACAAAAAACAATGAAAAAAATTGCACTAGCGTTAGGATTACTCGCTTCAGCAGTATTTGCAAATGCTGCAGATCCACTCAATGGTACCGTGTGGAATACGATTGATGAGAAAACTAAAAAAGCTAAAGCTTTTGTAAAATTCACTGAACAGCCAAACGGAACATTGAATGCAACGATTCAGAGTGTTGTCACACCGGGTCAAGAAAATTCATGTACGAACTGTGAAGGTCCCTATCACAAGAAATCTTTAAAAGGTTTAACCATTGTGAAGGGTCTTAAAAATGTAGGTGGAACGAATTACGATGGTGGTTCAATCTTAGACCCACAATCTGGAAAAACTTACAAATTGAAGGGTTCATTGAAAGACGGTGGTCAAAAGCTTGAACTTCGTGGTTTCATCGGTGTATCAGCGCTTGGTCGTAACCAAACTTGGGTACGCGTGAACTAATTTAAGATTTATAAAAAAGCCGAGTAGTTGCTCGGCTTTTTTTTATTTCTTATTTCTTTAATGCTTTTATCGCATTCTCATCAAAACCTACTACATAGCCTGATTCAGTAGTGATCACTGGTCTTTTAATAAGGCTCGTATGTGTAGTCAGTGCTTCAATCAAACCCTGTTCAGATGCAAGGGCAGTTTGTTGATCTTCCTCAGACAATTTACGCCAAGTCGTTCCTTTTTTATTGAGGACAAGTTCAGCACCAAGATCATTTAGCCATTTTTGTACTGTTTCAGCATCAATACCTTGTTTCTTATAATCGTGGAACTCATAACTAAGCCCCAACTCATTGAGTAAATCGAATGCTTTCTTCATCGAGTTGCAATTTTTAATGCCGTAAACTTTAATCATCTCTAACAGTCTTATTCATTGTGATCAGTCCAGAGCTTAGCAAAATTTACGCAAAAACATAAATGTGATCAGAATATTTTAAATAGGTTTGAAATCTACAGTGTGGCTTCATGGTGGTTATCAATAAAATGGTGGAAAATTTCTTATCTTAAAATTTGTATTGATCTTTTAAATAGAGAAAACCCGCATTAAATCATCCTGATCATGCGGGTCTCAATTCAACGTCCAATGTCTTCATCCTTGGAAAATAAACCGAAATTTATTTTCTTTTCATCCTACGGCTTCCAATCCCTATTGTCATCCTGACATGTCCCTGTGCCGTGCGACAATAATGCACTGAATTAGTCGGAATAAAAATACGTTAACACGACAAGATTTGTGAGCAATTGGCGTACATTTAGGAAACAGTTGTTCACTCAGTTTGCACGACACTAAATTTTATAATCGATAATGACAGGGGCATGATCGCTAAACCACGTTTCTTTATATACCCATGCATTCACAGTACGATCTTTCCAATCTGGTGAGCAAGCTTGATAGTCAATCCGCCAACCCACGTTCTTGGCACGGGCTTGTCCTCGGTTTGACCACCATGAATAAAGTTCTGCTTCTTTACGCACTTCACGGAAGGTATCGACATAGCCTAAATCATCATAAATATGATCGAGCCATGCACGTTCATGTGGTAAACAACCTGAAGCTTTTTGATTGCCTGACCAGTTCTTAATATCAATGCGTTTATGTACGATATTGTAGTCACCGCAAACAATCACAGATTTACCTTCATCACGCCATTGTTTTAAGATCAGCTTATATTCATTTAGAAAGTGATCTTTACGTGCTTGTGCTTCTTCACCAGAAGAACCTGATGGTAAATAGAGTGAGCAAATATGAGCTGTTTTCTCTAAGCCTAGATCAAATTCTGCTGAGATAAAACGACCTTGTGAATCAGCCAATTCAAAACCCAGACCATCGGTAACTGAGATAAACGGCAAACGACTATAGATTGCGGTACCAGCATAGCCAGGACGCTCAGCTGGGAATAGGTGTGTATACCAACCTTCTGGCTTAAATTTATCTGTCCATTGTTCGTGTGTAATACGGGATTCTTGCATGCAAATGACATCGGCATCTGAAGTTGCCATCCAGTCAAAAATTCCTTTTTTTTCTGCAGAACGAAGACCATTTACGTTGATTGATACGACACGTAAAATTTTTTGATCACTAGGATAGCTACTCTTTGGTATCATGCTCGAGTTTAACCTCAATTTAATAAATGGAGCACCTCATGACAGCGCAAGCGGCATTTAATCCACAAGCTTTTATCGAACTGGCATTATCACGTGGTGTGCTTAAATTTGGTGAGTTTACTTTAAAATCAGGTCGTGTGAGTCCTTATTTTTTTAACGCCGGTTTGTTAAATGACGGTGAAGCCTTAACTGGCTTGGCTTCTGGCTATGCAGCAAAGTTAACTGAATGCGAACACGTTGAAGTGATATTTGGCCCTGCATATAAAGGGATTCCATTTGTAGCTGCAACGGCTGTAGCATTGTCACAAAACCACGGTGTAAGTGTACCTTGGGGCTTCAACCGTAAAGAAGCTAAAGATCACGGTGAGGGTGGTGTGCTTGTGGGTGCTTCGGTAGAAGGTAAAAAGGTGTGGATCATTGATGATGTGATCACTGCGGGTACAGCCATTCGTGAAGTTGTGACCATTTTAAAAAATGCAGGCGCGCAAATAGCGGGTGTATTGGTTGCGCTTGACCGTCAAGAAAAAGGTCAGGGTGAATTGTCTGCGATTCAAGAAGTTCAAAAAGAGCTTGAAATTCCTGTGCATGCGCTTATCACAATGAAAGATTTAATGGATTACTTAGATGCTAAAGGCGACAAAGATGCTTTAGCGAAAATGGAAGCGTACCGTGTGAAGTACGGAATTTAAGACTTATAAAGTTCTACTTAATATTAATGTGAAACATTGCTTAATAAATAAGCGTGGAACGTGAAGAATCTATAAAAAAGCCCAGATCTATAGGTCTGGGTTTTTATATCGATATAAGTTGTTGATTTGTATTTAATAAAAAATCATTTCGTATAAGGTGTATTATGTTAATTTTAGGAAATCTAAATACTCTTTTGATTCACACGCTTTGAAAGCTCTTCTGCACTTTCTACACGTTCAGAGTAACGGTCAGTGAGATATGAGGACTGTCCCCTGGTTAAAAGCGTAAATTTATAAAGTTCTTCCATCACATCGACAATCCTCATGTAATAAGAAGAAGGCTTCATACGACCATCCTCTTCAAACTCTAGAAATGCTTTAGGGACTGAGGACTGATTTGGTATCGTGATCATACGCATCCAACGCCCTAAAATACGTAATTGATTTACAGCATTAAAGGATTGCGAACCTCCACAAACTTGCATTACAGCTAAGGTTTTACCTTGCGTTGCACGGATTGCACCCGCTGCTAATGGAATCCAATCAATTTGAGCTTTCAATATCGAACTCATTGAGCCATGACGCTCAGGAGAGCACCACACCATGCCTTCTGACCATGCTAAGAGTTCATGGAGTTCCTTAACCTTTGTATGTTGCATATCACCATCTTCAGGGAGGGGTAGCCCTTTTGGATGGAAGATTTTCACTTCCGCACCAAAATATTCAAGAATTCGACCAGCTTCCTGAACAGCTAAACGGCTATATGATCTATCACGATTTGAGCCATACAAAAGCAGTATTCTTGGTGGATGTTTAAGGTTCTTTGCCTGAACTTTTTCTAAAGTCGGTTTTTCTAAAAGACTAGGATCAATATTTGGTAGGTTCATTCGACTCATGCCTCTTTAAACACTTTTTTTCTCAGCCATAGCGACACTGTCACTAAAGCAATCAATACAGGAACTTCAACAAGCGGACCAATCACGGTTGTGAAAGCTACAGGTGAAGCTAATCCAAAAGTGGCAATCGCTACAGCCAGTGCTAATTCAAAATTGTTGCCTGCCGCAGTAAAGGAAATAGCAGTCGTTTTAGGGTAATCATTGCCCATCCACTTACTCATAAAGAAGCTGATGAAGAACATCGCAACAAAGTAAATTGTCAAAGGAATAGCGATTCTAAGCACGTCTAGAGGAAGGCTAATCACTTCACCACCTTTAAGACTGAACATGGCTACAATCGTGAATAAAAGGGCAATAAGGCTGATTGGGCTAATCTTTGGGATAAATTTATCCTGATACCAAGCCAAACCATTCTTTTTAACCAAAATCAGTCGGGTTAAACACCCAAGTAAGAACGGAATACCTAGATAAATAAGAACAGCATGGGTAATTGTCCAAAAGCTCACATTAATGATTTGTGCTTCTACCCCAAAGAATGGTGGTAAGAAGGTTAAGAATAACCAGGCATAAGTACTAAAGAATAAGATCTGGAAGATACTGTTAAACGCGACTAAGGCAGCGACATATTGATTATCCCCACATGCCAGATCGTTCCAGACGAGGACCATCGCAATACATCGGGCTAAGCCTATGAGAATTAGGCCAGTCATGTATTCAGGATAGGCATGTAAAAAAATGATTGCCAAACCAAACATTAAGCAAGGTGCTATTAGCCAGTTTTGAACGAGAGATAATGTAAGGGTTCGCTTGTCCTCAAAGACTTTAGGCAAAGTCGCATAGTCTACTTTGGCAAGTGGTGGATACATCATCAAAATAAGCCCTATTGCGATAGGGATATTCACTGAATTAATGCTTAATTGATCGAGTACCACAGATGCTTGAGGAAAAAATACACCAATACCTACTCCTAATGTCATGGCAATGAAAATCCATAGCGTTAGATTTCGATCTAAGAATGAGAGCTTTGATCCGGACATTGAATTACTCGCATTGCATAGAGATAGATAAGTTGCTTGCAGGTTTATTCAGTATTTCATCATTTAAGACATTGAGCACTGCATTTACCCATTCTGGTAAATCAGGATTTAATCGGTAATACACCCATTGTCCCTTGCGCTCATCTAGCAAAATTGAGAGGTTACGGAGTAAAGCCAAGTGACGAGAAATTTTGGGTTGGCTCAGTTGTAAGATCTCTGTGATTTCACAAACACATACATTTTGTCTTGCTAAAATAATTTTTAAAATATCTAGACGTGTCGGGTCAGATAGGCATTTAAAGAAATCTGCTTGATCCATCATCTACACTCCAATATATGCTATTGCGAATATACGCATATCCATATATAAATGCAATATTATTAAGTTCTGAGTTAATCCAATGTCATCGAAAGTTAAGATCTATCACAACCCAGCTTGCGGAACATCAAGAAATACATTAGCTCTCATTCGAAATACAGGAGAAGAACCTGAAATTATTGAATACCTTCTTACCCCTCCGAGTAAGATTGAACTCATTAATTTAATTGAAAAAGCAGGGATTTCTGTACGTGAATCCATTCGTAAAAATGTAGAACCCTTTGAAACGCTCAAGTTGGATCAGCAGCACTGGACAAATGAACAGCTCATTAATTTTATGGTTGAGTATCCAATTTTAATTAACCGTCCATTTGTAGTGACTGAATTAGGTGTAAAACTATGTAGACCATCTGAACTCGTTTTAGATATTTTGTCTGCGCCTCAATTAGGAGCTTTTACCAAAGAGGATGGTCAAATCATCATAGATAAAGATGGTAAGCGGATTAAATAAATCCCCCCATTAAACATAATAGAGCTTATGCGAAATGCAATCAAAATAATTATTAAAAATCAATAATTTAAAAATTTTCACCCACCCTGAAAAACAGCAAAAAACCGACTTTGAAACATGTCGGTTTCTTTTTGAACAAATCTGTCATTTTTCGCCAATAAAATTGATTATTTTTTAATCAATTTTAACTTTTTCTGAATTCAATCAAGGCCCGTGCTGGTTAAAATATCCACAATTTCTGCGGACAACTGTTGGGATAGATTAATAAACATTGAATAAATACTGGGCAGTTAGATGAAAGTTAAATGGTGAATAAAATTAAAACTCCGATTTTTTACATAAATTTACAGAGAATTAGTCATTTATAATCAAAATACTCAAGTGTACCGGGGAGTACATTTATTTAATTTAGGGATGTTTAAAGATGACTTTCATTAAATCTGCACTTACAGCTGCTGTTATGTTAACTACTGTTCAAGCTTTCGCTCAAGCTCCAGTTGCTGCATCAGCTACAACAGAAACTAAAGTAGTGGCTGCTGATACTGCTGCTGCTTCAGAAGCTCAAGCTACTGTTGAAACTAAAACTGCTGCTGCATCTGAAGCTAAGGCTCCAGCTGCGCAATAAGTTTGATTGTTATAAAAGAAGCCCAAACTTTTAGTTTGGGCTTCTTTTTTTTGATTCTAAAAAATTTCGCATAAGAGATTTTATGTTAAATGGGAGGGAGGGAGCAAAATAAGTTAACATTTTGCTTCCGACCACATTAAGCTAGAGTTTTATTTAAATAAAGCTATTTAGTAATAATTAAATTAATTAAAATCTAAATCTAACACCAGCTCCATATAACCAACCTTTCTCAGAGTTTGATTCTATTTGCCACGACGTTTCATCATTACCTTTTGAATACTCATAGGCAATGTCGATATACGGCATGATCTTTTTACTGATTTCATAGCGAGTTTCAAGCCCTGCGGTTGCACTGCTTAAACCAGTTTTTTTCGCATATTTAGAGTCATCACTAAAGATCGCATCCAACTCTAAATAAGTTTGAATAATCAACTTTTGGGTAATCAGAAAATCACGTTCCGTTTCTAGACTAAAGCCCGCATAACTGTCTTCTCCTGCATAGAGATAAGCATCAGTTTCAAAGAAATATGGTGCCATACCATGTAAGCCAATCACTGCATCAACATTTTCTTCGGTGTCTTTGCGATGATCATCGAGTTCAACTTTTTCACTGCGATAACGTGCACCAATCTGTGCATCCCAAAAGTCTGAAATCATACGGCTATATAAAAGTTTGGCATCATAATGTGCATCATGCGATTCTTCTTTATCGGCATGAACTTTAATAAAAACCTTATTTTCATCTGTGCCGATACGGCTTTCAAACTCTGACTTTAAACCGCCTGTGCCATCTTCATTGACAAACCACTTATTATCCACCGTCGTAATCGCATAAATTTGCGCACCGTGTTCTGAGCGATGATCATAATGCGAACTCTGCTGAGTATTCGCATCTGGTACATGATGTAAATGATTAACCGTAGATGTTGCCTGATGTTGTACATGATTCATCTCAGACATGGCTTGATGATTCATTGATGGCATATTTTTCCCATTATTCTGAGTGGTTGAATGATGCCCTTCGTGCGCCACACTTAAGGTCGTTAAACTCAATACCGCAACAGAAAAAATCGCTTTCAATACAAAATTAGTGATGTGCATGTTCAGCTCCTTTTTGCTCAGTTACTTGGTGAGTTTGAGTCGAATTTGTACCTTGAATTGGCATTGTAGATACTTGTTCATCGCTAACATTCGCCACGATTAACTTGTTCATCATCCCCGCACTCATGTGATACAACAAATGACAATGGATTGCCCATTCACCCAATTCATCCGCAGTTAATAAAGCCGTAACTGTTTTACCCGGTGGTACGATCAATGTGTGTTTATTTGGCATATCTACCGACTCTTGACCATTCTCCAACTGCATAAACATACCGTGTAAATGCATCGGGTGCGCCATCATACTGTCATTAATAAATTTGATACGGATACGCTCGCCATATTTCACTTTTAAAGGCTCAGCATCACTAAATTTTTTACCGTTAATGGTCCAAATATAACGTTCCATAGTACCGCCCAAACGCACGACCAATTCACTGCTGGCTTCACGAGTATCTTTTTGCGGCTCTAACGATTTTAAATCGCTATATTGCAAGGCTTTGTTACCTGCAGGTGTAGAGGCATTTGCCCAACCATAAACCACTTGATCATTTTTTTGCGGTTTTACTGCGCTATGCTGTGAATGATCCGTGCCTTTCATATCGCCATGGTTCATTTTCGAATGATCCATTCCTGAATGATCACCTCCACCATGTCCCATATCTTCCATAGTCAAAAGCGAGCGTGAACGTGGCTGAGGCATATGAATGCCGTGTGTTACAGGATTTAGTTCATTGTGTAGCGTACCAATCGCATAACCTGAACGGTCAATTGACTCAGCTTCAATTTGATAATGTCCACCTTTTGGCTCCACAATCACATCATAAGTTTCAGCCGTACCAATACGGAATTCATCTACAGAAATGGGTTTCACAGGCTGACCATCAGCACTAACCACAGTCATTTTCAAGTTAGGAATACGGACATCGTAGAAAGACATCGCAGATGCATTCACAAAACGTAGGCGAATTTTTTCATTCGGTTTAAACATTCCTGTCCAATTTTGTTCAGGTGTTTTGCCATTAATGAGGAAGGTATAACCTGTAACATCCGACATGTCGGTTTTTAGCATACGCATCTGATTCCACATTTTGCGGTCAGACCATGTCGCTTTTATACCATCACGTTTAACCTGCTTCCAAACATCACCCAAGGTTTCACGCTGATCTTGATAATATTCAGCTGAAATTTTAAGATCTTTCTGAATTTGATCACTGGTTTTTTCATGAAAATCTGACAACATCACCACATAGTCACGTTCAGCTTTTTCATGTGCTGCCAATGGTGTTTTACCTTTTGGATAAATCACAAAAGAACCATATAAGCCGTCTTGTTCCTGTCCTTTAGAATGAGCGTGATACCAATAAGTCCCGCTTTGGCGAATCTTGAATTTATAAACATACTCGCTTTGAGGCTTAATACCGTTAAAACCATTAAATCCTGGTACACCATCCATAATGCCCGGCAACAACAGTCCGTGCCAATGAATAGAAGAATCTTGGTTTTTTAAATTATTATTCACGCGAATGATGGCTTCATCACCCTCTTCAAACTCAAGCAAAGGCGCAGGAAATTGACCATTTACGGTAATGCGCTTTACAGGCTTTCCAGTTGGGCTGACCACTGCTTCATCAATAACAAGCTGATATTCACGCACTTCGGCAAAAACCAAAGGCGACGATGCAAAACAAATACCTGCTAATAGGTACGAACTAATTTTATGAGACATAACTTAACCTTAGTTTTTGAAAAATAAATAAATTTTAAAAAAAAATTGGTTAAGTTTTAGGAGGACGTGAAATTTCTTGCCAATACCCATTTAGATATTGGTTGAGGTAATAAAAATTAGGCTGATCTATAGAATAGAAGGTATCTAGGGGATCTAGCGAGCTTTGCAAAGAATGAAGACATGAGATCTGTGTCTGGCAGGATAAGCTAGAACATTCCTGACACTTTTTGTGATCTATATTCTGATTAATAGCTAAATGATTATGGCAATCGGTATTCGTTTGTACTTCGTGATTAATACCATGTTGAGTGACTTGCTGTGCTTGATCTAAACAATGATCTTGGCTCATTTCAGTTTGCATATTGATATGCATTATCTTTACTGATGCAACAGACACACTACTCCATCCTATGGCAAAAACCATAAGAAAACAAAACCAAAGTTTTTTGGAGAGATGAGTCAACACGAATGCTATCTAGGAATAGAATTTAATCCAAAATATCTTAACGGAATTTCAACTATTTACAACTCAATATAATTTAGTAGTTTCTCTAAAATTAACATAATACACCTTATGCGAAATTCTTATCTGCATCACACAAATTACATTTTTACGTTATGCCCAACTTTTCATTCAGTTCTTGTTACCTCATCACTCAAGGACGATTTTGCTACGGTGGGGTATATCAAATGTATAACCTGATCGCAGGCAAGAATCATCTAATCAATGATTTTTATCTTCTGAATAAAAGACGATCATGGCGGGTTGCATCATTAGAAACCCCGGGAATAAATTGTAGTTTAAATAAGTTAAAGAGACTCATAAAAGAGCGCTGTGCTGAATATCCCATACCCAGCGATGGTCATGAGGATCGCGCCACACAAGGCTAAGATTTTTGAATAAATACGTTGTTGAGAAATAGCGTTAAAACCTAAATAGACCAAAGATAGTACGACAAAATCTAGAAGAATCCATGTGATGATTAACAGCGTCAAACTTAAATCTATATTTGGTGTAATTTGAATAAACTGCGGAAAAAAAGCAGTGAAGAAAATAATATCTTTTGGATTGGAAATTCCAACTAAAAACCCTTTGGAAAAACCGCCATCGATAGGCTTGATCTTTGAAGAGGCAGTTTGATTGTGCTGAAAAGTTTCTCTAAGAATTTCAAAACCTAAATAGCCAATGTAAAGACATCCTAGGACTTTGATGACGTTGAAAATATGCTCATTAAAATGCAGAACACCCTTAAGTGCAAGAATTGAAAGCGCAATTAAACATAGTGAGGCAACATTAGTACCTAAAATAGTCTGTAATGCTTTTCGATAACCGCCTTTTGCACCTGTACTGGCCACCAAAATCATAACAGGGCCTGGAGTGGCAATCATAATAATGACGGTGAAAATATATAAAAAATACTCAAGATAGTTCATGAAAATACTAATTTTTAAATTTTATTTATATGAATATTACAACCTCTTTAGATTTCATACATCTCATTTATTTAAAATATTTCATAGAGTGCAATAAATAATAAAAAAAGGAAGCTTAAGCTTCCTTTTTTATTATATTATTGAATATTAATAACCTACGCTAAAGCGCTCTTGAATATGGTTATTATTTTCAAGCTCATCACTGAGCGCTACTGCAAAATCTTCTGCAGAGATTTTACTGCCTTCTTCACTAACGATAAGTTCATCTTTACCAGAGCGATATTCACCAGTTCGCTTACCAGGACCGAATTCCGCTGCAGGAGCAATAAAGGTCCAGTCAATGTCGTCCACTTGTTTTAACTTATCAAAGAACTGAATGCCTGCTTCAGCCTCAGCTTTATATGCATCAGGGAAGTCCTCTGTATCGATTACACGCACATTTTGATTTGGTACAGTTAAACCGCCAGCGCCACCAACAACAATATAACGTTTAACTTTTGATTCACGAATAGCATTAAGAAGTGAATTGATATCAAGACCTTGGAAACGTACTGCACTAATTACAGCATCTTGACCTTTCAGCTCATTTACAAGTGTTTCTTGATCATTTAAATCTAAATCTACAGTTAACACACGCTCTGTATCTGAAACTTTGCTTGTATTACGCGCAATCGCTTTGACGTAGTGTCCACGTGAAACAAGCTCTTCAAGAATACGAGAACCTGCCATGCCTGTTGCACCAATTAAAACTATTTTCATAATGCCCTCATTAAATTTATAACTATGATTATTGGAGTGCTAAATATTTAGTCATCACGATTAAAAAATGAAATCATGAATGATTAAAATGTAATATTAATTTAGCTTAAAATAAAAAAGATTAATGTATTAAATCTATGTTGATTTATAGTTAAAATAGGAGTGAGAAGTTATTTAATTATTTTAAATGTAAATTTTATGTAATTATAAGCTTGAAAAATATTCATATAAAACCAGTCTAACTTTTATTTATTGTTGAAGTTGGTTTAAAGAAAATCGCCATATATCATTTTTATATCCATAGCTTTCATCTTTCGAGCTTGGTGGATGCTGTAAGATAAAATTATGTAGTTGCTTTTTTTGATCATTATTCAGAACTTCAACAATAGATGGTTGGTCGACAATTTGATTATTTAAATTCGCAATAATGTCTTCAATCATCTTCGGATTTTTATGCGCAAGTTGTTCTAAAGTTGTGTTATTTCCCTGACCATTTAGCAGATATTGAGAAAGAAATTGTGCTTCGTTTGGTGAGATAGAATTTTGTTGAAGAAGTTCTTGTACAAGATTGTGCTGAGTTTGGACAGATGCGGTATGCGGTAGGCTAGAAATAAGAACTTGTTTAACCTTTGGATCTAAATTTGGATCCTGAAAACGTTGCTCTAAAGCGTGACTAATTTTCTGTCGAATCAAATCATTTTCAGGTAGGGATTTTTTGAGTTCATGTTCTCGATCAGTCAGCAACATCGCATTATTCAGTGCACCTATCGCTAAGCTTTGAATTTTAGGATTCTGATGTGTTAGAAATGGCAAAATTTGTTCAGCTGCTTCTAAAGGATTGAGAGAAGTAAGTTGAGTCAGGATTTCTTTTATTGCATTTTCATCATGCTGGTTTTGTTCAAGGAGCTGAATTAAATCATGTATTTTTTCTTCTCGATTCGCAGCAGATTGATCCAGTTGAAGTAACTTTTTTGCCCATACGGGTAGGTTAGTGTTGAGTTTCATATCTGCACTATTTTCAGACAAGCTAGTCGCGCGATCTTCATTGCTTTTTAGCGTCGAAGTATTATTATTTTGATTTGATATACTTTGAGTCGTATCGGCTGTCGATTTCAAATACACCCATAAAATTACTGCACAGATCACGAAGATCAAAATAACCAAAAAAATATTTTTCTTATTCATAATATTAAAATATTAAGCTGTCGTTGCCTTCAACATCAGAGATGTGAAGGCAATATAATGGGAATGATTTATTTACACACGTGTAATTGTGAGTAAGCTACTGTTGAAAGTTCCACGCGGTGTGCTTCCTCCTAGATTACCATTACCTGTCTGAGTGTAGAGCCATTTCGTAAAGCTGTCACATCGGAACGTTCCCTTTTGCCATGTATATTTGCTACAAGCACCATTGGAGTTATATTGTGAACAGACTTGAACAGCTGGGTTCGGTGTTGCTGAATACAGCGTGTAAGCGACATGAGGTCGTTGCTGATTTGAAATCGCAGTGATTTGATTAGCAGCAGATGAGTAAGGAGATTTATATCCAAAACTTGTTTTGGCCTTTGCTCCCCAATATTTTGTAGTTTTAAATCCACTTAAGCTGACATTTTCAACCACATCTACATATGCCGTTTTGTTCATGACTTGAACAATATTGTTTGAACTTACATATACACCTGTATGCCCTAATGCACCAACAATTGGAACGTCGAGGTCTCGACCGAGTACATCACCGACTCGTGTAGGATTGCCTGCTGCTAAAGTAACTGAACTGATAGTGAGTAAACAGAGTGTAGAAATTATTTTAATCATGGACTTGTACCTATTATTGGAATATCAAGTCCTGCTAGTTTTATTCAACGATGTTAACGTTTGATGTAATTCGTATTTGAAGTTGTAACAATACATAAGAATTTAATTTCACTACTCGATAATTATCTAATATTTATAAATATAGACCTTTAGCGCTATTGATTTGAGTTTCAAATAAAACTTTATAATTTCAAACTTTACATTCTTATATCGAATACTTCACACATTAAGTGCTGCATAACTATGATTCAAAATTTAATAATTTCACTTTTACCTATTCTCATTTCTCTTTTATTGGGTTGGGGCATAGGTAAAGCTGCAAACGCTCAAGTTCGCAATATATTGGTTGGTCAAATTACGTTTTTGGTGTGGTTGCTCCTCATCTCTATAGGCTTTCAATTTGGCAGTGTATTGTTTGATAAAGACCTCGGTTCAAAAATATTAATTGAAGCTTTTATTTATTCAACAGTGTTAAGTGTGATTACCTTTGGGCTTTTATTTAATCGTAGCCACTTTAAGGCTGAGCACCAAAAATCATTCAAAGATATGCTCAAACCTATTACCGAATGCTTGATTGCGATTGGAATGGTGTTGATCGGGATGGGGCTATATTGGCTATTACCCAAGACTTTATCAGGGGAAATGTTAAGCGCGATTCTTTTGTATGTGTTGATTTTTTTAATCGGAGTGGATTTGTCTACGATTAAAATTCAAGCCCTCACCATGAATCATATTAAAGTGCCATTTTTTTCAATCATTGCACTATTTATTGCGGCTTATTTGACGAGTCATATCATGACTCAATCTTTTGTCGAACTCGTTGTGATGGGGAGTGGATTTGGTTGGTTCTCTCTTTCTGGTCCTTTAGTTGCTAAAGTTTTAGGACCTGAGCAGGGAACTTTTGCTTTGATCACAGATCTTGTACGAGAGTTTTATGCGATTGCATTGTTGTATTTATTAGGTCAGCGTTATCCAAAGCCAATCATTGGTGTATGTGGTGCCACGGCGATGGACTCGACTTTACCCTTTGTAAAAAACAATTGTTCACCATTAGATGTACAAATTGCAATTCTCAGTGGATTTTTCCTGACGCTCATTGCGCCGTTTTTTATTATTTTTTTTAGTAGTTTGATATGAATCCAAATTCTAGTGCTCAGCAGAAATAGGAAAGAGCTTCTCTGAATTTATACAATTGATCCTTTGATAGATCAGTAGATCGTTCACTAAACTTCGTTATAATCGCCTCATTGATAAAATAGAGAACAGATCATGCGCGTACTTGTGGTGATGGATCCCATCGAAAATGTAAACCTCAAAAAAGATTCGACCATGGCAATGCTTTGGGCTGCTGCACGTCGCGGTCATGAGTTAGGGTATGCACTTCAGGAAGATTTATATATCGATCAAGGCAAAGCTTTTGGTTTGATCGCACCACTTAAAGTGTTTGAGGATTATAATCATTACTATGAACTTGGTGAAAAACAGAAAGAATCTTTAGCCGCATACGATGTTGTGCTCATGCGTAAAGATCCACCTTTTGATATGAACTTTGTTTATACAACTTATATTCTTGAACAAGCGGAACGTGAAGGTTCGTGGATTATCAATAAACCTCAAAGTTTGCGAGACTGTAACGAAAAGCTGTTCGCTACACAATTTCCAGAACTGCAGGTTCCGACTTTGGTAACTTCACAGCAAAGTTTAATCCGAGAGTTTATTGCTGAACATCAAGATGTGATTGTAAAACCGCTAGATGGGATGGGCGGTATGGGGATTTTCCGTTTAACTGCTGCAGGGGCAAATATCGGTTCAACTTTGGAAATGTTGACTCAAATGGGGCAGCAACCGATTATGGCGCAACGTTATATTCCTGAAATTGTGGATGGAGATAAGCGTATTCTGATGGTCAATGGTGAGCCAATTCCATATTGTTTAGCGCGTATCCCACAAAATGGTGAAACGCGAGGTAACCTTGCTGCTGGTGGGCGTGGTGAAGCACGTCCGTTGACTGAAAATGATAAGGTGATTGCTGCTAAAGTTGGACCATTCTTGCGTGAGAAGGGGCTGGTATTTGTTGGTCTTGATGTCATTGGAAACTATGTAACAGAAATTAATGTGACTAGTCCAACGTGTATACGTGAAATAGACGCACAATTTGGTACTTCTATCGCAGATACATTATTTGATGTTTTGGAAGCTGGACGTTAGCTGATCTGCAAAAAAGAGCCTAAATAGGCTCTTTTTTTTGCGTATATATTTTAAATAAATAATAGCTGGTCAATAGTCCTAGGGTGGAAAGACTTACGGTAACCCATGCGGCATTGGACCACTGGTGAGAAGACGAAACGAGAGCTGCTGTTGCTGGGGGAACAAGGAACTGCGCACATGCAGAAATTTGCAGCACTAAGCCCATACTGGATGCTGCTGCGTTGACCTGTGGTGCGTATCTAAGCGTATTGGCAAAGACGGTCGTCGGAATAATGCCACCGATAAAAGAAAACAAAATAGCGCACAAATATTGCAACTCAAAAATCAACCAATAGGGTTGTGAAAATACAACCCAGCTACATAAAATTAGACTTAAAAAACTAAATTGAAGTAATTTAAAAGGGGCTATGCCTTTTTGAAGTAATACGCCTGCGCCAAAGGTTCCACCTAAGTTAGATAATACAACCATTGACACCAAAATTCCTGCAAGCTTTAAATCCATATTGAATGAGACATAAAGACTGGGTAAAAAACCTGTGAGTGTGATCCATTGACTGGTATAGCAAGCAAAGATAACGGCTAGACAGAGAATGGGTGGATGGGTCACGGTGACTTTAACAATAGATAAAAAAGAGTTGGAGGTTGATGTGCTCAGTGCCCTTGTCGTTACAGTGGTTTGCTTATCGTCATAACGTAAAAAATGGTAAATCATCAAGGCAACCAGCCAACAAAAGGCACCAAATAATGCCCAAATGTGTTGCCAACTGAGCCATTCGAGTAATACAGGGATGGTCAAAATAGCAAGACTAACCCCAACTCCCATATAAGAACTCCATAACCCCATTTTAAAATTCATGGTTTCAGGCGTGCTTAGGCGTTTTAAAATTGCGGGAGCGCAAAGACTAATGGTGAGAAATCCAATGCCTTCCATAAATCGAAAAAAATAAAGGCTAATACTATGATCAATCCATAAGCCTGCAAAACTACTCATCCCCAATAGAATGAGTGCAAAAATAAGACATTTTTTGAGTCCTATTTTCTCAGATACAGCACCAATACACAGGGCAAATAGCATTCCAGCACCTTGAACCAGTGATAAGGATAGGCCTGCTTGGGTGAAACTTAGATTTAAATCTTTTTGAAGAATTGGAATAACAGCAGAAAGTTTACCGACATGAATTGCAGCAAGGTAGCCTGCCAAAATAATCCAAATGTCATAAGATGATATTTTTGACATTTGCGTTTAAAAATCCTTTTATTCGCGAGCTGAATCTCAATGAGATATAGCAATATCATAAATAGAACTATTGCCTCATACCATTTAGACATAAGTTTATATCCAATATGGTGGTAGCGCAGATACGAAGGAACAATAGAGCCAATACTGTGGTGGTTTTTAATGTGCACATTAATCATTATTTTGGTGCGTTATAAACTAGATCGAATGGTAAAATACATAAAAAAGGCACACCTCATAATAAATCTAGTTTAAACTCTGAAATCATATGAAAAAAACAATTAAAGGGTCCGTGAAAAAAAGTAAATAAACTTTCATGGATATACGATTGTGATTACAATTGATGCCTTATATAAAATTTTCTGTTAGCTCTTAGATTTGAAGAATTAGACCGTGACACAAGCTCAGCATAAACAACCTAAACATGTCATGATGATGGCTGCAGGTACAGGTGGACATGTATTTCCTGCCCTAGCAGTTGCTCAGGAATTACAACAGCAAGGTGTCGAAGTGTCATGGTTGGCAACGCCTTCAGGTATGGAAAACCGCTTGCTTAAAAATCACCAAATTCCAATTTATCAAATTGATATTCAGGGTGTGCGTGGCAATGGAATCGTCCGTAAGCTGCAAGCCCCTTTTAAAATTTTAAAAGCAACGCTTAGCGCAATGCGCTATATGAAACGATTAAACGTAGATGCAGTCGCTGGTTTTGGAGGTTATGTTGCAGGTCCTGGTGGTTTGGCTGCGCGTATTCTTGGTATTCCTGTCATCATTCATGAGCAAAATGCAGTAGCGGGTTTCACCAATACCCAATTGGCTCGTGTTGCTAAAACGGTCTGTCAGGCATTCCCGAAAACATTTCCAGAAAATCATAAAATCGTGACTACAGGTAATCCCGTACGTAAGGAAATTTCTGCGATATTGAGTCCTGCTTGGCGATATCAAGAGCGAGAAAAAGCCAATCAACCTATTCGTATTTTAATTGTAGGCGGCTCCTTGGGCGCACAAGCATTGAATGAGCGCGTACCCGAAGCACTGAAACAATTAGATGTTCCTTTAAGTGTTTATCATCAGTGTGGTCAAAATCATGCTGATAGCACGCGGGCACGTTATGCCGATGCTCCTGATCATTTACAGGTAGAAGTTCAACCGTTTATTGAAAATATGGCGGAAGCCTATGCCAATGCCGATCTTGTAATCTGTCGTGCTGGTGCACTGACGGTCACTGAGATTGCTACTGCGGGTGTTGCAGCCGTATTTGTACCTTTGCCAAGTGCAGTAGATGACCACCAAACCGCGAATGCCAAATTCCTAGCAGATATTAATGCTGCAAAAATTTGTCCACAAGCGACACTCACTCCTGATTCATTAAAAGCAGTTTTATTGCCACTCATGAACCGTACATTGTTGACGGAAATGGCTGTTAAAGCACGTCAACAAGCTCAACCAGATGCAACTCAGCGTGTGGTTGGTTTAATTCAAGATTTGTAAGTTTTAGAGAAAATTATGTCTTCAACGAACCCAGCTGATAAAGCAAAAAACCTGATTAAAATTCCTGAAATGCGCCGTATCAAGCATATCCATTTTGTGGGTATTGGTGGTGCAGGAATGTGCGGGATTGCGGAAGTCTTAAAAAACCAAGGCTATAAAGTTTCAGGGTCGGATATTAAAGCCTCTAAAACCACTGCACAGCTTGAAGAAAATGGCATTAAAGTTCATATCGGACACGCTGCTGATAATATTAACGGTGCGAATGTATTGGTTGTATCGACTGCGATTGACCAAGAAAATCCAGAAATTAAAGCAGCGATTGAAACACGTATCCCTGTAGTTCGTCGTGCGGAAATGTTGGGCGAGTTGATGCGTTACCGTCATGGTATTGCGGTTGCAGGTACACATGGTAAAACCACTACGACAAGTTTGGTGACCTGTATGCTTGCTGAAGAAAACATGGATCCGACATACGTGATTGGTGGTTTGCTTAATCGCTCTGGAGTAAATGCTGCTTTAGGTGCGAGTCGTTATATTGTAGCTGAAGCAGATGAATCTGATGCTTCATTCCTATATTTAGAACCAATGGCCGCTATTGTCACCAACATTGATGCTGATCATATGGACACTTATGGTGGTAGCTTCGATGTGTTGAAAGATACTTTTGTTCAATTCTTGCAGAAGCTTCCATTCTACGGTTTAGCCGTAGTGTGTGGCGATGATCAAAATATTCGTGAAATCATGCCACGTATTGGTCGACCTGTTTTAACTTATGGTTTTAACGAAGATAACGATATTCGTGCTGTAGATGTGGTACAAGAAGGGATGCAATCACATTTTACTGTGCTTCGTAAAAACAAAGAGCCACTCAAGTTAACCATTAATATGCCTGGTTTGCATAACATCCTTAATGCGTTAGCTGCGATTGGTGTGGCAACTGATGAAGGTGTATCTGATGCTGCAATCGCTCGTGCTTTAGAAAGTTTTAGTGGTGTAGGGCGTCGTTTCCAAATTCAAGGTGAATTTGAGTTAGGTGATGGAACGGTCAAACTGGTTGATGATTATGGTCACCATCCAAAAGAAGTTGAAGCAACGATTAAAGCTGCGCGTGCAAGTCATCCTGATCGTAGACTTGTGATGATGTTCCAACCTCACCGTTTTAGCCGTACACGTGATTGTTTTGATGATTTCGTTGATGTCTTGTCACAAGTCGATCAATTACTGCTATTAGAAGTATATTCTGCAGGTGAAAAGCCGATTGTTGGTGCAGATAGTCGCTCATTGGCAAGAAGTATCCGATTGCGTGGTGATGTTGAACCAATCTTGATTGATCCAGTAGAAGGGAATTTGCCAAATGTGATACAAAAAGTGTTACAAGCAAATGACTTGTTATTGACTCAAGGTGCGGGTAACGTTGGAGCAATTTCAATTGAGCTTGCTCAGAACCAGCTCTATTTAAAATAATCGTCGTTTGATGATTTGGCTAAATTGAAAATTTTATAAGTTTAAGGAACTAAACGTGTCAAATGCTTCTAAATTCGGCAAAGTTGCTGTATTGCTTGGTGGTAAATCTGCAGAGCGTGAGGTGTCATTAGATAGTGGTAAGGCTGTACTTGAAGCATTGGTACGTTCAGGGGTGAATGCAGAGGGTTTTGACCCTCAAGAACGCAGTGTGACTGAATTGGTAAATTACGATCGTGCATTTATTGTGTTACATGGTCGTGGTGGAGAAGATGGTCAAATCCAAGGCGCATTAGAGTGGTTAAATATTCCATATACTGGAACTGGTGTGCAGGGGTCGGCTATTGGAATGGATAAAGTAAAGACCAAGCAAATTTGGCAAGGTTCTGAACTTCCTACAGCACCATACCGCATTGTTTCTAAAGATACTGATGCACAAGCACTCGTTGCAGAGCTTGGATTACCACTGATTATCAAACCCGTGCACGAAGGCTCGAGTGTAGGCATGAGTAAGGTTGAGAAAGCAGAGGATTTAGCTGAAGCAATTAAAAAAGCCACTCAACATGATGCCGTGGTCATGGCTGAGAAGTGGATTACAGGTCGTGAATTTACGATTTCATTTTTAAATGGACAACCATTACCAGTCATCCGTTTACAACCTCCAGCCGATGTAGCCTTTTATGACTATGAAGCTAAATACCAACGCAATGATGTTGAATATGGTATCCCTTGTGGTTTGAGTGAAGCTGAAGAAAGAAGTTTACAAGCGCTTTGCTTACGAGCGTTTCAAGCTGTTGGGGCAAGTGGTTGGGGTAGAATTGATGCTATGCAGGACGAGCAAGGTCAATTTTGGTTGCTAGAAGTGAATACTGTTCCAGGCATGACCAGTCATTCATTGGTACCAAAAGCAGCTCAAGCAGTAGGTTATAGTTTTGAAGATTTGTGTTTGGCTATTTTAGAGCAAACCTTAGCGAAAGAATCACACTAAGTTATGGCTCAACTACCTCCATCGATGCGTCGCAAACGTGCGGCGATTACATCGATTCATGACAAACCACCGACTCGCAAAGAGAAAATGATTAATGCGGGTGGTTGGGTCATGCTTATTTTTGCATGTTGTGTACTTTTGGTCGGCATTTATGGCTTATATAGCGTCATGACCAGTGCAAAGGTAGCATCTTTGGATGTGGTTGGTCTGCAAGCCGAGCCTGAAATTAGTCAAGTGAAACAGCAGTTAATGCCTACCATTACAGGCAATTATTTTACTGCTGATCTTGAGCAAATTCGTGATAAGGCATTAGAGATTTCTTGGGTAGATCGAGTGGTCATTTCTAGAGCTTGGCCAGACGGTATTAAGGTTCGTGTTATTCCGAAACATCCGATTGCGCGTTGGGGAACAGGACGTCTGTTAAGTGATCAGGGTGTGGTGTATACAGAGGCATATTCTAGAAATCACGCAAATTTACCACTTATGCATGGTCCGTCAGATCAGTCAAAAGTCATGATGAGACGTTATCATGAAATTAATCAACTGTTTAGTCCAGTGAATCTGCGTTTGAAAGAGCTATATTTAACAGATCGTCGGACATGGTTTATGCAGTTCGATTCGGGTTTACGTATTATTGTGGATCAGGATCAGACCATGAGCAAACTGCAACGATTGAGTCACTTATCTCAAGCAGATCTGAAAGTGGTTTGGCCAAGAGTTTCAGCGATTGACTTACGTTACCGTAATGGCTTGGCGATTCAATGGAAAAATGCGACACCACCAAAGATTATAAATGGTCAGTTTGTTGTAACCATTAATGACATTAACATTGCAGATTCAAGAGTTGCAAAGCCATAATACGTGGCTTTAAAAATAGGCATAAGCCAGATATAAACAATGAAGAAAATGGTAGTGAATCATGAATGAGGCTGTTCCCTCAGTTGTTGCGATAGACATTGGGACACATAAAGTTTCAGTTCTAATTGGTAAAGTGCATGCGCCGGATAATATCCAGGTCATCGGTATGGCGACTGCGCGAAATAAAGGCATGAACAAAGGAAAAATTGTTAGCCTTGAGAAGGTGATCTCTGCGATTAAGAATGCGGTACAAGAAGCAGAAGATATGGCGGAGTGTCGTGTGCATTCGGCATGGGTATCGATCCCGAGTACAGAACTGCAAAGTGCTTATGCGACAGGCCGGACACCGATTTCTAATCCAGAACGCACCATTACGACTTCAGAAGTGGTTAAAGCTTTAGAAATGGCAAAAGCTAGTCATTTAACTTCTGATCATTATCTTGCAAGTGCAGTCCCATTGGGTTTTGAGTTGGATGATTCACCTGAGTGGGTGCATAATCCAATTAACCTTTCAGCAAATAGCATGACGGCGCATTATCAACTCATGATGCTACCAATCAGCACCATGCAAAATTTAGATCGTGCAATGAAAGGCGCCAATATTTTTGTCGAAAAGATGGTGATTTCATGTTTAGCAACGGCTGAAGGTGCATTGCTGAAAGATGAAAAAGAGTATGGGGTATGCTTATTGGATATTGGGGCTGGTACAACCAATATTGCAGTTTATATTGAAGGTCATTTAGTGCTAGCACACACCATTCAACGTGGTGGTGAAAATGTAACGCGTGATATCGCTGCAGTATTGCAAACGACGACCGAAGAAGCTGAACGACTCAAATTGCTTTACGGTTGTGTTGATTTACAGCAAGTCAAACCTGAACATATGATCGAGTTTGAAGCGATCGATGGTCCTCAGGCGATCAGTCGGATTGAGCTATCAGAGATTATTATTGCACGTTACGAAGAAATTCTTTCTATGGTGCGTGATGAGTTACAACAACGTGGTGCGCTACAAAGTTTATACCACGGTGTAGTTTTAAGTGGTGATGCATGTCAGATTGAGGGTATGATCACATTATCACGTCGTATGTTGGGTGTTTCTGCTCATTTAGGCAACCCTCCGCTACAAGTATATGCGGATGATCAACATTTACCTGCATTAAGACGTTCAATGTATTCTACCGCAACGGGACTGCTGTTATTTAGTCAAAGCGATTTACAAGAATCGGTTGAGCAACCTGAAGAAGTGAATAAGCGTCCATTATTAGAGCGCATAGCGAATGGTTGGAATGCGTTTAATAACAAATTGAAAGGTATTTTTTAAGTTTAGTTTTTAAGGGAGTATTGTTTGCAACTTGTAAGAGCAACTTCATGTGCTTGACAAGAATGTGATTGCAACGCATCCTAAAAACAAATTTTTATTATTGAAGATCAAGGCAGTATACGGGCTTAAGTGACTGCCAAATTTATTAGGAAAAGTTAAGGTCATGGCTTCATTTGAATTTTTAGAAGATGAACAAACCGATAATAACGGTCAAGCCCGTTTTACTGTGTTTGGTGTTGGTGGCGGTGGTGGTAATGCCGTACAACACATGGTGCAATCTGATATCAAAGGCGTGAAATTTGTTTGTGCAAATACAGATAAACAAGCTTTGGATCGTATGAATGCGCCATTCAAAATCCAATTGGGCCAACAAAGTACGCGTGGACTAGGTGCAGGAGCAAATCCTGATGTCGGTCAAATTGCAGCAGAAGAAAGTCGTGAATTAATCCGTCAGCATCTGGAAGGTGCAGATATGGTATTTGTTACTGCCGGCATGGGTGGTGGTACTGGTACTGGTGCAGCACCAGTCGTGGCTGAAATAGCACAAGAAATGGGTATTTTGACGGTTGGTGTTGTCACCACTCCATTTAACTTCGAGGGTCGTCGTCGTCAACGTTCTGCTGAAAAAGGGATCGAAGAACTTGAAAAGCATGTTGACTCATTGATTATCATTCCAAACCAACGCCTACTTAGCGTTTATGGTGATATCTCGATGCAAGATGCTTATCGCAAAGCGGATGATGTCTTGCTTAATGCGGTACGAAGTATCTTTGATTTAGTTGTGCGTCCTGGTCATATCAACCTTGACTTCGCCGATTTAAAAACAGCGATGAGCACACGCGGTTATGCGATGATGGGTGAAGGTAAGAGTAGCGGTCCAGATCGTGCTGAAGATGCAGCGCGTCTTGCGATTCGCAGTCCGTTGCTTGACAACGTAAATATTATGAACGCGAAGGGTGTTTTAATTAATATCACTGGCGGTAATGATGTTACCTTGCGTGAAACTGAAATTATCACAGATGTTGTCAATCAAATTGTTGATCTGGATGAAGGTGAAGTCTTCTTTGGTACAGTATTTGATCCAGATGCGCGTGATGAAATCCGTGTTACTGTGATTGCGACAGGTTTAACTCGTAATGCGAATGAAACGGAAGTGAAGCGCCGTGCGCCAGTGAGTGTAAACCCATCAGTTGGTGGACAAGCTGCTGCTTTGGATGAAGATGATGTTCCAGCAATCAGTAAACGTCAGAATCAAGAGAGTGTAGCCCCAGAGCCTTCTGCAGCGCCTCGATCTGCACCAATGAGCATTCAAGATTATCTTAAAAATCAACAGCGTAAATAACATGTAACATAATGTGTTTACGATGATCAAACAGAAAAGGTGGCGCTTATGCCACCTTTTTGATTTTTATCAATGGCTAAATGTGCTAACGTATACTAGATTTTAGATGAATATTGAAGAAACATGTTGAAACAACGCACCCTGAAACGAGTCGTGAAAGCGAGTGGTATCGGATTACACAGTGGGCAAAAAGTAATGATTAACTTTGTACCACATGTAGCTGATGGGGGTATTGTTTTTCGCCGTATTGATTTAAATCCGCCTGTAGATATTCCTGCTAATGCGATGCTGATTCAAGAAGCATTTATGTGTTCAAATTTGGTACAAGAAAATGCCAAAGTTGGGACTATCGAACATATTATGAGTGCGATTGCAGGTCTTGGTATTGATAATCTGATTATTGAAGTATCAGCTTCAGAAGTTCCAATTATGGATGGAAGCGCCGGTCCATTTATTTATTTACTCATGCAAGGTGAGTTGATGGAGCAAGAAGCGCCTAAAAAATTTATAAAAATATTAAAGCCTGTAGAAGCATTAATTGACGATAAGCGCGCTATTTTTAATCCGCATGATGGTTTTCAACTTAATTTTACGATTGATTTCGATCACCCAGCCTTTGCCAAAGAATATCAGTCTGCCAGTATTGATTTCTCAACGGAAACATTTGTTTATGAAGTCAGTGAGGCACGTACTTTCGGCTTTATGAAAGATTTGGATTATCTTAAGGCGAATAATTTAGCTTTGGGTGCTAGTTTAGATAATGCAATTGGTGTTGATGATTCAGGTGTTGTGAACGAAGAAGGCTTACGATTTGCTGATGAATTTGTACGTCATAAAATATTAGATGCGGTGGGTGATCTTTATTTACTCGGACATCAAATTATTGCGAAGTTTGATGGTTACAAATCTGGACATGCACTCAATAATCAACTGCTTCGCAATGTTCAGAGTGATCCATCTAATTATGAAATTGTAACATTTGATGACGAAAAGTCTTGTCCAATTCAATATGTAAGTGTGATCTAAGTCATTGTCTTCAGGTTAAATGTTATAGTGTAACATTGTTAAGTGTGACTTAATTCGCTTTTAAACTAGTGAATGACGTTTAAATCAAATGGTCCAGTTACTTTTTATTGCTTGCCAAACGTATCATAGCTTGGCTAAGCTTAGGATCGTTCACAAAACTAGCAGCGTTGAGTAACATTTCTTGCGTTGTCGGACATAAAGAAGTTTTGGAATTTTCAGTTTGTGTTTGGGGAATTTCTTTTTTTGCTCGAAGACGAACTTGGATTTTTTGTAAATCTTTGAGTTCAGGGATTTGTGATAACTGAGAAATATACTGTTTTTGAAGGTAACCGAGTTGACTAATCATGGCTTGATTTTCACCGGTGATGGTCAAAATACCGTATTGATAACAGACAACTTGCCATTGTTCATTTTTGGGCAATAGCGGTTGAATTAATTTTGTAAGTCTCTGCCAGTCAGCAACTTGCTTTGTGAGAAACGATAAGTTTCCTGTTTTTATGTGTTGTCTTGTTTGTTGAAACATATTTTTTGGTTCTGACATACATTGTTCCTACATTGTTTTGTCTTAATCTTAAACGCTTGTTTCTTTCGATATCAAGGAAGAGATCACACAAGAGACTTGAGTAAGAACAGTTTAATGAGGTTTATATGTATACGCGACGTATTTTATTAGCGTTTTCTTTAGCAGCTTCAGCAGCTTCGGTTGCATTTGCAGATTTAGTTCAATTAGATGCCACACAAGCCTCCAATCCTGATCGATTGGAAGAGTTAACAAGAACACTATCACAAGGTTCTTATAGTCATCCTGATGACATGGACATTCCAGCGACAGCACAAGTCGATGTGACAGTTCGAGCGAAGGCGGATCCAATCGAATTAAATAATGCGCTGCTTAATAGTAAATACCCTGCTAAAAAAACTACAACGACAAGTTCAAATCGTTACTCTTCAAATAATGCATATTCATGGTTAGTGACACACCCGCTTCCAACTGGTCGTGTCAGTTCAAATTATGGCGGCCGAACAATGGGCGGCCGTGCTGAAAACCATTCAGGCTTAGATCTTGCTGCACCAACAGGCACTCCAATATATGCAACTGGTCCAGGTATAGTGACCAAATCAGGTTGGGGTACAGGTTATGGTCAATATGTTGAAATCAACCACGGTAATGGGTATATCACACGATATGCACATGCTTCACGTTTGATTGCTAAAGTAGGTGATAAAGTCACTGCTGGTGAGCATATTGCCAATGTGGGTTGTACTGGACGTTGTACTGGTCCTCACTTACATTATGAAGTGGTAAAAGATGGTCAGCGTAAAAACCCTTCAACTTACCTAGCGATGTTGCCTTAATTAATTATCAAACCTCATTAATACACATCCATTGTTAAGTCGTTTGAATAAATCGCCAAGCAGAGTCTTGGCGATTTTCGTTTTTGCTGTCAGGTCACCTGATTAAATTTAAGATTAGAATAAAGCTTTGTATAAAAAAACAGCAATATTGGCGTTTTAGTGTTAATTTGTGTAATAAATGGTCAAGTACTATTTGTTATCGAAATATTAGTCTAATGTCGTATTCATTTATAGCCATAACTGCGTATCGCGAAAATATGTTAAATATAGGGTATACAAATAGGCATGAATATAGGTGTAATATGGCGTATTACGGTGATACCGACGCACAAGAAACCCAAGAGTGGCAGGACGCTTTTGACTCTGTTTTACAGCATATGGGGACGGAAAGAGCAGCCTTTCTTCTTGAAAAACTGTATCAACGTGCGATTGCGAAACATGTTCCCATTCAGCGTCTAAATACTCCTTACTTAAATACGATTTCAGTAGAAGAGCAACCTGCAATGCCTGGCGATCCAGATATGGAGCGCCGAATTCGTGCTTTGATTCGTTGGAATGCTTTAGCAATGGTGCTTCGCGCCAATAAAACAGGCGACGATCTTGGTGGTCACTTAGCCAGCTTTGCATCTTCTGCAACTTTATATGATGTTGGCTTTAACCATTTCTTCCGTGCGAACAGTGATAACTTCGGCGGTGACATGATTTATTATCAAGGTCACTGTGCACCAGGGATTTATGCGCGTTCATTCTTGGAAGGTCGTTTAACTGAAGAGCATCTAAACAATTTCCGTCGTGAAGTTGATGGTATTGGTTTACCTTCGTACCCACATCCATACTTAATGCCAGACTATTGGCAGTTCCCAACGGTATCGATGGGTCTGGGTCCAATCATGTCCATTTATCAAGCACATATTCAAAAGTACTTGATGAACCGCGGTTTGATTAAAGAAGAAGATCGTAAGGTTTGGGCTTATCTTGGCGATGGTGAGATGGATGAGCCAGAAAGTACTGGTGCAATCTCGTTGGCAGGTCGTGAAAAGTTAGACAACTTGGTTTGGGTTGTAAACTGTAACTTGCAACGTTTAGATGGTCCAGTTCGTGGTAATGGTAAGATCATCCAAGAACTTGAGTCTTTATTCCGTGGTGCAGGTTGGCGCGTGATTAAAGTAGTATGGGGTCGTCATTGGGATCCACTACTTGCTAAAGATGAATCTGGTGCGCTTAAAGCCATTATGGAAGAAGCTGTAGATGGTGATTATCAGCGTTATCAAGTGAAAGGTGGTGCTTATACACGTGCGCACTTCTTTGGTAAATATCCTGAAGCTGAAGAGTTAGTTAAACACTTAAGTGATGAAGATATCGATAATTTAAATCGTGGCGGTCACGATCCTTACAAAGTATATGCTGCTTATGCAGAAGCCATGAAATCTACAGGTCAGCCAACGGTTATTCTCGCGAAAACTGTTAAAGGTTACGGCTTATCTGAAGAAATTGAAGCGGTCAATAAAACGCATCAAATCAAGAAAATGCAACTTGAATCGCTTAAATATGTACGTAACCGTTTCAACTTGCCATTTACCGATGAGCAACTTGAAGAAGTTCCATTTTATCGCCCAAGTGAAAACTCGCCTGAAATTAAGTATATGAAGGCTCGCCGTGAGGCATTAGGTGGTTACTTACCAGCACGTCGTAAAGAGAGCGAATCTTTAGCGATTCCTGAGTTGTCTGTATTTGATGCAGTGTTAGCTGGTTCTAATGGTAAGCAACAATCAACGACCATGGTGATGGTACGTTTAATCTCTGCACTACTGAAAGAAAAAGCAATTAAAGACCGTGTGGTACCAATTGTTCCAGATGAGGCGCGTACTTTCGGTTTAGAAGGGATGTTCCGTCAATTGGGCATTTATGCCGCGCACGGTCAAAAATATACCCCTGAAGATCAAGAGCAGTTGATGCATTACCGTGAAGCGAAAGATGGTCATATGCTTCAAGAGGGGATCAATGAAGCAGGTGCGATGAGTGCTTGGGCTGCTTTAGGAACAAGTTATTCAACCAATAACCTTCCTATGATCCCGATGTACATGTATTACTCAATGTTTGGCTTCCAACGTATTGGTGATATTGCATGGGCGGCAGGTGATGCACAGGCGCAAGGTTTCTTATTGGGTGCAACTGCTGGTCGTACTACGCTGAATGGTGAAGGTCTACAGCATCAAGATGGTCACTCACATATTCTTGCGAATACGATTCCAAATTGTATTTCTTATGATCCATGTTTCGGATATGAACTTGCGGTGATTGTACATGACGGTCTAAAACGCATGTATGTGGATCAGGAGCGTGTGTTCTATTACTTAACTGTAATGAATGAGAACTATGAGCATCCAGCGATGCCACAAGGTGCTGAAGAAGGCATTAAACGTGGTATGTATTTACTTGAGGAAGATGAAAAAGCCACAGTTCAGCTTTTAGGTTCAGGTGTAATTCTGCGTGAAGTGATTAAAGCGGCTCAAATCTTACGTGATGAATATCAAATTCATTCGAATGTCTACAGCGTAACAAGCTTTAATGAGCTTGCGCGTGATGGTATGGCGTGCGAAGAATATAATCGTTTACATCCACTTACTGAAGATGTAAAAGAAGCATGGGTGTCGAAGCAGTTGCGTGGTACGAAAGGTATCGTCGTTTCTGCAACAGATCATATGCGTGCTTACAGTGAGCAAATTCGCGCTTACCTTCCAGATAACCGTCCATTTGTAGCATTAGGTACAGACGGTTATGGTCGCTCAGATACACGTGCAAAACTTCGTAGCTACTTTGGTGTAGATGCTGCACATATTGTTGTTGCGACACTGAAGAAACTTGCTGACGAGGGTGAAGTAGATGCGCGTCTAGTTAAAGATGCGATTTCTAGCTTTGAATTAGATACTGACCGTCCAGTCGCTTGGGCACCTCAAACAACGCCTGAACTTCACGCTGTAGCTGACTACAAAGAGGAGAACTAAGCATGCAAATTACGACTCCTGATATTGGTGTAGATAAAGCTACAGTGGCTGAAATTTTGGTCAAAGTGGGTGATACGATTAGTGTCGATGACAGCATTGTTTTGTTGGAGTCTGACAAAGCATCTGTTGAAGTGCCAAGCACTTCAGCAGGTGTGGTGAAAAGTATTTTGGTGAGCCTTGGTGACGAAGTTGCTGAAGGTGCGGTTTTGGTAGAGCTTGAAGCGGAGGGGCAAACGTCATCTGAAGCACCTACAGCACAAGTTGAAGAATCGAAAGCACAAGCTCACGCAGAACCTGTAGACCAATCTCAAGCGGAAGCGCCTGAAGCAGCATCAACGGCGTCTGAAACTGTTGATGTTCAAGTACCAGACATTGGTGTTGAAAAAGCAACTGTGGGTGAGATCTTGGTTGCGGTTGGCGACGAAATTGATGCCGATCAAAGTATCATTGTCGTTGAGTCTGACAAAGCGACAGTTGAAGTTCCAAGTGCTGTTGCGGGTACAGTTGAATCGATTGAAATTTCAGTCGGTAATACAGTGAAAGAGGGTGTTGTGATTCTGAAAGTGAAAACAGCAGCTTCAGCATCAACCGCGGCGCAAGCTGCTGCAGAAACTACACCGACGACTGTTCCATCTGCAGAGGCACCACCTGCAGAATCAACAAAAGAGACAGTTGCTTCAGCGCCAGCAGGTAAAGTTGAGATCGCTGTCCCTGACTTAGGTGTAGACAAAGCTGCTGTAGCTGAAATTTTAGTGGCTGTTGGTGATAAGGTTGAAAAAGACCAAAGCATCATTGTGGTTGAATCAGATAAAGCGACTGTTGAAGTACCAAGTACCACCACAGGTGTGATTACCGCAATTCATATTGAATTGGGTCAAAATGTGTCTGAAGGTGTGGCTTTAGTCACGATTGAAGCTGAAGGTCAAGCAACCCCAGTTACAGAAGCCCCTGTATCAGCACCAGTGACTACAAAAGCGGAAGCACCAAAAGCTGCCCCTGCGCAAGCAGCGGTTGCTACTGTACAAACAGCAGCCCCTTCAGCAGATAAACTGACCAAAGAGCAAAATGCAGCAAACGCCAAAGTATATGCTGGTCCTGCGGTACGTAAGTTGGCGCGTGAGCTTGGTGTTGTGTTGGCAGAAGTCAAAGCTTCTGGTCCACATGCACGCTTAATGAAAGAAGACATCTTTGCGTATGTGAAAACACGTTTAACTGCACCAGCACCTGTAACTGCTGCACCGACAGTTGCTGCACCAGCAGGATTGCCTAAATTACCAAGTTTTGACGCCTTTGGTGGTGTAGAAGAAAAAGCGTTAACACGTTTACAGCAAGTGTCTATTCCACAGTTGTCATTGAACAATTATATCCCGCAAGTGACCCAATTCGATGCGGCAGATATTACGGAGCTTGAAGCATGGCGTAATGAGCTTAAAGGCAACTTTAAGAAAGAAGGCATTAGCCTGACCATTATGGCATTCATCATCAAGGCTGTAGCGCATTTGCTAAAAGAAGAACGTGAGTTTGCAGGTCACTTGTCTGATGATGGCAAAACCGTATTACTGCGTAAAGAAATCCATATGGGCATTGCTGTTGCTACACCAGATGGTTTAACAGTGCCTGTGCTACGTAATCCAGATCAAAAATCAATTAAGCAAATCGCAGTTGAACTCGGTGAGTTGGGTCAAAAAGCACGTGATAAGAAATTGTCACCGAAAGATCTGCAAGGTGCCAACTTCACGATTTCAAGCCTAGGCGCAATTGGTGGTACGGCATTCACTCCGCTTGTCAACTGGCCGCAAGTGGCAATCTTGGGTATTTCACCTGCAACGATGCAACCTGTGTGGAATGGACAAGGTTTTGATCCACGTTTAATGCTTCCATTGTCATTGTCTTATGACCATCGTGTCATTAATGGTGCTGATGCTGCTCGCTTTACCAATAAACTGACGAAGCTGCTTAAAGATATTCGTACATTGCTCATCTAAATATTTTTAACGTATTTTGTCTGCAGAATCAAAACCTCACTTCGGTGGGGTTTTTATTTGTAAAAACAAAAAGCCAGGCTTATAATGGATAAACTTCATTGGGGAGTAGCCGCTGTTCTGCAATAGAACAGGTGATGGTCAACATATTTGCTCTAAAACGAGCATGGTCATCATAGCAAAGAACCAAATGAGCTCTATTTGAGCTTTCTTTTGTTGGCAAGACCTTTGATTTACCATTCTGCGGATTTTTGGCTAGCAGGGATGGTGGGTCATTGGTATTTGTTATGCTAGCCAGAGAAAGACATCATGTATGAATTCCTTCTGTCTACAGGTATCGTCGCACTAGCTGAAATGGGTGATAAAACCCAATTGTTAGCTTTACTTCTTGCTGCACGCTTTCGTAAACCCGTTCCAATCTTAATTGCTATTTTGTTAGCGACAATTGTCAATCATGGAGTTTCCGCTGCTCTAGGACAATGGGTTACAACAATTTTAAGTCCCGAGATCCTCATGTGGATTCTAGCAATAGGATTTATTGCTATGGCTGCTTGGATGCTGGTCCCTGATGAACTAGAGGATGAGTCAGGAAGTATTCAAAAATGGCAAAAATTTGGCGTTTTTGGAGCGACATTTATTTTATTTTTCTTGGCTGAAATTGGCGACAAAACGCAGATTGCGACAGTGGCACTTGCTGCACGTTTTGACAGTATCTGGTGGGTGATGGCTGGAACGACATTAGGTATGATGATCGCTAATGCGCCGGCAGTATTTATTGGTGATAAATTGGCGAATCGATTACCTATTTCCTTGATTCACAAAATTGGCGCAATAATTTTCCTTGTCATAGGTGTGGGCACTTTAGTGCAACATTATTGTTTATAAATGGTTGTATACGCATAAAGATCTGAATCTTCAAAAGATTTAGTTTATTTATAAATAGTATTGAAATAATGCACCATGAAAGTGATTCATAATGGTGCATTTTTTTAATGGAAGTTATTGATTAGTAAATAAATATAATAAAAATAAATCTTGTTTTTGAAATTAAGTTTTTTTAGGATTTCGTCACTAAAAAATTATTTTTAAGAGATTTAAAAATGCTCTCTCAGATTTCTGCACAGGATGCGTGTTTAAGTTGTGGTGCTTGTTGTGCCTATTTCCGTGTTTCATTTTATGGTGCGGAAGCGATGAACATCCCTACCGAGATGGTTGAGGATATTAACCCTGTATATGCTTGTATGGTGGGGACGAATCAAACTAACCCGCGATGCGTTGCTCTAGAAGGAGAAATAGGGAAGCAGGTCTCTTGCTCGATCTATACGGTTCGCAGTTCATCGTGTAGAGAGGTCCAAGCCGGAGATGCGCAATGTGCCAAAGCTCGACAAGCCCATCATCTGATCCCATTAATTGATATTGAAATTGTTCCATCGTCGAATGATGACGATTACGATCAGGTCAGTTAATTTGAATGATTTAAAATATGCTTCTGTTTTATATGCTCTTATTATGATTTTCTCGGATAGTAAATTGCATAAAAATAGGGGTGATGGGTAAATTTCATAAAATTGTCGATAATAAGAAATGAAATTTACCTTAAAATTTGTATATAATGGCGCACGGAAATTACCAGTGAGACTGTTATGTTGACCATCGTTCAAGACGCGTTAACTTTTGATGATGTCCTATTACTCCCTGCCTACTCTACTGTTCTCCCAAAAGATGTCTCTCTAAAGACACGTTTAACTCGCGGCATTAATTTGAATATCCCTCTTGTGTCTGCAGCAATGGATACGGTGACTGAATCCCGTATGGCAATTGCAATGGCACAAAATGGCGGTATTGGTATCCTTCATAAAAATATGGATATTGCAGCGCAAGCTGCTGAAGTACGCCGTGTGAAAAAATTCGAAGCAGGCATGGTGAAAGATCCAATTACAGTAACCCCTGAAACGACTGTGCGTGAGTTAATCGCAATTACGCAAGCGAACAATATCAGCGGTGTGCCAGTGGTGAAAGATGGCAAAGTAGTTGGTATTGTGACAGGTCGTGATACACGCTTTGAAACTAATCTTGAACAGCCAGTAAGCAACATCATGACTGGTCAAGATCGTTTGGTCACCGTTCGCGAAGGTGAATCGAAAGAAAACATTCAGGCACTTCTCCAAAAAAATCGCATTGAGAAAGTGATTGTTGTTGGCGAAAACAACGAACTAAAAGGTTTAATCACTGTAACAGATTTTAATAAGGCTGAGCTTTATCCAAATAGCTGTAAAGATGACTTAGGTCGTTTACGTGTGGGTGCTGCAGTTGGTACAGGTGTAGAAACTCCAAGCCGTGTTGAAGCATTGGTTGATGCGGGTGTTGACGTGATTGTAGTCGATACTGCACATGGTCACTCTGCTGGTGTTATCGAGCGCGTACGTTGGGTTAAAGCCAACTACCCACAAGTTCAAGTCATTGGCGGTAACATTGCGACTGGCGATGCTGCATTGGCTTTACTTGATGCAGGCGCAGATGCTGTGAAAGTAGGTATCGGTCCTGGTTCAATCTGTACGACTCGTATTGTTGCAGGTATTGGTATGCCACAAATTTCGGCGATCGATTCTGTTGCTAACGCACTGAAAGATCAAATTCCATTGATCGCAGACGGTGGTATCCGCTTCTCAGGTGATATGGCAAAAGCGATCGGTGCAGGTGCAAGTACGATTATGGTGGGTTCTTTACTTGCTGGTACTGAAGAAGCACCAGGCGAAGTTGAATTCTTCCAAGGTCGTTATTACAAAGCTTACCGAGGAATGGGTTCATTGGGTGCAATGGCGGGTGCAACAGGTTCTGCGGATCGTTATTTCCAAGACTCTAAAGCAGGTGCTGAGAAGTTGGTTCCAGAAGGTATTGAAGGCCGCGTACCTTACAAAGGGCCAATGGGCAACATCGTGCATCAAATGATGGGTGGTTTACGTTCATCTATGGGTTATACAGGCTCTGCAGTGATTGAAGATCTTCGTCAAAATGCGAAATTCGTGAAAATCACGTCTGCGGGTATGTCTGAATCACACGTTCACGATGTGACCATTACTAAAGAAGCACCGAATTACCGTGTTGGTTAATTGCCTGTTATAAAACAATTTTTAAAAAAAACCGTCATGTAAATGACGGTTTTTTTATTTTGGTGTAAAGTGGTGCGCATTGAAAAAGGATGATGTTAATCACCCGCTAAGAAGTGAGAGAATGAATGAGTTATTTTGGTACTGATGGTATTCGTGGGAAATTCGGTGTATTTCCAATCACACCTGAGTTTGCACTCAAATTAGGGTTTGCTGCGGGTAAAGTACTTAAGCGTAGAACAAAAAGAAATAAACCGATTGTGGTGATGGGCAAAGATCCTCGTTTATCAGGTTATATTTTAGAAGCTGCTTTACAATCGGGTTTAAACGCAGCTGGTGTTTATGTGCATTTATTGGGTCCATTACCTACGCCTGCCATTGCTCATTTAACTCGTGCTTTGCATGCCAGTTTAGGGATTGTCATCTCAGCTTCACATAACCCTTATCATGATAATGGCATTAAGTTTTTTTCTTCAGAAGGAAAAAAATTACCAGACGAGTTTCAAGATGAGATTAATGCTGAACTCGAGAAAGATATTGTCATTGATGATATTGCGAGTCTAGGAAAAAGTGTGCGTGTTGATGATGCTCCAGGTCGTTATATTGAATTTTGTAAATCAACGTTCCCATACCATTACGATTTAAACAATTTAAAAATTGTCGTCGACTGTGCCAATGGAGCAGCATATAACGTGGGTCCTGCGGTATTCCGTGAGCTCGGTGCCAAAGTGATTGCGATTCATAATGAACCGAATGGTTTGAATATTAACCAAGGCTGTGGCTCAACTCATCCTGAGAGTTTGCAAGCTGCTGTAGTTGATCACCAAGCAGATTTGGGTATTGCATTTGATGGCGATGCAGATCGTGTCATTCTAGTGGATCAGAATGGAAAGCTGATTGATGGCGATCATATTCTATATATCTTGGCGACACAAAGTGCCAATAAACCAGCCGGTATTGTCGGTACGCTCATGAGCAATATGGCACTTGAATTAGCACTTGAAAAAGCAGAAGTTCCACTGCTACGTGCCAAAGTTGGTGACCGTTATGTATTGCAAGGTTTAGAGGAAAACGGTTGGGTTATTGGTGGTGAACCTTCAGGTCACATTTTAACTCTAGACAAGAGCACCACAGGTGATGCGATTATTGCAGCCCTACAAGTCTTAACTGTCATGGTTGAACAGAAGAAAGCATTGCATGAGTTGGTTGCTGACTTTAAATTACTGCCAAACGTGCTTGTAAATGTCCGTTTAGATGCAATGTTTGATCCATACTCAGTACCTGCATTGGCTGCAGAATTTGCCAAAGCCGAAGCGCAACTTAAAGGTCGTGGTCGATTACTGATTCGTAAGTCAGGGACTGAACCTGTAATTCGTGTGATGGTTGAAGGTGATAATCTTCAAGAAGTGACTGCACTGGCACATGCTTTGGCAGATGCTGTACGTGCTAATGCAGCAGCTTAATCGGGGATTGACTCATGAGTGATTTGATTAAAGATCTCAGTGAACTGCGCCTAAATTATCAAAAAGGCGAATTACATGAGGATCAAGTGAATGCTGATCCACATGAACAGTTTCTATTGTGGTTTAACCATGCGTTAGAAGCTCAGCTTCACGAACCGTATGCCATGTCATTGGCTACGGCAAATGCCGAAGGTCGACCGCACGTACGTACCGTATTACTTCGAGGTGCGGATGAAAATGGTTATGCGTTCTATACCAATTATGACAGCCAAAAAGGACTCGACTTAGTAGCCAATCCTTATGCGCAAATTCTGTTTTATTGGGCAGAACAAGAACGCCAAATTCGCATTTCAGGTCGAGTTGTAAAAATTTCGGAACAAGAATCCGCTGATTATTACCATAAGCGTCCGCGTGATAGTCAAATTGCAGCGCATATTAGTACCCCACAAAGTGGTGTGATTGCGAGCCGTGACGAGCTACAGCAACGCTTTAATGATTTGCATGAGCGTGTGGCAGATCAACAAACTTTAGATAAGCCTGACTTCTGGGGTGGTTACCGTATAGAGCCAGATTATTATGAGTTCTGGCAAGGTCGCCCAAACCGTTTGCACGACCGTTTGTGTTATGAAAAAATCGACGGTGCGTGGAAATTACAACGATTGATGCCATAAATGCCAAAATTTGAAATCAAGCAACGTCCATTTTTAACACGCCCTGAAAATTTTCAGGGCGTGCCTTCATTTATTGCCGAAATTTTGGCACGTCGAGGCGTTGAATCTGAACAAGAACTAGAACTGAAATTAAAATACTTATTAGCGCCAACTATGAAGGGGTTAGATGCTGCAATTCAGTTGATCGACCAAGCCATTGATCAACACAAAAAAATTGTGATTGTCGGTGACTATGATGCTGACGGTGCGACCAGTACAGCACTGATGATGCTTGCACTACGTGACATGGGGGCAGATGTTGATTATTTAGTCCCTGATCGCTTTAAGTATGGCTATGGTTTGACACCTGCTATTGCAGATCTTGCGTTTGCCAACTTTACGCCTGATTTGTTGATTACGGTCGACAATGGCATTTCAAGTCATGATGGAGTTAAGCAAGCTCAAGATCATGGGATGCAAGTAATTATTACCGATCACCATCTCACAACCAAGCCAACGCCTATGGCTGAGGCAGTGGTGAATCCGAATCAACTCGGTTGTGAGTTTCCAAGTAAAGCTTTGGCAGGAGTAGGAGTTGCCTTTTATGTGTTGGCGAACCTATCCAGTCATCGTAAAAAAATGGGCAAGTCTTTTGCACAAATGACTAACTATTTGGATTTGGTTGCGCTTGGGACCTATGCCGATGTTGCCAGTTTGGATTATAACAACCGAATCTTAATCGACAGTGGTCTAAAGCGGATTCAACAAGGATTATGTCGCCCTGGGATTTCAGCCTTATTAGATATTGCCAAACGTGATCCTGCAGGACTGACAGCGCAAGACTTAGGTTTTGTGATTGGACCGCGAATTAATGCGGCAGGGCGTATGGAAACCATGGACATTGGCATCGAATGTCTCTTAGCATCCGACTTGGCTACAGCATATCCTTTAGCGGAACAGCTGAATCAACTCAATGTGGAACGTCGTCAGGTAGAAGGTAAGATTAAACAAGAAGCATTGACTGCATTAGATCAAATTCAGCTAGATAAGGATGCAATACCTGCAGCGTTAATTATGTTTGAGCCACATTGGCATCAAGGCGTGATTGGAATTGTGGCAGGACGCTTAAAAGAGCAGTTCCATCGTCCGAGTATCGTTTTTGCCCGTGATGAAGATGACATTCATATCAAAGGTTCAGCGCGTTCAATTGAGGGAATTCATATTCGGGATGCGATTGAGCGTGTGGCTGAGAAATATCCACATATTGTCAGTCACTTTGGTGGGCATGCTGCAGCTGCAGGTCTAACCATTAAAAAAGAACATTTTGCTGAGTTTAAGCAGGTATTTGAGCAGTTGATTGCCAGTCAAGATGAAAGTCTGTTTACTGCAACCTTATGGACGGATGGGGAGTTGCCAGCTTCAGCTTTCCAAATTGAAACGGTGGACGTATTACAAAATTTAAGTCCTTGGGGGCAAAAGTTTCCTGCGCCTGTATTCGAGGGAGTATTTAAAATTTTGGATTATCGCTGGCTTAAGGATGTGCACTTGAAACTGCGTGTAGCTTTAGAAAATGGTCAAGTGGTAGAGGCAATCGCCTTTAACGCAGCAGATAAATATCAGTTTGATCCGATGCTCAATGAAATTCGCTTGGTCTATGAGCTGGATAAAAATACCTTTAATGGTAATACCAGTTTACAAATGCGCATTGTACATATGCATCAATAAAAAAACCGCTCATCAGAGCGGTTTTTAGCACTCAAAGATCAGAAGCGGTATGCACCACGTACAGCAAAAGTATTGCCGTCATCTGCAAAACCAATTCGTCCTTCGACACTTATTTGCTGATTGAAGAATTTTTTAGCATTTACACCAAACTCATCAAAAGATCCGCCATTGAAATCTTGATTGAAATAGTCAACACCCACGCTGAGTGATTTATCAATATAATAATCGCCTCTTAACGAGAACTCGTCTAGATCACCAAATGCAGCTCCAGCCTCTAAATTCACATCATTTGTGCCAATTTGAGTGACATATTTTGCTCGAATAGTAGGGTCAATACCATCATCGTTGTCATCATCCCAACCACGTAAACCAGCTGCGACCAATAAAGATGGTGCTAAGAAATAACCAGCTTCAATTTTATAGTTTGTGACATCATTATCAGTGGTGTTAGGTATTTTTTGAGTTTCCTGAGAAAGATTGGCATTTAGATAGAAATCAGTATTTGGAACAAAGTATTCAATTCCAACACCATAATTCCAGTATTCGACTACATCAAAGTCGTCATAAGATACTTTTGCATTCACGTTGCTCGAACGATTTAAAAATGCAGCTTCGTTCAATGGAGAGTTCTTGATTTGAACAGGATTAAAATAATATGTGCCATCAAGCGCAAAACCTGCAGAATTGCTACCATTATCAGGATCGATCAATTTGGCTGTAGCCCCAACTTCAGCTTGATACGCATGTGCAGTTCCTAAGCTTGCAATAAGTGCAGTCGCAAGTGTAATTTTTTTAAACATATATTGACTCTCTTTGTTATAGAAATATGACTGTTTTGTGACAGCTGATTTCTATTGTAAGAACAAAAGGGGATGAGTCAATGCACAAAAAATGACATTCCATCGGGATTTTGCACAAAAAAAGCCCATCATTAAGATGGGCTTTTAAGAAACACTAAATTTTAATTAAGATATTAGAAGCGATATTTAGCAGCTAAACCGAACTTGTTGTAATCATTATTTGCAAGTTCACCGAAACCTACACGACCTTCTAAGCTTACTTGAGGTGTGAAGAATTTACGTGCGCTTACACCAAACTCGTTTGTATCTGCAGGACCAGTATCTTTACTATAGTAATCCACACCAACACTTAAAGTTTTATCGATGAAGTAATCAGCAGCTAGATTATATTCATCAAGGTCACCGAATGCAGCGCCAGCTTCTAAGTTGATATCTTTACCGTTAGACAATGTAGTTACATATTTAGCACGTAATGTTGGGTCAACACCATCATCATAGTCGTTATCGTAACCCTTAAGACCTGCTGCAATTAATAAGCCAGGTGCAGGCAAATAACCTACTTCAGCACCATAAACTGTCTCATCAAAATCAGGTCCAATATCAAATTTACGATCATCACGACCAACATTACCGCTTACATAAAAATCAGAATTAGGTACGAAGTATTCAACACCTACGCCGTATTGATGTCTTTCATCATCACCAACTTCGCTGTATTGGTATTTCGCATTTACATTACTTGCACGATCAAGGAATGCAGCTTCAGCTAGTGGAGCATTGCGTGTTTGAACTGGTTGGAAATAATAAGTACCATCAACACCAAATGAACCACTTGTACTACCATTATCAGGATCGATAAGACCTGCAGAAGCACCTACTTCAGCTTGATATGCATTTGCAGTTCCAGTTACAGCTAAAGCAGAAAGAAGTGCAGACGCGATTGCTAATTTTTTCATGGATACTTCCCCTCAATAGAGTTAGTTGTTAATACATTTTTTGTTACAAGTTCAGTGTAGGGGAAAATCATGAAGGATCAATCAAGCAAAAGTAACAGTAATGTATCTTGTGTAATTTTTATGTAAAAATAAAAATTTAAGTTATTGATTTTAAAAAATAAAAAAACATGTTAATTCATGTGAAAGATAAGGTGTTTTAGTCATTTTATGTTGCTTTTGAATATGAATTGTATGCAATTTGAACGAAAGTAGCAGTTTTGGAACTGCTACTTCCCCATGTTGAATGGAATTAGAATCGATATGTTCCGTTTATATTAAACTTATCTTCATCATCACTGAATCTTAAAATACTCCCAAGAGAGAGGTTATTATTGATAAAGTATTTGCCACGTAATTGGTATTCGTCTTTATGAATTTTACTAGTGCTATTCGTATCTCGCGTATAAGCACTACCTAGGCTTAAGCGTTGAGTTAAATAATAATCCCCACCAAATGTAATCGAATCAATATCATGTCCAAAGCTACCATCCAATTCTAAATTGAGATATTGACCATTTTGGCCTAATGGGGTGACATATTTGGCTTTTAAAGCAAAAGCATTTTCATCAAAGCCTTCACCTTTATAAGCATTAATACCTACTGCTATCAGTAAATTTTGAATAGGAGTATAACCAACGAGAGCTCTATAGGTGGTTAGATCGAAACGCTGCTTAGCATGAGATGAACCGTTTAGTGAGCTTGAGCGTGACTCCACTTTATAATGTTGACGACCGACCTCACCTGTGAAGTACAGTTGATCAATATAATATTCTCCCTCTATTGAATAGCCGTGCAGCTCTTGTTTGCTTTGCGCAACTGTTTCATTTATATACACTTTATCGTCTTTAATATGCTGAAAACTATATTTCGCTGAAACGCGATTATGGTGGCCAAGAAATGCAGCCTCATTAAGTGGTTTATTTTCAGTATCAACTGCTTTGAAGTAATAAGTACCTTCTGTTTCAAATACACCGTGATAATCAACCTTGAGACTATCATGGTCAAAATAGGTATATCCAGCATCAATTTGAGCTTGGTAGGCCATGGCTGAAGTTGTCAAAGGGAGGATGGCCAAAGCCAAATAGGTTTTGTTCATTTTCATAAGTCTCTGCTTATTGTTGTAAAAATAAAGTAAGTATTTTTTAATAATTAAATGTATTGTTAATAATAACTAAACAATGGTCAAGAGAATATTGAATAAAAAAGCAAACTCTCAAGTTTTACTTGGCTGTGTTAAAATATTGGCAATTTTGATATAGACATATTTAGGATCTACACCGTGGAAATTAATCCTTATCTTCTCCAGCTAAAAGACTTGAGCGAACGTGGTCAAACACTACGGGGGTATCTTTGACTACGATCTAAAGAAAGAGCGTTTAGAGGAGGTTCTCCGCGAACTTGAAGATCCAGCAATTTGGAATGATCAAAATCGTGCTCAAGCGATGGCGAAAGAAAAAGGTGAGCTCGAAAACGTTTTAAATGTTTTAGATGGTTTAGCAACACAACTTGATGATGCACAAGCGATGCTTGATCTTGCTGTAGAAGCGGATGAAGAAGAAATGCTTGCAGATGTTCAAGCAGAACTTGATTCAGCTGAGGCTGAACTAGCTAAACTTGAATTCAGACGTATGTTTAGTAATCCAATGGATCCAAATCCTTGTTATGTCGAAATTCAAGCGGGGTCAGGTGGTACTGAAGCTCAAGATTGGGCATCTATGCTATTACGTATGTACTTACGTTGGATTGAGCGTCATGGCTTTAAAGCTGAGTTAATGGAAGAATCTGACGGTGATGTGGCTGGGATTAAATCGGCAACTATTCGTGTAGAAGGCGAATATGCTTATGGTTGGTTACGTACTGAATCAGGTGTACATCGCTTAGTTCGTAAATCACCTTTTGACTCAGGCAACCGTCGTCACACTTCATTCTCAGCGGTTTTTGTGTCTCCAGAAATTGATGACAACATTGAAATTGAGATCAATCCAGCAGATGTTCGAACGGATACATACCGCGCTTCAGGTGCAGGTGGTCAGCACATTAACAAAACAGATTCTGCCGTGCGTTTAACCCATGCACCTACTGGAATTGTGGTGGCTTGTCAGAACCAGCGTTCACAACATGCTAACCGTGATCATGCTTGGAAACAGCTTCGTGCTAAATTGTACGAATTGGAAATGAATAAGCGTAATGAAGCAGCTCAAGCACTAGAAGATTCTAAATCGGATATTGGGTGGGGGAGCCAAATTCGATCTTATGTGTTGGATGATTCACGTATTAAGGACTTACGTACTGGCGTTGAAAATTCAAATACGGGTGCCGTGTTAGATGGTGATCTTGATAAATTTATTGAAGCTAGTTTGAAACAAGGGCTTTAATATTTTTTTTAAAAAAGGCAGGGCAAAAGCCCTGCCTTTTTCGTTCTAGCACGAAGCTTGCTAGATTAAATCAGTTCAATGTTAGAATCAGAATTATTCGGCACAGTCATTCATAAACTCGATTTGTTAAATATCGTAATAATTCGATATTAATATCTATAAAAATCGATATAATGAGTTCAGCACAGTGCAGATCATTAACTTGAGTGAAATGAGATGGATACTGAAGCAATTTTTAAAGCCTTATCGAACCCGATACGCCGCCAAATTTTACAATGTTTAAAAGATCCAGAGCGCTTTATTCCACAAGATGAGTGCGTGCAAGATTTTAGTCGTGGCGTATGTGCAGGACAGATTGAAAAAATTGCAGATGTATCTCAGTCAACCATGTCTAATCATTTATCTGTTTTACAGCAAGCAGGTTTGGTTCATGTTACTAAGCATGGTCAATGGTCTTATTTTTCTCGTAATGAAGCACTGATAAAAAGTTTTGCAGAACACCTTCAACAATCACTCTAACGATAATGAGTGAAGAGGATAGATGAATGACTGATTTTAGTAGCCCAGTAGTCTTTGGTGAATTAAAGCTCAAAAATCGCGTGGTTATGGCACCTTTAACGCGTAGTCGTGCGACAGATGATCGCGTACCAACAGAAATGATGGCTGAGTATTATGCGCAACGTGCAAGTAGTGGATTAATTATCTCAGAAGCGACCGTAATTTCTGAGGAGGCGAATGGCTATTTAAATACGCCAGGATTATTCACTGATGCTCAAGTAGAAGGGTGGAAGAAAGTAACCCAAGCTGTTCATGATAAAGATGGCTTAATTGTCGCTCAGCTTTGGCATGTTGGACGTGTGTCACATCCAGATTTACTGAAGGGTGATATACCCGTTTCGGCGAGTGCTGTTCAACAAGCCGGACATGTCAGTTTGTTGCGTCCGAAACGTCCTTATGTCTTGCCACGTCCATTAGAAATTTCTGAAATTCACGCGATTACAGCGCAATATAAAGAAGCAGCAATTCGTGCTAAAGAGGCAGGATTTGATGGTGTGGAATTGCATGCGGCGAATGGTTATTTAATTGATCAATTCTTGCAATCGAAAACCAATCAGCGTGAAGATGAATATGGTGGCTCGGTTGAAAATCGTGCGCGTTTCTTGTTAGAAGTCGTGGATGAGCTAATTGAAGTTTGGGGTGCTGGTCGAGTAGGTGTACATTTAGCTCCTCGTGGTGATGAACACGATATGGGTGATGATGATCCACGTGAAACTTTCGGTTATGTGTTAGAACAACTCGGCCAAAGACACATTGCATTTTTCTTTACACGTGAATATTTGGCAGAAGACAGTATTAGTCAAGAATTAAAAGCGCGTGGACAAGGTATTCCTTTTATTGCCAATATGCGTTTAAGTCGAGAGGATGCTTTACAACTTCTCACTTCAGGTCAAGCTGATGCAGTGTCTTTTGGTAAAGATTATATCGCCAATCCTGATTTATATGAGCGTTTGGTACAGAATGCTCCTTTGAATGAATTAAAGTTAGAAAATATGATCGGGACGAATGTGGCTGAAGGCTATATCGATTATCCTTTTTTACAAGGAAATTGAAATTTAAGATAAGTATTTGAACCGAAAAAATTCGCAGGGTATGATCTCAACTTCGTGGTCATGCCCTATTTTTTTAAGAAAGCTCGAGGTCTTACGTTTTGACAACTCCATTTTGGTATAACGCAGCATTGGCTTTATTAAAGCCAATTTATAAATGGCGTATAAAAAAGCGAGCAGACAATATTGAGCAATTTCATCAAGAGTGCTTAGAGCGCTTCGGTCCGTTTCAATCTCCAAAAAATCTTAATGCGATATGGTTTCATGTGGTTTCAGTTGGAGAAACCAATGCTGCACAACCTCTGATAGAACATTATTTAAAGCTTGGGTATGCTGTGTTGGTTACGAATACCACCAAAACAGGTCAGGCACGAGCTAAATCCTTATTTGCAAAAGTACCATATGTAGATCTTTTTCAAGCAGTATATTTACCTGCAGATCAAAAAAAATTAGTCAGTGCTTTTTTAAAAAAATATCAACCTAAAATGTTGGTTTTGGTTGAAACGGAACTATGGCCCAATTTAATTGATCAGGCGAAAATTAATAAAATACCCACTTTTTTGGTGAACGCACGTTTATCTGAAAAGTCAGCGAAAGGATACGCCAAAGTACCAAGTATTACTCAGCCTATGCTCAGCGGTCTGACTCAACTTTTGGCTCAAGATGAAGCTTCACTGAATCGATTTAGGGCTTTAGGTGCTGCTACAGCGCATAGTCAAACAGTGGGCAGTATTAAGTTTGATATTCATGCGCCCGAAGAAATGTTATTGAAAGCGCAACAAATTCATCAAGATTGGGATTTGCAAGCACGCCAAATTATTACGATTGCAAGCACACATCATCCTGAAGAGAAAAATCTGTTATCCAAGTTTAAAGACTACTTAAATGATCATCCTGCCGTCTTGCTGATTATTGTACCGCGTCATCCAGAACGTTTTGATGAAGTTGCACAAGCCATTCAAAGTCATGAGTTAAAAATGCATCGACGTAGTTTAGGTGAAATCATTGAGGCTGATACACAAGTTTATCTTGCTGATAGTATGGGTGAAATGTGGATTTGGTATGCATTGAGCCAAGCAAGTTTTGTGGGTGGATCATTGAATGAACCTGGCGGTGGGCATAATATCTTAGAGCCAATATCACTCAATGTCCCGACTGTGATTGGACCGAACTACTTTAACTTTCAAACCATTGTCGATGAATTTGTGGAAGAAAAAGGGATTCTAATCGGTCAAACTACGGAAGAGGTGGTGAATCATCTTATTCAGTGCTTATCTCAGGATGAAACGATTTTAGCAGTACAAAATCAGGCTCAAAAGATCATGCAACGGAATACAGGGTCGTTGCAAAAACATATTCATGTCCTGAATCAATACCTTTAGTTTTTTTTAGTATATGAATATTGTATTGCTTGATCCTGCATCAGCACAGGATGACCTCTGGACGATTCAATCTGCACGCCAAATTGAGCATCTGAAGCATCAACTTGATATTAAAATTGGAGATACTTTAAAGGTTGGTATTAGAGGTGCTGGTCGATATACAGCTGAGGTCATAGAAATTTCTGAAAGGAAAATCTTAATTCAGCCACTTTATGAAGAGCCTGTACCGAAGAAATTACCTGTAACGTTAATCGTTGCTATGCCTAGACCGAAAGTATTGAGACGATTGATTCAAGATGCTGTAACTCTAGGCGTAGAAAAAATCATTTTGCTGCACAGCTATCGGGTCGATAAAAGCTATTGGCAAACACCATTTTTACAGCAAATTAATCACTATGTTCAACTGGGCTTAGAACAAGCGGGTGATACATTTCCACCTGAAATCGAAATATATAAACGCTTTAAACCTTTTGTGGAAGATGTTCTTCCTCAAATGATTTCCGTTGAACGACCAGCTTATGTAGCACATCCTTATGCAACCCACAGTATGCCTCATGCGATTGAGCACCCGTGTACGATATTGATTGGGCCTGAAGGTGGTTATATTCCTTATGAGATTAATTTACTCATAAAAAACGGCTGCCAAGCTGTCAGCTTAGGCAACCGAATTATTCGTACTGAGACGGTGATTCCTTATGTGTTAGGTCGTCTGTTTAGCACGTGGTGATTCATCTTCTTGTGAAGAATCTCCGCGATAGACTTTAACCTCTTGAACTGGATATGGAATCGAGATTTCATGTTCAGCAAAAGCTTGAATCACTTTTTCTTGAACTAAACTAATAGATGTAGATGTCGCAGTTTCACCCGTATTCACCCACCAACGTACAGTGAGGTTGATTGAGAAATCAGCTAAGGCAGAGACATTCACGCTAAATGCAGGTTGACTGAGGATTTGTTGATCCCGGTCTAAAATACTCAAAATAATATCTTTCGCTTTTTGAACATCATCTTCGTAACCAATACCGACCACGAATTCACAACGACGACGTGGATATGCCGTATTAACAGTAACTGCATTGGTATAAACCGTTGCGTTGGGAATGACGATACGGCGACCATCAGGTGAACGTAAGTAGGTTGCACGAATTTGAATATCTTCAACGGTCCCCTCTAAACCATTCACAATGATATCGTCGCCAATTTTGAAGGGTTCACCGAGTAGAATTAAGATACCAGAGAGCAGGTTTTGAAAAATATCTTTAAATGCAAAACCAATTGCGACAGATCCGATCCCCAGTGCACTCATCAGCTGTCCAGGTGTAAACCCTGGAATTGCAATAACCATCGCAATTAAGAAGCCAAAGAAAATAATAAAAGAGCTACCGACGCGGTTGAGGACGAGCACTAAATTTTGTTTGGTATATGAACGCTCTGAAAGTGCTTTTCTGACAAATAATTTGAACAGCTTAGACAACAACCAAAATAAGGTAAATACAATCAAAGCAATACAGATATAAGGGATTCGTTCCCAAAAGCCATCCATGATTTTATCAATGGTGGTATATGCATCATTGTATTTCGCAGTATGTGCAATGACGGTTTGAGCCGTTTTCTCACTTGCATCTTGTAGAAGTTGAGTCGTACCTTGAGCCACCTGACTCAAAGAATTTTGTTGTTCAGCCACGAGTGTTCCAAATGTATTGAATGTTTACATTTTGCCTGAAAATACAGTGAATAAAAATCACGTTCGCAGGTTTTATCGTCATTTTTATTCATTGAATAAACTGAAAACAACAAAAAAATTGCATGTTTTTATAAACATTCAGCACCTTGTCCAACAAAAAAATCGACATGGTATTTATTGATAAAAAAATGGAGTTTTTTGACAACGACAGATTTTACTTGCTTAGGAATGATGATCAGCAATGATTCGGATCATTGATTGTTAGATATTTTAGGTTGTTCAATTGGCAAGAAGATACGGATAACTTTTGAAATAAATGAATGCTCAGTCTACGACCAAAGCATGATTGTTTGAAATTTTAAAGTATAGTCATACTCAAGATATAAGACAAAAAATGATCAGTATGATCAAGACAACTCTCGAGATGAGAAACATAAATCAAGGATGCGAATTATGAATGAAATATATCCAGTACCCGAAGTTTTTAAAAAAACTGCACGAACCAATGAAGAGCAATATTTCGAGCGGTATAAAGCATCTATTGAAAACCCCGAAGCATTTTGGACCGAAGCAGCCAAGAAACTAGACTGGATTAAGCCTTTTACACAAGTCAAAAATACCAACTTTGATAAAGAGAATTACAAAGTTGAATGGTTTGCAGATGGCCAATTAAATGTCAGTGAAAACTGTCTCGATCGACATTTAAAAGAACACCCACATAAACCTGCGATTATTTGGGAAGGTGATCATCCATCACGCCATAAAATTATTTCATTTGAAGAATTACACGATGAAGTTTGTCGTTTTGCCAATGTTCTCAAGAAGCATGGCGTGACCAAAGGCGACCGTGTTGTTCTGTATATGCCAATGGTCCCTGAAGCAGCCATTGCGATGTTGGCATGTACACGTATTGGTGCGGTACATTGCGTGGTGTTTGGAGGTTTTTCACCAGATTCTTTAGCAAGTCGTATTGATGATAGCCAAGCAAAAGTCATCATTACAGCAGACTCGGGCATGCGGGGTGGTAAGCCAATTCCACTGAAAGAAAACGTTGATGCAGCGATGGAGCTTGAAGGGACGAGCTCTGTACAAAATGTCATTGTGGTGCATCGTACTGGTAACCCAATCACAATGCATGAAGGTCGTGACCTGTGGTATCACATGGAAATCATGACAGTCACAGATATCTGTCCACCTGAACCAATGAATTCAGAGGATCCGCTGTTTATTTTATATACTTCAGGCTCAACGGGTAAACCTAAAGGTGTGCTACATACTACAGGCGGTTATCTGACTTACGCGAACTTTACCTTTAGGGAAGTATTTGATTTAAAACAAGATGATATTTTCTGGTGTACCGCTGATGTCGGTTGGATTACTGGTCATTCTTATGTGTTGTATGGTCCACTTTCAAATGGGACGACAACCTTGATGTTTGAGGGTGTTCCACAATACCCAACTTGGGCACGCACTGGACATATTGTAGATAAGCACAACGTCACAATTTTATATACGGCACCAACGGCGATCCGAGCGATGATGCGTGAAGGTGATGCATTTATCCGTGAAAGTGACCGTAGTAGCTTACGCTTGTTGGGCTCCGTCGGTGAGCCAATTAATCCTGAAGCTTGGAACTGGTACTACACCGTAGTTGGTGAAAGTCGTTGTCCAATTGTAGATACATGGTGGCAAACTGAAACAGGTGGCTTCATGATTTCGCCTTTACCGGGCGCAACTGCACTTAAACCTGGTTCTGCAACACGCCCATTCTTTGGTGTACAACCTGCTTTGGTTGATGCTGATGGTAAAGAGCTAGAAGGAGAGGCTGAAGGTAATTTGGTGATCAAAGATTCTTGGCCAGGACAAATGCGTACCATTTGGGGTGATCCAGATCGTTTTATCGAGGCATATTTCTCAACTTATCCAGGGAATTATTTCACGGGAGATGGTGCACGCCGTGATAAAGATGGTTATTACTGGATTACGGGGCGAGTGGATGATGTTCTGAACGTTTCGGGACACCGCTTGGGGACTGCAGAGATTGAAAGTGCATTGGTTGCACATGAACATGTTGCAGAAGCAGCCGTTGTGGGTATGCCACATGACATCAAAGGTCAAGGGATTGCAGCCTATGTAACTTTACAGGCAGATACGCCAGAGTCAGAAGAACTCAGGAAAGAGCTAGTAGGTTGGGTAAGAAAAGTTTTAGGACCTGTGGCTACACCAGATGCAATTTATTGGGCGCCAGCATTACCCAAAACACGTTCAGGCAAGATTATGCGCCGAATTTTGAGAAAAATTGCCGCTAATGAGCTAGATAGTTTGGGCGATACCTCAACTTTGGCAGATCCACAGGTCGTGGATCAATTAATTGCTGAAGTGAAATCACAGCAGTAATCCCGATTAAACAGACGAAGTCATGTTTTAAATACCGTTAGTTCAACTAGCGGTATTTTTAGTTCAGTGATAAGAAAAGCAGGCATTGTGATAAGTCAAATCATGTTGATCTGATAAGCTTATCAGCAGATGCGATACGGAATATAACAATGAATTCTCCCCTAAATTTTAATCCTGAAACGCCACTTGAGACTGCGCAAATACTTGCATCTGAGTTTGCGAAAACCGCAGCAGAACGAGATAAACAAGGTGGAAATCCAAAGGCTCAGCGAGATCTAATTCGACAAAGTGGCTTGTTGTCTTTATCTATTCCAAAAGAATTTGGTGGGCAAGGTGCAACTTGGAGCACGATTTTTAAAACTATTCAAACCATTGCTCAAGTTGATAGTTCACTTGCGCATGTATATGGCTTTCATCATTTGCTTATTGCGACGGTACAACTTTTTGCACAGCCAGCTCAATATGGAGATTGGTTTAGACAAACCGCCAAACACAACTTATTTTGGGGAAATACGTTAAATCCATTAGATCGTAGAACAACCGCGAAACAAGTTTCTGATGAAGAATTTATCTTCCATGGTGATAAAAGTTTTTGTTCTGGATCAATTGATTCAGATATCCTGCTCTGTTCGGGATTTAATGAAGATGGAAAGTTACTGATTGGCGTGATTCCAACAGCACGAGAGGGTGTGAGCTTTCTTGGGGATTGGAATAATATGGGGCAACGTCAAACGGATAGTGGTACCAGTCATTTTGAACAGGTCAAAATTCGCAAGGATGAATTACTCCTCAATCCCGGTCCTTTAAGTACACCTTATTCAAGTTTGAGACCGCTAATTGCTCAACTGATTTTCGTGCATTTATTTTTAGGTGTTGCTGAGGGAGCGTTCAATGTTGCGAAAGAGACAGTTCAAACACAAAAAGCTTGGTCGAAATCACTGGTTGAACAAGCGGTGAATGATCCATTTACCCAAAAGCATTTCGCCGAATTTTATGTGCAACTTGAAGGTGTGCGCTTGCTCGCGGAAAAAGCGATCAATACATTACAAAAGGCGTGGGATGAAGGGGAAACATTAACTGCGGAGCAACGTGGTGAAGTCTCAATTACAATCGCTACCGCCAAAATCGCAGCGACTCATACTTCACTTTATGTGACACAAAATATTTTTCAAGTGATGGGCGCACGCGCCACTACTGCAAAACTGAATTTAGATCGATTCTGGCGTAATGTACGAACCCAAACCCTGCATGATCCAATTGATTATAAATATCAGGAAGTCGGAGAGTGGGCATTAACTGGAAAAGTTCCAGATCCGAGTTTCTACTCTTAGATCGAATTGATTATGAAAAAAGCCTCTATCGTAGAGGCTTTTATTTATTTTTGATGAATATTTTCTAAAGTATCGACAAGCGTACGTGTCATCTGATCAATTTCGTAATTGACTTGATCGCCGACTTGAACATATTTCCATGTGGTTAAGCGTAAAGTTTCTGGAATAAGATCGATTGAGATTTGATTGTTTGCACGATCAACTCGATTGACTGTCAAACTGCAGCCATTTAAACCGATAAAGCCCTTTAAGAAGAAATATTTGATATTGCCATTTGGAATTTTAAGGTCGATATGAAACGTTTCACCATTTTTGCTTAAATGCTTTACGGTTGCAGTGCCTTCAATATGACCATATAAATTATGCCCACCATTCTCAGCACCTACTTTAGCGGAGCGTTCAATATTGACCTCATCACCGACGTTGAGTTGACCTAAAGTGGTTAATTCAAGTGTTAGATTTGAAACATCAAAATGCACTTGACCAGCGATCAGATCAATTTGTGTAGCGGTTAAGCAAACACCATTAATCGCAACACTGGCGCCGATAAATACATCATGAAAAAGATTGAGCGCATTAGAAATAACAAAAGTCCGATATCCCTCTTTATGCTGTATATCTAATACTTTTTCTAACCCTTGCACGATACCTGTATACATAATAAACCTTTGCCTAAAAATAAACCTTAATTGCTTTTAATCCTAACTGAGATCGTAGCGATGATCATCTTACGCAGATTGATTGGTTCTGGGTAAAAAGAAGGTCAATAAACCCAGTAGTGGTAAGTATGAGCTAAAGTGAAATACCCAACGAATACCTTGATGATCTGCCACATAGCCCAAAGCTGCTGCCGCGATACCGCTGATCCCAAACATCAAACCAAACATCAAACCAGAGACCATGCCGACACGACCTGGCATCGCTTCTTGTGCATATACAACCATTGCTGAAAATGCGGAAGACATAATCAATCCAGCAAGAATCGCAAAGATACACGTCCACATCAAATTCACATGTGGCATGAGTAATGCAAAGGGTGCCATGCCAATGAAGGAAATCCAAATGACAGCTTTACGACCTACTTTGTCACCGACAGGGCCGCCAGCAAAAGTACCGATTGCTACTGCAGCTAAAAAAGCAAATAAATAAAGCTGAGCCTGTTGAATACTGACCTGAAACTTTTCGATCAAATAGAAGGTATAGTAATTTCCAATACTTGCAATGTACGTGAATTTTGCAAACATTAACGCACAGATAATCACAATTCCCTGTACAAGTTTAGAACCTTTCAACGGTGTTGATTGCTTGGCTTTTACTGCTGAAGCAGCTTGAACAGCATATTGAATGGTCCATCGACTGATTCTGTAAAGCAGATAAATAGCGAAAATGGCAAATATCATGAGCCAAGCAACTGAGGCTTGGCCGTTCGGTACAATAATTGCTGCGGCCAACAGTGGCCCAACGGCAGAGCCGCTATTACCACCCACTTGAAAAGCGGATTGAGCAGTTCCGAAGCGACCACCTGATGCTGTTCTCGCTACTCGTGAGGCTTCTGGGTGAAAGGCAGATGAGCCCACACCGATGAGTGCTGCTGAAATCAGTAAGATTGGAAAAGTCCATGCAAATGCCAGCAGAACGATACCTAGCAGTGTAACGCACATACCCAAAGGGAGGAGGTAGGGCTTAGGATGCTTATCAGTGTAGAGTCCAACCCAAGGTTGCAGAATAGATGCAGTCATTTGATAGACCAAAGAAATAATCCCGATTTGGGTAAAGCTCAAGTCAAAATTAAGTTTCAGCATGGGATAAATGGCAGGTAAGCAAGACTGGATCAGATCATGTAATCCATGCGCTAATGCAATAGCGAAAATAATATGAACCGCCATTTTATTCGCTGAAGCACCAGAGGAATTGTTTGAATGTTCTATTGATTGAATTGAACCCATAAGGCTGTGCTGTCTTCATTTTTGAGGTGATTATAACCGTGCAACAGCGGAACAATGTACGATTTATTCAATTTTCGATGTACTGTTGCTGATCAGATTATATGAACTATCCAATAAAAAGCCCCCAAGCCGAGCCTTGGGGGGTAAGTTGCTACTGCATGACGCTATTATTATAGTTATCAGGGTCAAAACAAGACTGAACAAAGCGCTGATTTCATTCAGATCGTTGTTAATTAATCGAAGACCAATTAAGCTGATTTAGCGGTGATGTGTTGTTGCTGTTCAGCTTCGAGTTTTCGAACTAAAGGCAGTACTTTTTCACCAAAATATTCAACTTCCTCTATAAAATGTAAGAAGCCAGATAAGATCAGGTCCACACCAACTGATTTTAATTCAACGATACGTTCAGCAATTTGTTGCGGTGTACCGATGAGATTTGTTCTGAACCCGTCGTTGTATTGGACAAGATCTTCAAATGTTGATTTTGCCCAGTTACCTTCACCTTCTTGAGTTGCGGCACCAGCTTCACGAGTTGCATCACCAAAGGCATTGACTGCTTCTACATTTGCATTGTCAATGATTTCTTGAAGTACAGCTTTTGCTTCCTCTTCAGTATCGCGAGCAATGATAAAGGCATTCACCCCAATTTTGACTTGATGGTGATTCAGCTTGGCTTTTTCACGGATGTCATCAATCTGCTTTTTAATTTCAGCAGGCGTGTTTCCATTGGTGAAATACCAATCAGAAACACGAGATGCCATATCACGTGCGGCACGCGAGCTACCCCCTTGGAAAATTTCAATATGTGGGCTTTGAACAGGTTTTGGCTTCAAGGTGTAGTCTTTAAATTGATAATATTTTCCATCAAAACTAAAGTTATCCTGCGTCCAAATACCTTTTAAGCTACGAATAAACTCCTCTGAACGTGCATATCGTTGATCGTGTTCAGGCCATTCTTCACCGATGGCATCAAATTCACCACGGAACCATCCGCTCACAACATTAATAGCGATACGACCATTGGTTAAATGATCAATTGTCGCGAGCTGTTTAGCCGCCAGCGCGGGTTTCCAAGGGCCTGGTAAAATTGCTGCGATTACACGTAACTTTTCAGTTTTTGCCAATAAGCCATGACTAAAGCTTACAGATTCATGCTGATTCTCCGCACCGTATCCTGCCGTGAATCGAATCTGTGTCAAAGCATATTCAAATCCACTTTTTTCAGCAGCTTGCGCGAGTCGAACATTGTAGTCGTAGCTCCAGTCTGTTCGTTGTTCAACATTACTGACGACAAGACCACCACTGACATTTGGAACCCAATAGGCAAATTTAATCGCTTGCTTTTCTGCATTAGACATGGCTTATACCCTCATTGATTCAATTATATTTATGCCACTTCAATTTTTGGGGCAGCATTATTCTTGTGATGCAAGCGTGACTCTGCTGCATCTAAACTTGGTACTGCTGCTGAAGGTAATACTTCTTCTTGTTCAATTTGTTTGTTAATGCCCAAGTTTTGATTGGCTTGTTGGGTTTTATCTTTCACAACCTCAGCACGTTTACCTTTGGCTGGTGCCCACTCTAAAATTGGTAAAGCACGAGCAATGGCTAAGGTAATGCGCGCACGTAATAGTTCACTGTGAATGGTGTATTCAGGCGTAAAATCACGATCAGTTGCATAAACTCCAATTGGCAAAGTCTGTGCTTGGAAGAAGCTAAATAAAGGACGCAATTGATGCTCAAGTACTAAGGCATGGCGATCACTGCCCCCTGATGCAGCTAGTAATACAGGCACATCAACCAGCGCAGTTTGTTCTACAAAGTCAAAGAAATGTTTAAATAAACCTGTGAAAGATGCGCGATATACGGGCGTTCCCACAATCAATGCATCCGCGGCTTCAACAGCAGCAAGATCATCTTGAACACGTTGCGGCAGCTGATTGCGATAAATGGCACCACCTAATAAATGACCGATTTCGCTAAATTTAATAAAATGCACATTAATAGGTGTTGCTTCACCTAACTCATCCAAAATCGCTTGAACAAGCGCTTCAGTTTTTGAAGGATTATTTAGACCGCCAGAGACAGCAACGATATTTAATGGTTTTTGTTGAGCAGTAGACATAGTACAAACCTAAAAATTTAAAATTAATCTCGGATGCACTATTTATGTGGATTTATGCTTATTCTGTAAAATAAGCAAAATAAGAATAAATATCATTTTTGCGTATATAGCGATAATTTAATCTTTTTGAGATATAAATAAGTGATAAATAACTGAATAAACGTATATTTATGATTATGAATAAGCTATTTCAATATTTGAATAAATTTTATATTTAAAAGTGATGTGCTTATCGAATTTTCAAAATTACATAAAAAAATCGCGTTTGTAAGATTTAGCCCGACATTTTCTGCAAAAATTCGTTAATATTTATATATCCTTAACAGCTATAGCACAGTTAGTATATTGATTGTGTTTGAGATCTCTCGCCTCGCTTATGAATATTTTAATCGTTGATGATCATCCACTGTTTCGTCATGCTTTAATTCAAGCAGTTCGTTACAGCTTACCGCAAGCCCAAATCCATGAAACAGCTGCTGTTAATGAATTTTATGAACGTTTAGAAAAAGGTCCTGAACCAGATTTAGTGCTTTTAGATTTGAATCTTCCAGGTGCATCAGGCTTCTCAGCGTTGGTGCATGTGCGTGCACAGTATCCATCGTTACCAATTATTGTCGTATCGGCGCATGAAGAAGTTTCAATTATTCAACGCTCGATTGCACATGGTGCAATGGGCTATATTCCAAAATCAGCGCATCCAAGTCACATTGGTGAAGCGATTCGTCAGGTATTAGAAGGGGATATGTGGTTACCACCAAACCTGCCTGCGAATTTAAACTTTGATCCACGTGCTGCAGATGAAACAGCTTTAGCAGAACGTATTCAATCTCTAACACCACAACAATTCCGAGTGTTAATGATGGTTGCGGAAGGTTTGTTGAATAAACAGATCGCATACGAACTTGATGTTTCTGAAGCAACGATTAAAGCGCATGTGACCGCGATTTTCCGTAAATTAGGCGTTCAAAATCGTACTCAGGCTGTATTAGCGATTAATGCATTAAACATCGAAGAAAAACGTGTTTAAATGATTCTTAGATTTGAAAAAAAGACCTAATCAAAGGTCTTTTTTTCGATGCGTATCTACTTTAGGCTAAACAGTCCTGTTTAGGTGTCAACTCATTACAATATAGAGGATTGAGTGCACATTGAAGTTCATCAATTTGATCTTGTGTTACATAGCCCTTGCGTTTTAAATATTCTGCAACGCGATCATCTCTAAGACTTAAAAAAGCGGCATCATAAACTTTCAGATCAACAAAGAGTGCAGCCGTTTCAAGTCCATTAAAACGATCTAAAAACACCTCATTGCCATACATGAGAAAAATATGATCGAAATCTGCATATGCATCGATGCCTAATTGTTCTGCGAGTGCAAGCGGCGGTGTTTTGATAAAGAGTAAATCTGAAATTTCATCAAACTGCGTGGTATCAAGCGTATTTTCACCAGTTTTCACTTTACCAAGCCAAGCTTTAAAGACCAAAACGGCACCACCACGCAACAACATACTCCACACTTGATGACGCGTATGTTCATCTAAATCTCGGCATTCTGATGCTAAACGTTGAATAAGTTGATTTTCTTGTTGTGCCAATTTATCAAATAAACCTAAGCCTTGAGGGTGATAAGCTGCTGGTGTAAATACATCAAATTTTAATTGTTCAAAAACCTGTAAAGCCAAAGGTACTGCAGTTTGGTAAATCTGTTCCAAGGCACGTACATGTACATTTTTTAAGGATGTAGATGGAAAAATTTCTTGCCACTTGATTTCAGGCAAAATTGCATTGGCACCATATTGGCGATGAAATTCGTGATTACGATCTAAACCATGTGGCATAGCTTCTGAAATGTTCATTGCAAGACTCCATTTGATACTTTTATTCTCGAGAAAATTTGAGGCACTTTGATTTCTTTAATCGAACGAAGATGTGCTGATGGCTAGATTTAGAATTATGTTGATTGCAATAAGAATAAGACTAAAGTATTAATTTTTATTTGATGAGTAAATTTGTCATCTAAAAACATGATGTTAGTAAACTTGTAACTATTTGTTTTAAATGATATTTCAACTTTTGATGTGTTTTGCCATAGAAAATCGGACTTTGATTTTTTTGGTCAATTGCCAATGCTCTTTTTAGCTTTATTTTGTTCTCTTTTGCCACCTCTAAAGCTGAGATCTGCCAATCATTGTAAAGTACGGTGTGAATATGTATAAAAATCACCCAGCTTTTCGTGGAAAAACTGGGTGATGAATGTATCAAAATGTGACTATTTCGAATCTTATTTTGAAATTTTTAAACCTGATAACCATGAACGTAGAGAGGCAGGTTTGAGAGGTTTTTTCAATAGGACAATATTCAGCTCTTTGAGTCTTTGCGGAAGCTCAGGATCTGAATCAGCTGTAATCAATGCCACAGGCACATTTTCTTGACGATGTTCTACAATAAAATCTAATCCTATTTTATTTGAATTCAGGTGTTGATCGACCAACCAAACTTGAATGTTCTCTTGTTGAATAATCTCAAGCGCTTGTTCAGGTTCTGTGGCTTTAAACACTTGATAACCCCATTTAGTAAGCAAAGTTGCCATGCCTTCTAAAATAGTTTCATCATTGTCTAAACATAAAATTTTATACGCTGCAGATTTTAATGGTGTGGCTTGAACTGGTGCGGTCACAACCTTTGGTGCATCGATGAGTGGGACTTCAATCATAAAACATGAACCCTTACCCAACTCGGAATACACATGCACAGGATAACCCAACATGCTGGTCATTCTCTGAACGATGGCGAGTCCAAGACCTAAACCTTGTTCACCCCATGGCGAGGTATGTCCACAACGTTCAAACTCTTGGAAGAGTTTAATACGTTGTTGTTCAGCAATCCCTGGACCAGTATCCCAAACACCAATACGAATATGGTTTGCTCTTTCTGCTGAACGTAACACCCCAACAATTACACGACCTTTTGCTGTGTATCTTAGGGCATTACTGACAAAGTTTTGAATAATACGGCGAATCCATTGAGGATCTGTATCAATCCAGAATTTCACGTCATGCACTCGGAAGGAGATCGCTCGTTGTGCTGCAATTGATTTAAATTGTAGTTCTAAGTCACTCAATAGGTCATGTAATGGATAGGCTTGTCGTTTAGGTTGTATTGTTCCACCTTCTAAACGTGCAATGTCTAATAATGCAGAAAGCATACTCTCTGCACCATGTAAGGCACGATCGAGTTGCTGTAGCGTTTTAGCATCTTCTTCATTTTGAATGCTTTGTTCTAATGCCGTACTGAATAACCGTGCAGCGTGCATAGGTTGAAGTAAATCATGACTTGCTGCAGCAATGAATCGACTTTTTGACATATTGGCTTTGTCAGCTTGTTCACGTGCCAATTGTTGTTCTGCCAAGGCATTGGCAAGTTGTTGAGTGCGATCTTGAACGCGTCCTTCAAGTAGTGCTTCAGTTTCTCGGAATGCCGTAATATCAGCAAATGTCGTCACGAAGCCACCGCCTTCGATTGGATTTCCTCGCATTTGGATAACACGACCATCTTTACGAATACGTTCAAACTCATGAGCGCTACCTACTTTCATCCAATGAATACGTTTACGTACGTGCTCTTCAACGGAACCAGGTCCACATTCACCGCGCTCTGCGTTGTATCGGATCAAGTCTGCAATCGGGCAGCCCACATATACCAAATCTTTTGGATAATCGAATAAAACGAGATATTGATTATTCCATGCGACTAAACACATGTTTTCATCGACAACACTTACCCCTTGGGTCATGTGGTCGATCATGGTCATAATTAGATTTTGGTTAAAGCGTTGCCATTGTGATGCTTGGTCTAGAATATTAGCGACCTGTCCAAGTGCTAATCCATTGTTAACCATGGCTGTAGTGAGTAGGGTACGTGCCGATGCAGCTCCAATTGTGCCAGCAAGATATTGTTCAGTGAAACGCCACCACATCCCATTGGCACTGCTGTTTTCGTTTAATATCACATTATTGGATAAGCAGAATTGATTAAACGCATGCATGGTCGGACCTTCACCCGTAATCCGTTTGGCAAGCGTGATCAGGTCACCCACTTTTAATCGTGCGACATCATGATGTAAATAATTAACTTCATTTGAGGTTTGTTGCGTTTGTAGGGGTTTAGTTTCGTAATAGAAGAAACTTTCTGCCTGTATTTGCTCAGCAATACTTGGACGATAAATTCGTGAGATCCAGATGTAGAGCACGATATTTAAGCCAAGTGACCAAATTACACCATGTGTTAATGGCGCAAATGATTCAAAACCAAGTAATGCTTCAGGCTTTAATAAGTCAAATCCCAGAGGGCCAAACATCAGAAACGAATAAGTAAATTGATAATATTCATCTGGTAAACTTCTTAAAATTGTTGGTAAGAGCAGTGTGTAACTCCACATCACAAAACCAACGATGAGACCTGCATAGACCCCTTGTTTACTTCCACCACGCCAGTACAACCCCCCAATAAGTGCAGGTGCAAACTGTGCAACAGCACTAAATGCCAAAAGACCAAATACTGACAGCTGATCAATGTCATTAAAGAAATGGAAGAACAAGAATCCAAGTAGCATGACCGCCAAAATACATACGCGACGTGTGAATTTCAGCATTCGAGGTAAACGCTTGTCATGACGAGAAATCCAACCCAAGCGCCATAGCGCAGGCATAATCAAGTCGTTACTGAGCATGATTGAGAGTGCGACTGAAGAGACTAAAAGCATACCAGTTGAAGCCGAAAATCCTCCAAGGAATGCTAAGAGCGTCAGCCATTCTTGGTTATAGCTCAAAGGCAGTGACAGCACGGCAACATCAGGGACTGCCATGTATTCTGGTGCAGCATGAAGTGCCCAACTTGCAATCGGAATAATCGCGACAACGGTTAAAATGATGTAAGCGGCAAACCATCTGCGCGCACCACGAATATGTTTTTCATCACGTAATTCAACTACAGCAACATGAAACTGGCGTGGCAAACATATAATCGCTAATGCTGCTAAAAGTGTTTGAATCCAAAAGGTATCTGGCACGCCCATCAGTTGAATTTCATGGAAGGTTTTGGATACGTCTGCGGAAACTTGAATGAGGTTTTCGGGGCGTTCAAATAAAAAGAAAAAAGCGACACAGAGGAGTGCAAATAATTTAACAAAGGATTCAAAAGCGACTGCCAGCATTAAACCGCCATGCTGTTCGGTGTTGGCAATCTGACGTGTACCAAACATCATAGCCAAAATTGCTAGAACCCCTGTAAGTGCAAGTACACCATTGGTGGTCAGATTCATCACTTCTGAATCTTGTTGCAACATCACGGATGCACTGAGTGCAATGGCTCTCAGTTGTAAGGCAAGATAAGGAATGATGGCGATCACGGCTAAAATGGTGACGAGTGAGGCGAGAGGTCCGCTTTTGCCATAACGTGCTGCCACAAAGTCAGCAATTGAGGAAATAGCATGGTGCTGACGTACTCGACCTAAGCGACGCCAAATATCATAACCAAACCAGACAAACAGAAGTGGGCCTAAGTAGATTGGAAGGAAAATGATCCCTTCACGAACAGCAGCACCCGTTGCGCCGTAGAATGTCCAAGACGAACAGTACACGCCTAAGGTCAAACTAAACAATAACATACGTCCACGTGGGCTGAGCCGACTGGCATGTTTTTCACCAAAAAAGGCGCAAATAAAAAGGATGAGGATGTAGAGGGCGAGTACCCCAATAATCAACCAACTGTTCATAGGACTTACACTTGAGAATCTCGTGTAATGATAACGCATCCATGAACTGTCACGTTCAAATTGATCAAAATTTAGCGACCAAAGTCTAAATTACAACCAATGCAAAATCTTGCTAATTTAAAAATCGGAATAATTTAAATAAAAAAAATGACCTACGGTTGGGTCTCATATGGAGTCTTGTTTATGGATGAGAGACAAGTAGAGCAAATTCTACAGAATCCCAAATTCAAAGAAATGGTCAAAAAGAAAAGCACACTGAGCTGGACATTGACAGGCATTATGCTGTTTGTCTACGTTGGTTTTATGCTTTTAGTTGGCTATAACAAAGAGTTTTTATTGTCATCGCTTTCAGGTGGTGTAACCACTTGGGGTATCCCTCTAGGATTAGGCATCATCGTGCTGTCTTTCTTGTTATGTGGTGTGTATTCGTACATTGCCAACAATAAGCTCGATCAATTAAACGAAGAAGCTATGCGCGAAGTTGAAGCCATCACTCACGAGAAGGGACTACACTAAGATGAAATGGAATTCTTTACTCACATTTGCAGGGACTGCAATGTTATCTGGATTGGCATTCGCAGGTCCTGATTTAGGTGCAGCAGAACAACAAGCAACAAATTGGCCTGCGATTATCATGTTCTTGATTTTCGTCGGTGCAACGCTAGGGATTACCAAATGGGCAGCTAAACAAACCACAAACACCAAAGATTTCTATACCGCAGGCGGTGGAATTTCTGGTTTCCAAAATGGTTTAGCCATTGCTGGTGACTATATGTCCGCAGCATCGTTCCTTGGTATTTCTGCGATGGTTTTCCTGTCAGGTTTCGATGGCTTACTCTATTCACTTGGTTTTATGGTAGGTTGGCCTATCGTACTTTTCTTGATAGCAGAGCGTTTGCGTAACTTGGGTAAATACAATTTATCTGACGTTGTATCATTCCGTTTACAAGAAAAACCTGTACGCACACTGGCAGCGTTAAGCTCTCTTGTTGTTGTTGCATTCTACTTGATTGCCCAAATGGTCGGCGCTGGTCAGTTGATCAAGCTTCTGTTTGGCTTGAACTATAACATTGCTGTCGTCATCGTCGGTCTGCTCATGATGGCATACGTTATGTTTGGCGGTATGTTAGCGACAACATGGGTGCAAATCATTAAGGCAGTGATGTTGTTGTCAGGTGCTACCTTCATGGCATTTATGGTGATGAAAGGCGTTGGCTTTAGCTTCACCAATATGTTCGAGCAATCGATTCAAGTCTTCTCTAAAGTACATGATTTAACCTTAGATGATGCAACCAAAATCATGGGACCAGGTAGTCTGGCATCAAACCCAATTGATGCGATTTCTCTTGGTTTAGCATTGATGTTTGGTACAGCTGGTTTACCACATATCCTCATGCGTTTCTTCACAGTAAAAGATGCGAAAGAAGCACGTAAATCAGTTGTTGTTGCAACAGGCTTTATCGGTTACTTCTATCTTTTAACTTTCATCATTGGTTTCGGTGCGATTCTCTATGTATCGAACAACCCACAATTCCTTGATATTGCGAAAATGGCAGTAACTGGCAAGCTAGAGCTTGTTGGTGGTAATAACATGGCTGCGGTTCACTTGTCTGATGCTTTAGGCGGTGACTTGTTCATGGGCTTCATTTCAGCGGTTGCATTTGCCACGATTCTAGCAGTTGTTGCAGGTTTAACGTTGTCAGGTGCTTCAGCAATTTCACATGACTTATATGCGAACGTATTGAAAAAAGGACAAACTACACCTGAATCTGAACTTCGTATGTCTAAAATCGCGACTTTAGGTCTTGCGATCTTTGCGATGATCTTGGGTATCTTGTTCGAGAAACAAAACGTTGCCTTCATGGTAGGTTTAGCATTCTCTGTTGCTGCATGTGCAAACTTCCCAGTGCTTGTACTTTCAATGTTCTGGAAAGGTTTAACAACGCGTGGTGCAGTTGCCGGTGGTGTTGTTGGATTAGTTTTAGCGGTTGTACTCATCGTACTTTCTAAAGCAGTTTGGGTAGATACGCTTGGTATTTCTGATACACCAATTAATCCATATAACGGTCCTGCATTATTTGCGATGCCTTTAGCATTCTTCTTCTGCTGGTTGTTCTCTGTGACAGACAATTCTGCACAAGCGCAAGCAGAACGTAAAGCATTTGATGCACAGTTTGTACGTTCACAAACAGGTATTGGTATTTCTGGTGCGTCAGACCACTAAACCATACTGATCATGATAAAAAGCCCCTTTAAGGGGCTTTTTTTCTTTACCAAATTTCTATTTTAAATGACATACAAGTCATCAACTGTCCGCTATGCTTTCATTCAAACAAAACAATAAAAATAGTTGGAGTTGAGATGAGTTTAATATGCCGCGTGATAGGTGATCTCGTACGTTTACCATCCGCGTGTCTACTGATTTTACAGCTGCTGATTTTATTCCTCGCAGTGATATCAAGTCATGATTTGGCTTATCGCTCCATGACTTGGATTCTCGGCGCTTTAGTCCTTCTTATTATTGCTAAAGTCATCAAAATGACCCCAATTTTTAGTGCTGTAGGTTTATTTGGGGTATTAGGAGCTCTCATTTTTTCTTTCTTGATTCTGATTGGATATCATCAAGCCTATATTCAAATTACAGCGCATGTATTTGAAGTTATCGCGTATACGACAGCGGCTTATGGTTTGGTTCGATATATGTTCGAAGACCGCTATTTGACCAAAGATGAATTATTTGCGGCAGCAGCTGTTTTTACTTTAATTGCATGGAGCTTCGCATTTTTATATAGCATCTGCCAGCTATATGACCCACTGAGTTTTAGCATAACGCCTGAACAATCTGTTCAACATAGTTGGTTAGATTTGTTGTTTCTCAGTTTTAGTATTCAGTCGGCAACAGGTCTTTCAGATATTATGCCCTTGAGTCCGCTGGCGAGACTGATTGCCATGATTCAAATGTTTAGTGGAGTCATGTATCTGGCTTTGATTGTTTCGCGCTTAGTTGCACTGCAATACATTGCTCATTTGCCAAAGCATCAGGATGATTAAAACAGAACGTTACATCTTGCTAACGGCATTCATCTGCAAAATCATGAATAATAAGTACTTAGATCAAAAAATAATCTCCAACCCTCGATATTGAGTCGATTTTCTATTCTGTTTTTGATGAAACTAACCCGGCTTTATATGAGGTTGAGGATAAATGATCTCAATTCATATAGCGTTTTATCCAGTTTGAAGCGTTTCACCGAAAAATAAATATATAGGGGAATTATGTCTTCTCAGCATCCTCCATGGTATTCAAATGTAAATCCACGTGTTTTTATCAGCACGGTACTCATCATTTTTGTATTTTTGGCCACTGTGGTGTTATCTCCTAATGGTTTTGAATTAGTTACTCAGCAACTGAACCAATGGATTACGGATTCTTTTAGTTGGTTCTATGTTTTAGCAGTTGCCATATTTCTGATCGTGCTGGCTTATATCGCAATTTCTGACTACGGCAAAATCAGGCTCGGTCCAGATCATAGCCAACCGAGTTACAGTAATGGCTCTTGGTTTGCCATGCTCTTTACCGCAGGTATGGGGATTGGCCTGATGTTTTTTGGGGTAGCAGAACCTGTAATGCATTATGTCTCTCCGCCAGTCGGTGATGGAGAAACGGTTATGGCAGCGCAGCAAGCGATGCGAGTGACTTTCTTCCACTGGGGACTTCATGCATGGGGAATCTATGCATTGATTGGATTGTCCTTGGCCTATTTTGCTTATCGACATCAATTGCCTTTAAAAGTACGTTCCGCGCTTTATCCGATCATTGGAAAAAAAATTCATGGTCCAATGGGGGATGCCGTAGACACATTTGCCACGATTGGAACAGTATTTGGTGTGGCGACAACATTGGGTTTTGGTGTAACGCAAATTAACTCAGGCTTGAATTATTTATTTGATGTTCCTCAATCAGCAAGTACACAAGTGATACTGATTATTATCGTCAGTACATTGGCATCACTGTCCGTTTTTCTAGGTTTAGAAAAAGGAATTAAACGGTTGTCTGAGTTGAATTTGGTATTGGCATTAAGTTTATTGCTCTTTGTATTCTTCGCGAGTTCTACCATTTATCTTTTGCAAACCACAATTCAGAACATGGGTCAGTATGTTTCTAATCTCTTTACCATGACATTTAATTTATATGCTTATCAACCGAATGGTTGGATTGGTGGTTGGACGATTATGTATTGGGCATGGTGGATCTCGTGGTCACCATTTGTCGGGATGTTTATCGCACGTGTGTCACATGGAAGAACCATTCGAGAGTTTATTGTTGGGGTTATGTTGATTCCTACTGGATTTACACTCATTTGGATGGGCTTTATGGGGAATGCTGCGCTCTTCAGTATTATGCAAGAAGGCAATGAAGCACTGATGCTAGCAGTACAGAAGGATTCTTCCGTTGCATTATTCGAATTTTTAAATAGCTTACCACTCGCTTCAATCATGAGTGTAGTAGCAACATCGCTGGTTATTTTATTCTTTGTCACTTCAGCGGATTCAGGTGCATTAGTTACAGACTATTTGACGGCTAAAGGTGAAGGTTCACCGACATGGCAACGACTCTTTTGGACTGTGCTTATGGCGGTATTGGCAATTGTATTATTATTGGTCGGTGGGCTTGGTGCTTTACAATCTGCGACCATCATGAGTGCGTTGCCATTCTCCGTCATTATGCTTTTTATTTGTTGGGGATTACTCAAAGCCTTAAAAGTAGATTTAATTAAAATGAATGCTCTGCAAGAGGCGAGAATTACACCTCGAGCAATTCATCAACCACGGAGTTGGCAAAAACGCTTAGGATTGATTATGCACTATCCTCATTCTAAGGAAGAGGTTGATGTATTTATTGAATCTCAAGTATCTCAAGCATTAGAGCAAGTGCAGAAAGAGTTCAAGAGAAGACAGTTTAAGGTTAGTGTAAATCGATTGGCTGAAGGGGTAGAGTTGAGGGTAGATCATCATGACGAGTTGAATTTTGTATATCAAGTGATGTCACAAAGAACAACGCCACCGAGCTTTATGCCAGATACAATGGTGACTGAGCAGGATTATTATCAGGCGGAAGTGTTTTTAAGAGAGGGTGGACAGGCCTATGATGTAATGGACTGGACACAAGAAGACTTAATTCAAGATGTTATTGATCAATACGAAAGACATTTACATTTTTTAAGTGTAATTCGTAGCCCTGAGTAACTAGTGACTGATAAAAAAAGGACGCATTATGCGTCCTTTTTTGATTCTGTATCTAATAACTTATTAGAAACGGAATTTAGCATTTAAGCCAACAGTTTCAGTATCACGGCTAGAACCATTTTCAGCGTTAGCATTTACATAACTTGCACCAACAGCTACAGCTGGAGTGATGAAGTAGTTTACGTTAGCACCGATAGCTGAGCTTGGAGTGTCATTAAAGCTTGATTCAGTATAAGATACGCCTGCGCTTAACTGTGGATTGAAGTAAAGGTCAGATTTTAATTGGTAAAGTGTATCTTCACCGTATACTAAACCAGCTTCAAAGCCAATAGACATATTTGTATCAGTGATACCGCCTACATATTTAGTACGTGCTGTGATCGCATCTTGATCTTCAGCAATAGTACCTGTTTCAAGTGCTGAGAATACGCTACCGTTGTTGATTGCTTTAAAGACATCAAAAGAGTATTGATCAGCAACGCTTGTATAACCTACAGCAACTAAGAAGTTTGGAAGTAACATTGCACCAAGTTCTAAAGCATAACGATCGCCGTTACCATCTGCTAATTTAGCAACTTGTGGGTGGTTTAATGGGTTGTTTGCAGTGAAATCATTTTTAGCATCAGTTTTTGAGTGGCTATATGATGCGCTTGCATATAAAGGAATAAGTTTAGTTGGGATATAAGCTTCAGCTTTTGCACCATAGTTATGTTGCTGAGCTTCAACTTTCTGATTAGCAGCTTTAATATCAGCAGAATATTCACCGAAGTTATAAGCCACAGATACATTAGATGCCTGATTTAAGAAAGCCGCTTCAGCTAAAGGACCTTTAGTTGAGTCAACATTCTTGAAGTAATAAGTACCTTGTACAGAACCAGTGTAGTTATCATTGTTCAATGAGTCATCAAAGTATTCAGCAGCCCCTTGTACTTCAACTTGATATGCGTGTGCCCCAGTCATTGCTACTAATAAAGCAGTGGCTAAACTAATTTTTTTCATAATAGTTACCAAATAAATGTCGAATGAATATGCAGTAAATATTGTATTGTAACAATGTATTAAGTCAATGATCTTTAAGGTAATAGTCTGCTGGTCTAAATTTATTTTGTGTGTTATGTCTTGATACAAGAAGATTAAGAACATGAATTTTTGAACATTTTATTCAAAAATAACAATGTGATAAGGAGATTTTCAACGTCGATTAAGCTTAAAAAATTGCATCGAAATTATACAAAAAAAAGATTATTAGAATCGGATAAAACGTATAAAGAAAATGTTAATTTACATGAAATTTAAGATTTTCGTTTAATTTTAACTCATTTGAAAATAAATAATGTGACTTTTTTCACCTACTTGGTAGTAAAGTGTTAGGTCTATTCGGAATTTCAAAGGGTTGCGATGTTTGCAATTTAAGTTAATTTTCACATAATTACATGCTCGTTAACTAAGTTTTTTTTTATATTTAAATAAATTGAGTTCTGCCTTTTAGATTTACTAAATATTATAGTGGTTATTTCTCTTATATGCCCAGCTTTCCCCAAGGCTGGGTTTTTTTTAACTTATATTTATTTGCACCATTATAGTGCATAACTGGGTGTATTCTTTATCAATACTGAGCAAAAAAAAACCTAGTTTTCATAGAAAACTAGGTTTTTTCGCCAAAACTTGAGGGAAATACAGAAATTCTGCTGAGGTATATTTCTATCTCGCCCTAATGTGGGGCATTATGCACCAGCATATTGCACATGTAAATATTATTTTTAAAAAAAGTGTTAAAAATAGACAAAAAAATTGGAAATAATCAGTCAAAATTGAATTAAATGCATTGGTCAAATTGGAACATTGAATTGAAAGGAATCTACGTTGTTGCACTTGTTTTAACGTCTGTTTTTTTATCTGCCTGCCAGGCCTTAGATCATATTAATCCGAGAACAAAAGCATACGAATTAAAAGATGATTCAATGCTGAATAGCAGTGAATCAAAGAATCAGCATCATATTGAGACCCTATTTAATCAGCAAAATATTCAAGGTGTATTTATCACCTATGATGGCAAACACGTTAAAACTTACGGTTCTGATCGAACAAGAGCAAAAGAAAATTTTATCCCTGCATCTACTTTTAAAATAGTGAATGCTTTGATTGGATTAGAACATCATAAATCAACTCGGTATGAAGTGTTTAAATGGGATGGAAATAAGCGTTCATTTGACAGTTGGCAACGTGATTTTACGCTTGGTGAGGCCTTACAAGCATCTGTTGTACCTGTGTATCAAGCCTTAGCACACCGTATTGGACCAACATTGATGCAGCAGGAATTAAGTCGAATTCAGTATGGAAATGCAAAAGTCGGGGATGAGATAGATCAATTTTGGTTAAAAGGTCCTCTAGAGATTACACCTGATCAACAAGTTAAATTTGTTTATAGATTGGCACAGTTGTCATTGTCGTTTCGTAGAGATGTACAACAAGATGTAAGAGACATGATGTATGTCGAATCACGTGGTGCAAATAAGCTATATGCCAAAAGTGGTTGGGGAATGGATATTGAGCCTCAGGTGGGCTGGTATGTGGGTTTTGTAGAACAAGCCAGCGGTGAAGTCACTGCCTTTGCATTAAATTTAGAAATGAAAAATGGTGATAAAATTCAGCAACGGAAGGAAATCACTTTAGATATTTTAGATCGACTTGGTTTATTTCATTATTTACGTTAAAAGTCATATAAAAGATAAAAAAAACCCAGCCGATTGGGATGGCTGGGCTGAAAAAGGATGTTCTGTATGTGGGAGAAACATCCGAGGGTAGAACAAAATTCATTAAGCAAATCTGATATGAATCAGTGTCTTTGCAATGTAAGCATTATGGTTTAAAGGATGAGGTTTGTATAATGATTAAAAATTATGCGCATGATCTATTTTTTCGATGCTGATTAAGTGATCAAAATAATCATCTGATTTTAATTCAAAAAAAGTAAATACTGCCAAATATGTCACTTGTATATTGGTGGAAAAATAATTTAAATATTGAACAAAAAAAAATTACGGCATTACAATAGTGTGATATTTATCACATTGTTTCTTAAATAAAAACTTGTGCTTTAAGTGCTTTTTAAGCATGGTTATATTGTAAAATATAACTAAGTTCAAAGAAATTTTATAAATCTCACCGCTTTATACGGTCTTTTATTTTAGAGGTAGTTTGGATGTTAAAATCACATTCCGAGCAAATTGGTCGCCGCCTATTTGTGTTCGTGATGATTATCGTCTTATCTATCCTCTGTATTTCAATCCCATTGGTCATTAGCCATTATCGCGAATATCAGAAATCACAAACAGCATTGATTGAAATAGAAAATCTTCGTGCCGTTGCTGCTCTAGCGAATCGTATTTCACGCGAGCGTGGCCCTGCGAACATGGCAATGTCGAGTTCACAAGAAGAGTTTGAAAAAAATAAACAAGCGCTTATTGAGTATCGCGCGGGAGTAGATGAACAAATTAAGGTCTCGATTCATCGATTAGATCAGTCTGGATATGATGGGTTAGAAGAGTACGTCGCTCAATACCTAAATCCAAAATTAGCGGAAGGTCGCAAACAAGTCGATCACTATATTTCGTTGCCATTTGCAGAGCGTACGCCTGAAGCTTTAGATCAAGCTATTCTTACAATGTTTAATGCGTGGGATAGCAGTCATGATTTACTGAAGAAACTGGTAATGCAGTCTAAAAGTAAAGACAGTTCGATGGGGCATTATTACACCATGATTTTGGTGTTGGCTGATTTGCGAGATCAGGCTGGACGTGTTGCTTCAAATGTAACTGCACATGTGACATTTCAGCAGCCGTTACCAAGTGACAATATTGCACGCGCATTACAAACGCAAAAACAAGTTCGCTATTTGTGGGATTTAGTGAATACCATCCAACCCGAACGCCATCGTACAGCTGAATTCGCTCGCTTACACCAAGAGGTGAAAACTCAGTTTATTGATCAGGGCTTACCCATCATCATGCGATTAATTGATGAAAGCCGAAAGGGACAACCTTATTTTTTATCAGGGACTGAATTAAGTGTAGCTGTATCTGGTAAATTCTTAACAGTTATCGATTTACAAGACTATTTGCTCAATAAGAGCGTTGAAATCGCAAAGTCAGAAAAAGATGCGAATCAACTCAATTTTATACTCACATTGATTGTCTCTTTAATTTCACTATTGGCTGCTTTATTTACGATGATTTATGTTCAACGTAAAGTTATTTCGCCGCTTATTATGGTGAGAGATAAATTAGTTGAATTGTCGTATGCCAATGCTTTGGTCGATAGTAATTTTATAGAAGATCAGCAGAAGCAAGTACATTCATTACATGAAGCGATGCAAAAACTTCAGAAAATGTTGCATCAACGTGATGAATTTGAGTTTGAATTAAAGAATATTGCCAATACCGATAAATTAACAGGTGTTTCAAATCGTTTTGCTTTAGAAGCCTATACCAAACTTATGGAAGCTCAGCCCAATAAGTTTACCCAAACGTGTTTGATGATTGTAGATATTGATTATTTTAAACAGGTTAATGATCAATATGGTCATGTTGCAGGGGATCAAGTCATTCAGCAGGTGGCAAATTGTTTAAGTCATAATGTTCGATCAACTGATTTAGTCGTTCGCTTTGGTGGGGATGAATTTTTGGTGTTGATTGAAAATTTAGACCTTGAACATGGTTTACGTGCTGCAGAAAAGATGCGTAAGAGTATTGGTGATTTACAATTTACAGATGAGCAAGGTCAGTCGTTTAATGTATCGATCAGTGTTGGTGTCGCTGTCGGTGCTGATTCTTGGAAAGCATTATTTGCTAAGGCAGACCAAGCATTATTTAGAGCGAAAGCACAGGGGCGGAATACGGTTTCAAGTTGATTGTTTTTATGGGTGTTATTCTTTATAAATGAGCAATAACATCAATTTATAAAATATTATGAATACTGAGCAAGAACAGCATTTAGAGAAAATATTTAGAGATAATCAAAATCAAGGCATTGCTATTGCGATTACAGGTTGTTGGGGAGTTGGAAAGACTTTTAGTTGGTATAGATTTATCAAAAGAAGAGCTGAACAAGAAGAAAATGAAATAAAGCAAAAGCCAAGTTATGAAAGAAAGAATAAAGACAAAATATTTAGTAAAAAATACGCGTATGTATCTTTATTTGGAATAGAAAGTCTTTCTGATCTCAAAGCTGCTATTTCAACAAATATGAGTAGTAATTATTTTAATAAAGAATCCTCTCAAAATTTTGAGATTCCTACTTTTGTAAAGAAAGGATTGTCAGCACTTCGTGATGTAAAAATTAGTGGAAATGGTGAAGGATTTGGTATCAATTCTTCAGCTAAAATTTTTGAAGCAGTTCTATATTCTCAAGTCAAAGATGCAATTATCTGCTTTGATGACTTTGAACGAATGTCCAGAAAATTAGATATTCAAGATGTAATGGGTTTAGCAAACCAATTGAAATTGGAACGAAACTGCCAAGTTGTTTTGATTTTAGATGAAACGAAAAATGAAGATGATAATCAAAAAAAATATGCTGAATACAAAGAAAAATTGATTGATGAAACAATCAAAATTACTTCTGTTGAACCTTTACTTCGTGAAAAAACAAAAGAGCTAGATGAGCCATTAGTAGATTTAATGGTAAATTTTGCAAACGAATTAGAAATTCATAATTTTCGATTTTTAAAAAAAGTCATCAAACTTTATAAAAAATTTAGAGAGCAATTACCGCAAGAAGTTGCTGACTCGACAAAAAAGATTATTCTTATTCGCGTTCTACAAGGATATTTTATTGAAGATTTTGGCAACAAATATGAGTTTGATTGGGAAGATATAAAGTCAAGGCTTGAGAAAAATCAGACTGATTGGTCTGAGAGAAAACGTAAAACCTATGAATCATTGAAGTCACTAGATTACAAATTTATTTATTCTGATGAATGGTTTATGGAGTTTAAAAAATGGTTTGATCAAAAAGGAGAGCCAAATTGGACTTTATTACATGACCTAGCAAACTCTACGATGATTTCTGAAGAAAATAATAAAATTAAAGATGATTTTCATAAGTTGTGTGAAGATTTTTGGGGGCTTCGAGTAGGCAAGAATTTTCCAAAGATTTTCCATAAAGCAACGAAAGCTGTAGTTGGCTTAGAAAATATTCATAATTTAAATTTTGCTTTAAAAATTTTAGAAATTTTTAATGAGGATGTTACATCATTGGAGCAAAATATTTGTGAATGGATTAAAGAGCAAAAGAATAAAGAGCGTCAAAGTTTTTATAATATTCAAGATGATGATGAAATAAGACCTGTTTTTAAGGAGTTGATTTTAAATCATCAACCTTCTAAAGAAGAATTACCAAAGCTGATTGATGCAATTTTTCAAGTTTATATAAATGAAGTTTGGAATGATCGAGATGAATTAGCAATTGAATACGCTAGTAAAGAACAGTGGGAAAAACTTCTTTTTGAAGAAATAAATAATGATCCGAGATTCACATCTCTCAATAGTAGCTATGTTGTTAAGAAAATATTAGATAATCAAAAGGATCAAGAGACAAGCCAAAGAATTCGCCAGTTGATTACTGAAATATATAAAGAAAAAGCAGAGAAAGAGCCTTTCTATACGGAGTATATGAATTATCTGATTTCAAGATTAGACAATTAAAAAGGGCTCTTATGAGCCCTTTCAAAATCACTTTAACATCGGCTTTAAGAATCTCGCCGTATGCGAAACCTTATTTTTCGCTACTTCTTCAGGCGTACCTTCAGCAATAATCATACCGCCACCAGCACCACCTTCAGGACCTAAGTCCACAATCCAGTCGGCAGTTTTAATCACATCCAAATTATGCTCAATCACCACGATAGTATTACCCTTATTGCGTAGCTCATGAAGAATATCTAAAAGTTTGGCAATATCGTGGAAATGTAAACCTGTGGTTGGCTCATCAAGCACATACAGGGTTTTACCCGTATCACGTTTGGCAAGTTCACGTGCAAGCTTCACACGTTGCGCTTCACCACCTGAAAGGGTAGTTGCAGATTGACCTAAACGAATATAGCCCAAACCAACCTGATTTAATGTTTCTAAGCGACGGTGAATGACAGGAATCGCATCAAAGAAATGCATTGCATCTTCAACGGTCATCTCGAGTACGTCAGAAATGTTTTTGCCTTTATAGCCGACTTCCAAGGTTTCACGGTTATAACGCTTGCCGTGGCAGGCATCGCATGGCACATACATATCCGGTAAGAAATGCATCGCCACTTTAATCATACCGTCGCCTTCACAAGCCTCACAGCGACCACCTTTCACGTTAAACGAGAAACGACCTGCGGCATACCCACGTGCTTTGGCTTCTGGGGTTTGAGCAAAGAGTTCACGAATTGGCGTAAACAAACCTGTATAGGTTGCAGGGTTTGAGCGCGGTGTACGTCCAATTGGGCTTTGGTCAATATCCACGACTTTATCGAGGAATTGTAAGCCATCAATCGAATCAAATTTTTCTGCCGTTAACGTCGTTGCACCATTCAATTGTGTTGCAGCAAGTGGCAATAAAGTACGGTTAATTAAAGTCGATTTACCTGAACCCGATACACCCGTCACACAGGTCATAACACCTAAAGGAATGGTGAGATCAACATTCTTTAAGTTGTGACCACATGCACCCATCAGCTTAATTTGCTCATCAGGTTTAGGTGGTTGTACACGCGTTTTCGGCACCTCAATTTTTAACTTACCTGAAAGGTATTTGCCGGTCAGAGAATCCTCATTGGCTGCCAATTCATCATAAGTCCCCTCGGCAATGACATGACCACCATGCACACCTGCACCAGGACCAATATCAATAATATGATCGGCTGCGCGAATGGCATCTTCATCATGCTCTACCACTAAGACAGTGTTACCGAGATCACGTAAACGAACCAAAGTCTCAAGCAAACGGTCATTATCACGTTGATGCAAGCCAATTGATGGTTCATCCAGCACGTACATGACGCCCATAAGACCTGCACCAATTTGCGAAGCCAAACGGATACGCTGTGCTTCACCCCCTGATAAGGTTTCGGCTGAACGAGATAGACTTAAATAGTTCAAGCCGACTGATACAAGGAAGTGCAAACGCTCACGGATTTCTTTAAAAATCTTATCGGCAATTTCACCTTTGGCACCTTCAAGATTCAGGTCTTGATAGTAGCTTTCGGCATCGCCAATCGACATTTTGGTGATTTCGGCAATGGTTTTGTCTTTGACACGCACATGACGTGAAATTTCATTGAGACGTGAACCGCCACAAGCATCACATGCAGCATTAGATAAGTATTGTGCTAAGTCATCACGCACATAGTTTGATTCAGTTTCACGGTAACGACGTTCTAAGTGTGGTAAAACCCCTTCGAAAGCCATCACACGGTTATGACGGCGACCACGTTCATCGATATAGCTTAAGTCAATTTTTTCTTTACCTGTACCGTAAAGGAATTTCTTTTTGGTCTCCGCATCAAGTTCATTCCACGGCGTATCAAGAGAGAAGTCGAAGTGTGCAGCGACTTTTTCAATCATGCTGTAATAGTATGGACGCTGACGATCCCAACCACGAATTGCCCCTTGGCTAATGCTGACTTCAGGGTTTGGAATGAGTTTGTCAGAACTAAAATGGCTGCGTGTCCCTAAACCATCACAGACCGGGCAAGCACCAAATGGGTTGTTAAAAGAAAACAGACGAGGTTCTAGTTCGGCAACGGCACGGTCACATTCAGGACATGAGTGTTTTGCTGAAAACACACGATCAGATTGTTCGCCTTTCATCCATGACAAAATAGCAATATCACCACCTAAACGCAGTGCGGTTTCAAAACTTTCTGCAATACGGTTGCCTAAGTCATCGCGGACTTTAAAACGGTCGACCACGACTTCAATGGTATGTTTTTTCTTCTTATCCAGTTCAGGCGGTGGATCAATTTCCATGATTTCACCGTCTACACGTGCACGGACGAAACCTTGGCTTTGTAATTGCTCAAATAAATTGGTGTATTCACCTTTGCGCTCACGTACAACAGGAGCAAGTAACAATAAAGCTGTACCTTCTTCAAGTGCTTTAACCGCATCAACCATTTCCGACACGGTTTGTGCCACCATCGGCAAGTCATGCTCAGGGCAGTAGGGTGTACCCACTCGAGCATACAACAAACGTAAATAGTCATAAATTTCAGTAATCGTACCGACCGTTGAACGTGGGTTATGACTGGTTGATTTCTGCTCGATGGCAATAGCTGGGCTTAAACCTTCAATCGAATCGACTTCAGGTTTTTCCATTTGGGATAGGAATTGGCGTGCATAGGCAGATAAAGATTCCACATAGCGACGTTGACCTTCTGCATATAAGGTGTCGAAAGCCAGTGAAGATTTACCTGAACCTGAAAGTCCCGTAATCACCACGAATTTATCGCGTGGAATATCAAGGTTCACATTTTTTAAGTTATGGGTGCGTGCGCCTCGAATACGGATATGACTTTGGCTCATAAAACATCTCGAAAATATGCTGAGTGAAGGTGATATATGATAGCGATTTAATTTTGTTCAAGCACAAATGAAAAATAAAACACGACAAATTATGTCGGTAAAATTTCATTGAACAGCAAAAGTCCAATGTAAAGTGCTTTGAGAGCTCCTGTAATCTGATTTTAAATAGATGAACAAGACATAATCAATTCGCAAATTTGATGTCATGATGAGCCATAGGATGTTAAATATAAGTGAATTTCGGGTGAATATTGATCAGCAAGCACGTGAATAGTGACGTTCGAAAATAGAGTCCACCTGTTCAAAACATATATGTCTTTCAATAGCATGATGTTGACGTGCGTAAAAATTCACTTCTTTTTCTAAGTGTTGAAGAAAATCGTTATATTCCGCTTTGAAATGTTGTAAATCTAGAAAATCAAAACGTATAGAGCTTGAACAAGAGTATTGAGCAATGAAGTCGAGCATTAAATTTTGAATATGATGATTGGTAAAATAAATGAGATATGTGGCAGCAGATCCACAGTGTGTACAGCCTTTTTCTAAATAAACTTCTTCATTATTTAACCAACAGCATTGTAAAGTGAAATATGCACGGATTGCTTCTGTTCCCAGTGAATGTTGCATAGAAAACCTCAAGTAAATTTTATTTATGATAATGAGAATTATTATCAAAAATAATTGTGCTTGAAGTTTGCTTTAAAATCCAGTCTTAAATCCATTTAAATCGAAATGAGCCTGAAAGTCGGCAATGCAGTTTAGATCACCGACCTTTAATTTGGTTATACAGGTGATAGCATCATGAGTGATCTAGGCTTAACCATTGACGTTGATGATAAGCACTATCCCAGAATAAATATTCGAGTTCAGCTCCCCGTGTGTAAGCTTGATGCATTTTTTCAATGGTATGTTGATCGCTTTCTGCCGCAACTCGGTCAATAATTTCAATGACTTTGCGTACTTCTTCGTTGAAATGCTCGCCAGCATAAGTGTCAATCCACGCTTGATAAGGATTATTTGCAATATTACGTTTAAGAATGTCTTTGCCCACTTCCGCATAAATCCAATAGCACGGCAGTAATGAAGCTAAAACGACAGGATAACTCTCTGACCATGCAGTAGCTGTCAGAAATGAGGTGTAATGATGGCAAGCAGCAGTCAAAGGTGTATTTTCAAAATCAGCTTTAGTGATGCCAAATTCGTGCATAAAACCATTGTGCAGTTCACGTTCAACCACAATTGCTTCATTAGCGCCTTGCGTAAATTGAATAATGGCATCGGAGTCATATGCTTTAGCACCACAAATAGCCAATGCTCGACCATAGGCAACCAGGTAATGCGCATCCTGAATGACGTAATGGCAAAAAACTTCTCGATCGAGTGTTCCAAGCGCCAGTTCTTGGTTAAAAGGGAGTGCTAATGTTTTTTGATATAAATCGTAGTTTCGTTGCCAAACGGCTTCTGAAAAACGCATAAATCCATCCTGAATAAAATCATCTCTAGGTATCAGCTAAGATCATATCAATTTGTCGTTACAAAACTAGCTTGAGCGATACATCATCTTCAACAAAAAAATCATACGAAGAACTTTGGATAAATTTTGAAAACTCGTCATAATTAGTACAGTTTAATTGAGTGTCTTTTAGCGCTAGAAATCAGACATTCAATTTATAGAATTTTTACAAATCACTAAGCACAGACTTTGTTTAATAATCGTCATATAAAAACTCTAAGTTTATGTTTTGTAAAATTTTTATTGATTCACATCATTTTTATAAGGTCGCTAGATTATGTGGAAACATTTTGGTTTCTCTATCGTATTCACGATCGTGTGTCTTGCGCTGTCTGCCTATTGGGGTTATACCCATGGTCCAGAAGCTGGCCTCAAGACCATGTTCACCGTACTGACCATTACTGCAATTTTAGCTGTGATGGAAGTTTCACTTTCTTTTGATAATGCTGTCGTGAATGCTTCAGTCCTTCGTCATTGGGATCACTTTTGGAAAATGCTTTTCCTGACTGTGGGTATTCTCATTGCAGTATTTGGTATGCGTTTAATCTTCCCAATTGTGATCGTCGCGGTCACAGCGGATATGGGCATGATGGAAGTTGTCAATTTGGCATTAAATGACCCTAAAGAATATTCGGCACGACTGATGAATCATCATCCTGAAATTGCAGCATTTGGTGGTGCATTCTTATTGATGGTATTCCTTAACTTTTTCTTGGATGATGGTAAAGACACGCATTGGTTCAAATGGATTGAGCGTCGTTTAGCGAAATTGGCATCTGTACCTGCACTATCTGTATTTGTTGCTTTAGTGGCTTTACTGATCATGGCTGCTAATGTTGATGAAGCTAAACGCTTAGTCGTGACTATGGCGGGTATTTGGGGCATCGTCATTTATATTGGGGTACAAGTACTGAGCCATTTGCTGGGTGGTGAGCCTGAAATTGATGAAAATGGTAATGCAATTGGTCACGATAGTAATGGTGTGCCAACAGGCGTAGTCAAAGCAGGTATCGGCGGGTTCTTGTATTTAGAAGTATTGGATGCATCATTTAGTTTTGATGGTGTGATTGGTGCTTTTGCGATTACCTCAGATGTTGTGGTGATTATGTTAGGTCTTGCGATTGGTGCTATCTTTGTTCGTTCGATTACCATCTATCTCGTTGAGAAAGGCACTTTAGATGCTTACATCTATTTAGAACATGGTGCGCACTATGCAATTGGTGCATTGGCTTTCATTATGATTGCGAGTGGTACAGGCGTACATGTTCCTGAAGTGGTTACAGGTCTGATTGGTGTAGCATTTATTGTTTGGGCAGTGATTGCATCTATTCAATATAAGAAGCGTCAAGCGCTACAAGGCTAGATGAACACATCGAAAAAAGCACAGCACAAGCTGTGCTTTTTTTGCTTAAGGCCTTTGTTCTAGGGAAAACAGATGGTGTTGATCTTTATTTCAAATAAAATTCATGCCTGTTCATCAGCCGAATATTCTATAATCAAAGTAGACATAGAAATCACGCGATAACCTAAATTTTATGATGAATGCCTTAGAACGCCGTTCCACATTTGCATTGAGCAGCATTTTTGCATTGCGAATGTTAGGTCTGTTTATGATTGTCCCGGTCTTTTCTGTTGCGGGACAGGCTTATGAATATGCAACACCTGCTTTGATTGGTTTGGCCGTAGGTGTGTATGGTTTGACTCAGGCAATACTACAAATTCCTTTTAGTTTGATTGCAGACCGTTATAGCCGAAAGCCGCTGATCGTATTGGGTTTATTGTTGTTTGCCTTGGGTGGTGCAATCGCAGCAATGTCAGACACAATCTATGGTGTGATTATAGGGCGTGCAATAGCTGGGGGTGGAGCTGTCTCTGCTGTCGTCATGGCGTTATTGGCAGATGTTACGCGTGAAGAAAATCGTATGAAGGCGATGGCAATGATGGGGATGAGTATTGGTCTCTCTTTCGTTATTGCATTTAGTTTAGGGCCATGGTTGACCAGCGTGGTGGGTATTTCAGGCTTATTCTGGGTGACCACACTCATGGGATTACTTGCCATTGCAATGCTATTTCTTGTTCCCAAAACCACACGTCATCATAAAAATTTTCAGCAAGGTTATCTCACTCAGCTAAAACAAGTTTTGAAAATGGGCGATTTAAATCGCTTACATGTTTCTGTGTTTGCTTTGCATTTATTGCTGACGGCGATGTTCATCTATGTGCCTTCTCAATTGATTGACTTTGCAGATATTCCTTTAGCTCAGCATGGTTTGATCTATCTTCCCTTATTGGTAATCAGTTTATTTTTTGCTTTTCCTAGTATCATTCTTGCTGAAAAATATCGAAAAATGCGAGGTATTTTTCTGACTGCGATTGCTGGGATCATCGCCGGTTTGATCGTGATGATTTTTGGATTTGAATCGAAATACATTTTGTTGCTTGGTTTAGGTCTTTTCTTTATTGCCTTTAATGTGATGGAAGCACTACTGCCATCTTGGTTATCGAAGGCAGCACCTATCCAATCCAAAGCGACAGCAATGGGTGTGAATGCCAGTGGTCAATTCTTAGGTGCTTTTTTTGGCGGTATACTGGGTGGGCAATTGCTGATGTTAAATAACACTGCTCTAGGCTGGGGGGTACTGACAGGAATTGCCATTCTTTGGCTGTTCATTAGTTTTGGATTAAAGCAGCCACGTTATTTATCATCACTGATTTTGAGTTTGCCTAAAGTCCAAGAAACAGATGAATGGACTTCTCAGTTACTGGCAATTCGTGGTATTGAAGAGGTCGTGGTGATGACTGATCAACAAGTGGTCTATGTCAAAGTTGATAAGCAGCAGTTAGATGACACTGCGCGACAACATTTAACGCACTTGTTGGGTAAAGAGGTAGCCATTTAATCATAACTCTTATAAAGTAAAACATAGAATCGAATAGGAAGATTAGAGCACATGCGCGGCGTGAATAAAGTTATTTTAGTTGGTACTTTAGGTAAAGATCCTGAGACAAAAACATTTCCCAATGGTGGTTCATTAACGCAGTTTTCAATTGCGACAAGTGAATCTTGGACAGATAAAAACTCAGGTGAACGCAAAGAACAAACAGAATGGCACCGTATCGTCTTACATAATCGTTTAGGTGAAATTGCACAGCAATATTTACGTAAAGGTTCAAAAGTTTATATTGAAGGCTCTTTACGTACCCGTCAGTGGACAGACCAAAATGGTCAAGAACGTTACACGACTGAAATTCGTGGCGAACAAATGCAGATGTTAGATTCTAATAATCGTCAGCAAAGTGAAAATGGTGGTGAAGGTTATAATCAACCACGTTTTAATAACAACCAAGGCGGTGGTTATGGCAACCAAGGTGGTTATAACAATAATAATCAAGGTAGCGGTTATGGTAACCAAGCTGGTTATGGTAATAACAACGTTAACCAAGGCTTCCAAAAGCCACAAAATCAACCAGCGCCGAAGCCAATGGCGACAGCACCGTCTGATTTAGATGATGATTTACCGTTCTGACACATACCTGAGAGTAGTTTTTGTTAAATTTTAATGTTTTTTATTATTTAACAATGAATTAAATAGTTAAAAACCCTTTGTATAACAAAGGGTTTTTTGTTTTTATGGTGATATAGTAAAACGTTTGTTCATAGTTGAATTAGGGATAGTTGTATGAAAGACGGGATTATATTTTTAACTTGTGTGCTGTGTAGCAGCATGAGTTTAGCACAATCACCACAATGGACCATGTTTGATCGGGATGATGGGGGCTGGTCTTATATTGATAAAACGACCATTAAATCACTCGATCAAGCCTCGCATATTTTTGAAATTGACTATAAATATGTGTATGAACATGGCGTACCCTCATTAAACATCAAACCCAAGGGCTACATACAAGCCGTTCATCAAATTGATTGTCAAAATAAAGCCAGAGCCTATGTCAAAAGCCAGCGTTTTACGCCGCAAGGTAAAGCCGTAGATGATAATAATTCATTCGATACGATTTATTTTGAACCCATGTCAATGCAACTTCCTAAAAATATTAAGCTAATTGAAATGTTATGCATTAAATAAAATTTATAAAAGACTTTGTATAACGCTACAACTTATTGAGATTTGATGCGAATGCATGAGTGATCCTTCAAAGCCTTTTTAAATAACAAGGCTTTGAAGGATAGTTAACCTAAAATTAGAATTTACCATTCATAACGTAAACGGAATAAATGCATATCTGGGGTTTGGAACGTATCATGTGTATATAAACGTTCATAATCAAATCCAAAACCATGGTTAAATCTAGCTGCTATACCAACACCGAGATCACGGCGTTTAAACTCTGAGCCACTGGTATATTCAAGTTGATTTCCCATGATATAGGGCTGAATGAATTTGATACCGTATTCTTCAATCTTGAAGTGCTGTCCCGCATAAAATTCAACGCCATAAGCCTCAGTATTCAGCAATGATTGAAGTTGAAAATCGCTCGATTCACTGTAAGCATCAAAATTTGGAACTAGATTTTTATACCAACCAGCGCCAAAGCTAAGCATCCATTTTCCATCAAAATAAAATAATGAACTTGCCCAAATTTCTTGCTTTAAATCATGTTTATCTTGTTGATTGTTCAGACTAGCATCGTTGTACTTCCATGAGGTCGCCCAACTTAAATTTTTATTTAAATGCACATCAACTGCCAATTCGGCACCATTTTTACGTTGATATTGCACATCCGTATCTGCGACCGTCGTACTATCCTTGAACAAATAGCTGGCATATAAGTTTGCTTTATCCATTTTGAACTCATAACGTAAAGTTTTATGAGCTGCTTGCGTACCATCTGTATAAGCGACAGGGCTCCACGTTTGGGGCTGAGCCAAGGTTGAGTAATTCCATAGGTCAGTTTTGGCACCTACAATGTCGTAATAAATACTATAGATTTTTCCAAATTTAACGGTACCGTATGCTGAATCTCGCAGACCAATATACGCCTGTTCGGTGGTGATGTTTTCATCAGAGGAACGGTAATGACCGTCCCAATCCAGCATCTTGGGAAGATTGATATAGTTTTGATAGCCTGCAATTAAATGCAAACGTTCATTCCATGCATAATCAGCATTGGCATACATACGGCTATTTGAGCTATAGCCATTTCTGCGATATTTCTGATTTTCGTTAGATTTATCGTAATGATCGAAATTTAAGGCTTGTAGGCGAATACTACCAGACGTGGTGAGTTTTAAACGATCAGATTCACTCACAATTTGCTGTTCATCAATGAGTGTTATCTCGGCAAATGTAAGATTTGAAAAAATAAAGGTGCAGGAAAGCAATAGCTTGTAAAAGCATGGTTTTGACATAGTAACATCCGTGTGACTAGATATGAATTAAGCTGGTGATTCAGCTGATTAAAGCTGAGCAGAAATTAGGTGGTCATTATCGATTTAAAATATCGTTCCAAAATGGAGTAGTGGTTAGTGTCTACAAAACTCAATAGATGCGTGAATTCAGGCTCTAGTTGCTGTCGAATTTGATAATATTTTTGGCTCTGCCATTTCAGTTCTGGTAACTCATCGAGTCCATACGCAATCGTACAGGGCTTAGCAAAGTGCGTAGAATGTTCAACTGGACTTAAGTTTTTAATGTCTAGCTCAGATAAATTTAGCGCCTTGTTTAAATGTGTTTCTTGAATCGGTTTTAGGTCATAGATCCCACTGAGTAATACTGCTGAACCAATCAGGGGGTGATCTAAATTTAAAGCAGCTAAATGGGCACCGGCAGAATGCCCAACCACAATGACATTGGAGCTGATCCAAGTTTGTTTGTGGATATAATCGAGCGCTTTGCGAATTTGTAGATTAATCAGATTTAAACTACTTAGAGGTGCTAAATCATATTCAACCAACACACATTGAGCATTTTGCTTTAAAACAAATTCAGCAACAAAGGCAAAATCCCTTTTTTCACACCATTGCCAATAACCACCATGTATAAAAATAACAGTAGTATTGGTGGCAACAGGCGTGGGGAAAAAATCCAGTGTAGATCTTCGCTGAAAGTCATACTGTAAATCGGCAATATGATGGTGTTGTTCATAAGTTGCTTGGCTCATTTTTTTAAAATCAGACAAGATCTGATTTTCATCCACCACAGTTTTCGAGTTGTCATAGAGCATGATTTACAGCTCCTTTACTAGGCTTGTTCATTTTCAGTTAATTGATGCTTTAACGATGATTTCTTCATTTGATAGAAAATGATTAACATCACGATAAAAGGCACGCCAAACTGGAGAGTTGATTTAAATTCTTGCGTAAACCATGTGGTAAGCGTGATTGCAAGAATGGCAAACAAACCAATAAAGGAAATATAACGACTACCAGGAATGCTGTATTTGAGGTGGATATTATTTTTTGCTAAGTTCTTTCTAAAGAAATAGTGTGTGGCAAAGATCGCCCCCCAAGTAAATAAAGCTCCAAACATGGACAGTGCAATCATGATTGGAAATGCTGATTCGGGATTAATGCTATAAACAATACTCGCCACGGCAATACCTGTTGCCGAAAGTAGCAAGGCATTGATGGGCACCCCATTTTTACGAATTTTACCAAACAGCTTAGGTGCATCTCCTGAACGTGACAAACTGAATAACATACGCGTTGAGATATATAACATGCTGTTCATTGCGGACAGTGCTGCCACAATCACAATGAAGTTTAAAATATGATCAGCAAAAGGAATGCCGACAATTTGCATAACAGACACGAAAGGACTGGTTGCACCTGGTGCTATCAATTGAGTCCATGGAACGAGAGTGACAATTAAACTCAGCGATAGTAAATAAAATAGAAATAAGCGAATCGCAGTGCTTTTGAAAGCGTATTTAACTGCTTTTTCAGGATCATTGGCTTCACCTGCAGCAACCGCGATCATTTCGATACTGAGATAACTAAAAATAGAAATAATGACACCAATCCAAACACCTTTAAATCCATTTGGCATAAAGCCATCATGTGCAGTGAGATTGTGAGTTAGCGCTTGATGAGGATTTGGATCTTGCGTCAAAATACCTATTGCCAACAGAATAAACACAATGATGGCAAACACTTTGATCGTCGAAAACCAATATTCAACTAAGCCAAATGCTTTGACACTATAAGCATTTACTGCGAGAAGTACGGTTGAAAAAAACACGATCCAAATACCTGAACCGACATGAGGAAACCAAAGTTTCATATAGTCAGCCACGGCGGTAATTTCTGTGCCTACAGCCAACACGATACATGCCCAGTAGCTATAACGAACTAAGAAACCAGAAAGTGGATTTATATAATGTTCAGCGTAAGCACCAAACGAGCCTGAAGTGGGGTGTTGTACAGTCATTTCTGCCAAGCAAGCCATTAGTGCAAAAGCAATTAATCCGCCGATCGCATAGCTTAGAATGACAGCAGGTCCTGCAAAACTAATGGCAAATTTACTACCCATGAATAGACCGGTGCCAATGGCACCGCCTATTGCAATCATGCCCATTTGTTTAGCGGTTAATTTTTTATGTAATCCTGCTTCGCGTGTTTGAATTTTATCGAAGTTACTCATAAGCCCTCCTGGCCATGGTGATATAAAGTGAGTAACTGAATTAAGTTACTTGACCTCGCACCGAATATTTTTCATTTTTCCATTCTTCATTCAGCATCACTTGTTTAAGATGTTGAACAGCATGCCAAATGTCTTCATGGCTTAGGTACAAAGGTGTGACCCCAAATCTGAGCACGGCTGGCTCTCGGTAATCTCCAATCACACCACGTGCAACAAGCGCTTGGACAATGGCATAACCGTGTTCATGGCAATAACTCACATGACTACCACGCTGTAAATGATCGATTGGTGTAATTAACTCAAAACCAAATTCAGCACATTCCTGTTCAACCAATTGAATAAAGAGATCCGTTAAATTTAGAGATTTTTCTCGGATCTTTTGCATGTCAGTTTTTAAGAACACATCTAAACCACATTCGATCAAACTCATGGACAAAATACTTTGTGTGCCACATAAAAAACGACGAATGCCTTGAGCTGGCTCGTAGTGATCAGCCATATCGAAAGGACGTTGATGACCCCACCATCCTGAAAGAGGTTGCCAAAATTTATTTTGGTGTTTTGCATTTACCCAGATGAGAGCAGGAGAACCTGGTCCACCATTAAGGTATTTATATGTGCAACTTACGGCAAAATCACTTTGGGTCTTGTTTAAATCGATTGGCACAGCACCTGCAGAGTGACATAAATCCCAGATGACCAAAGCGTTATATTGATGAATCGTTTGGTTGACCTGTTCCATGTCATAGAAATATCCTGAGCGGTAATTGATATGTGACAACACCACAACTGCCGTTTGATGGGCTTTCAGAGTGGTTTCTAATTCATCAGGATGTTCGATTAAAACCAGTTGGTAGCCTTTTTGAACAAGGTCAATATAACCTTCAATAATATAGAGGTCAGTCGGGAAGACGTCCTTTTCCGCAATAATCACTTTACGTTCAGGAGCGATTTCAGCTTGGATTTTGACAGCAGCAGAGAGTGCTTTAAATAAGTTGAGTGTGGTTGAATCAGAGATCACCGTTTCGCCTGGATTTGCCCCAATGAGCTGAGCCACCTTATCACCTAACCGAGTCGATAATCCCCACCAATCCGCTTTGTTCCAGCTATTGATGAGATCTTCCCCCCACTCTTGGCTCACCACTTCTTGAGCACGTGTTAAAGCAGATTTAGGGCGTGCACCAAGGGAATTTCCATCTAGATAGATAGTATTCTCAGGTAAAGCAAATTCATTTTTTAAATGTTTCAGTTCGTCTTCAGCATCCCATGCTTTGCATTGATCTAAGGTAATCATTTTTATCCTAACTCGGTCCGTGTTATTTCATTCGATTTTATCACGGTAATTTTTAGTATTTATCCGATAATTATGCTTGAAATTGCATGAAAACTGGATAGTATTCGAATTAAATATAAAAAATCAGGATGATATTTAGGAATGAATTTAGACCTCATTGATCATAAAATTTTAAGACTATTACAACAAAATGCACGACTAAGTCATCAGGAATTGGCAGATTTAGTGAATCTTTCTGCTTCAGCATGCCATCGACGTGTCAAAATTTTAGAAAACAATGGAGTCATCGAAAAATACCAAGCAAAAATTAATTATGAAAAATTGGGTATTCAGGTTGAGGCGATTGTCGAAATTAAACTCAATCAGCTGACCGAATCAGATCATCAGCATTTTCTGAGCCAGATTCGTAATTTTGATGAAGTGATCAATGCTTTTATCATTACAGGGGATTCGAATTACGTTCTCTTTGTGGCCACCAAAGATTTAAATGGGTTTTCCCAGTTTATTATTAATAAGTTAAACAAAATTAAAGGTATAGCCAACATTAATTCTAAAATTATTCTTGAAAAAGTGATCGAGAAGACCTTCATGTGATCATTAATTTTTTTATGAAAAAAGTGAATCCATATTTTAAAATCAACCTCGAATTGATTTTACAAGCGATGTTTTTTTTATGAGTTAAAACACATAAAACTGCTATTATGGTTCATCTTTTTTTTTTAAATAATTCTATGAACGAACATTACAAATATATATACACTAAATTTAGTTTTTTTGGTTCATTACCTACATATAAGGTGTTTCTGAATGAACAAAATAAGATCGTAAAATGGGTCTTTGCTGATAACTCTTTTATCTATGGGTATATATCTGATTGGGCATTGAATCATTCTGGTTTAGATGTGGGAAAGGCTACTTGGGCTGAAGAGTCGACATTATTACTAAATAATGAAAAATTTAAACTCAATTTGTATAGGTCTTTACATCAAAAATTTAAAACAGAATTATCTGAATAATTTATCTAGTAACGATAATGATTTTATAGTTTTTGATAAAAATAAATTATTTAGATTGCTATATATCTCAAATTAGCGTACAAATGCACTTGTTGATGCGGGATGGAGCAGTCTGGTAGCTCGTCGGGCTCATAACCCGAAGGTCGTTGGTTCAAATCCAGCTCCCGCTACCAATTAAAAACTAATTTAAAAGTTTACAACCTAATTGCGGTCGATCTGTAGTTAGGTTTTTTTATTAAAGAAAATTAAATCAATAAATCAATTAAATATGTGTTATATTGGTTTTCTAGAATTATAATTTTATTGTTTACTAATTTTATTTTGATCTGATATTAATTACATCTTTCATTCTATTAAAAGTCTATCTTCAAAATTATTTTCTAATTATTCATTACATAATATAGGAAATAAATGATGTCTAATTTAACAACTGGTACAGTTAAGTGGTTCAACGAAACTAAGGGTTTCGGATTTATCGCTGTAGATAATGGTCAAGATGTATTTGCTCATTTTAGTGAAATTCGAGCAAATGGTTTCAAGAATCTAGTCGAAGGACAGCGAGTTCAATTTGTTGTACAACAAGGTCAGCGTGGCTTACAAGCAAGTGATATTGTAGCTATTTCATGAACACCTCATTAATTGAGGTGAAAGATCAGTTTGAAGTTAAATATGCAGTGATAGGTACATTTAATACTTCGCAGCATGCTTCGAACTTATCTCAAATAAATATTAAATTTATCACTGTTGATAATGAAAATATAAGACCTAGTTTTGATTTAAATTTTCATAGTTTAAATACTGGTAAAATTTACCAGCTCATTTAAATATTAAAATTAAACCATAAAGTATTTTTTATGGTATAATCGTTGTTGATCGAATCCGTAAGCGAAACGGAAGTGTTTAGATAGAACTTAGAATTGCGTATTCTCAATTTATAGATTTTAATATCTATGATGTCTAAACAGTTAACGCAGAGCATGAACTCGCACCATGCCGATCTTGGAAGTCCACAATCTCATTGTGGGCTTTTTATAATTAAATACATGCTAATGTAAAATTGTAATTTGAATTATAGGCTTGAGCCTCTTCGATATCAGAATCCATACTCTCGATTTAAATATTTAATATTATTTTTAATTTTACATGAGCTCATGAATGAGTAAGTGAAAATGAATATCTCTAATGGCTGGACTACAGCAAAAGCAGTGAATGGTGAAACCATTCGAATTAACATTATCCCATTTCATAAAGTTCAAAATACGATGAGAGGGCAAATTCTTGTAGAAGTTTCTAAACAAGTTGAAGTCGAATCAGGTGAAGTATTTGAAATAAACTTAGATGGCCGATCTTTTTTCTTGGGATTTAATAATCTATATAAGATTATGATTTAAAAATATTTTTCATAAAAGTCTAATGCGAAAAATTAGACTTTTATGGAAATAGAATCATAATACTAGTAACAGAATTATATAGATCACGATTAAGATTTACCCCATACATACCAATGATGATTTTATAAAAAATATCCGAAAATTATGTGAATAAAAGTTGGATAACTCATTTTTTAACATTGTTATTTTTAAGTAAAACTATAATGAGAATATCTTTTTAACATACTAAGATAAATTACTGTACAAATAGTGACCTGTGTAAGTTCAATTTATAAAGCACAACTTATTATCTTAACAACTATGTATAAGGAAAATAACATGAGTAAGAAGAAGATCAGTATCAATGCAAAAATTCAACAGTTTGAACAGGATAGCTATGTCGACCCTAAAGGTAAAACACTTACGACTTCACTAGGGGTTCCTGTAGTTGATAATCAGAATAGTCTTAAAGTAGGGGAGCGTGGTCCTACACTGTTAGAAGATTTTCTATTGCGCGACAAACTAATTCACTTTGATCGTGAGCGTATACCAGAACGTGTTGTCCATGCTCGAGGATTTGGTGCTCATGGATATTTTGAACCTTATAAAGGCAATGAAAAATGGACTAAAGCCAAATTTCTGACTGATACCAGCAATCCTACCCCTATTTTTGCGCGGATATCTACAGTTCAAGGTGGACGAGGCTCAGCAGATGTTGTTCGTGATGTTCGAGGTTTTTCTATTAAGTTTTATACGCAAGAAGGAAATTATGACTTAGTAGGAAACAATATTCCTGTTTTCTTTATACAAGATGCTATTAAATTTCCTGATTTTGTCCATGCTGTCAAGCCAGAAGATCCGAATGAAGTCCCGACTGGACAATCAGCACATGATACCTTCTGGGATTTCATTTCTTTAAATACCGAAACAGCACATATGACAACTTGGGTGATGTCAGATCGTGCTATTCCTCGTAATTTGCGTTCTATCCAAGGTTTCGGTGTACATACATTCAGACTTATCAATGCGCAAGGCAAAGCTCATTTAGTCAAATTTCATTGGACTCCAAAGCAAGGGGTTGCTCAAGTCGTATGGGACGAAGCATTAAAACTGAATGGCAAAGATCCTGATTTCCATCGACGAGATCTATGGGATGCAATCGAAAATGGAAATTATCCTGAATGGGAGCTAGGAGCTCAAATTTTCACGGAAGAAGAAGCTTCTGAATGGGATTTTGATGTTTTAGATCCAACTAAGCTTGTACCAGAGGAATTAGTACCTGTAACTCCATTAGGCAAATTTATATTGAACCGTAATACAGATGATTTCTTTGCCGAAACGGAGCAAGTTGCTTTTAGCCCAGCGAATATTGTATCTGGTATAGATTTTAGTAATGATCCTTTACTTCAAGGAAGATTATTTAGCTATACAGACACCCATCTACATCGTTTAGGTACAGCTAACTTTAACCAAATTCCAATTAATAAACCTGTATGCCCTTTTCATACCAATAGACGTGGTGGATTTGCTAACCATGAAGTTTACAAGGGAAAAGCAAATTATGAACCAAATTCAGTGGATGATAATTGGCCACGAGAAATTGGGCAGCAAGAAGGGGGATTTAGTTCTTATCCTGAACATGTGGAAGCAAGTAAATTACGTATTCGACCTGAAAGCTTTGCAGATCATTTCTCACAAGCGACACTTCACTATATGAGTTTGAAGAAGCATGAACAACAGCATATTAAAGATGCTTATGCATTTGAACTCTCTAAAGTTCAAGATGAAGAAATTCGTCAACGCGTGGTTGATCGAATTCTAGTAAATATCGATAAGGATCTCGCGACATACGTTGCAAATGAGTTAGGTTTAAAACTGTCTGATAAGCCAGCGATTAAAAAACAGAGTAAAGTTAAAATTTCAGAAAAACTTAGCATTGAGGCTTTCCCAGCATCAGATATTAAACAACGTAAAATTGCAGTACTTGTGCATAATGGTGCAAATGCAACTTCTGTAGATGCCGTGAAAGCATGGGCTGAAAGTGAAAATGCGGTTGCAGAAGTTTTAGCTCCAAGTGCAGCTCCAGTTAAATCTAAAGATGGAAAAGAAATAGCAGTAGATGGTCGACAAAATGGTGAGCCGTCAGTTACATATGACGCAATTGTTGTTATTGATGGCGATAATCTAGAAGCATTTAAGGCTGATGGAGTTGCAAAACACTATGTTCTTGAAACGTTTAAACATCTTAAACCAATTTATTTGCTTGGAGATAAAGAAAACCTTCTCGAATACTTTGGTATCGAACAAGATGATGCTATTTTTAGTAGTAAAACCTTTAAAGATCATCAAGATAAATTTAAGAAAGCGATACAAAATCACAGACTCTGGTCTCGAGAGGATATAGTAGCAAGTATCCCAGCATAAAAATAAGAGAAGCCTAGATTCACTATCTAGGCTCTTTTTTTTTAGGTAGTCATGATAGGTTTATTGATCGAATTATTTTGATTGGTCTTAAGTAAATATACCGTGAATAATCTGAGCACAGTTCATCATAGAGCTTTTAGACTCGTAATTCGAGCGACGTTAGATCGCTACTTGATTGGTTTCTATTTATGGCCTTGAGTAATTTGATACAAAGCTAATTTTGATTTGTCTAGAGAATTGCTATTCTTGAGCTAGCGCTTGAAAATTTGAAATGTGAAACCGCCATACATATTTGTAAAAGTAATTCTATGAAAGATAATAAAAATGGGAAACAAACTTTGAGTAATGAACGGTTTCCTTTTGAAACGTCACTCCCGATACTACAAAAATCTAAGTTGGGGCATCATTTCTTTAGAGTGCAAAACTCACATATATCCATGGATCTTATTGAACTGATTCGTGAAAGAAAGTCATGATCGGTGTAATCGATGTGGCAACCAATCAAATTGAAACACTTGACGAAATGGTGAACACTTTGCGTAAAGTTTTGCAATTTGTCGATGCTGATAAGCTATACCCTTCAACCAACTGTGGAATGATACCACTGTCTCGTCACGTGGGACGTGACAAACTTGAAGCCTTAAGTATGGGTTCAGCGATCTTAAACTAAGAAGTTAGTGCTTTAGCTGAGTTTATTTTCTACATTCAAGATGGATCATCTGTGCAATCACCTATATCCTAGGTTCGCACGAGTTTAGCAATTTATATTTGAGAAGAGAAAAATGGTTGAAGCTTCAGACTACAGAAACGCAATGTCTTTATTAACCACTGCAGTCAATATTATTACAACAGCTGGTGAAACAGGACAGCATGGTTTCACGGCTTCTGCTGTATGTAGCGTTACTGATTCACCTGCTACGCTTTTGGTGTGTATGAATCAATCATCCCGATCTCATCAGTATTTTATTGAGAACAAAGTTTTATCTGTCAATGTGCTCAGTTCTCAACATGAGTCTCTTTCAAATGCTTTTGCATCGAGTCAATTGAGTGCAGAACAACGTTTTGGATTAGCCCAATGGGGTAAATTGAAAACAGGTTGCCCGGTTTTAAAGGACGCTTTAGTCAGTTTTGATTGTGAGATTGAGCAAATTCAACGAGTGGGCACACACAGTATTTTTATTTGCCGAGTTGTAGCCATTCAACAAAGCTCGCAAGAGGAAAGTCTTGTCTATTTTAATCGATCTTATCATCAGGTGAGTGCAGAAGAGGAAGTTTAATGAGCTAGAGCAGCAAGATTTTCAATCGTTTCTTATAATGATTATAGAAATAGATCAGCGTTTGATTAATGATCTTGGGAAAGATGGTGAATCGTAAGCCTCGAACAGTGAGCTTTCATAGTGTGAGGTTAAACCCAATGGATATTACTCGAATCGTTTATGGTCATACAGAGTGAATGATCTTTCTCTTTGGGATGAAAAAAGAAAAGTATTATTTTCAAAAATTTGAAACCAATTAAATAAGTTTTAAAAAAAAATCAGTGTTTTATATTTAATTTATTCTCTTAAAGAAATATATTAACTTTTAAATCTGGAAATTCGATTGTTTTTATAAATACTTTCGGTTTTACCAATTTAATCATCTTTTGTATTCTCTATTTCAATGAAGCAACACTCTCACAAAGAAATAGAGGAAAACACATGAGTTTAATCAATACTGAAGTCAAACCATTCAATGCAACTGCTTATCAAAATGGTGAGTTCATTGAAGTTTCTGAGCAAGATTTTAAAGGTAAATGGTCTGTTGTCTTTTTCTATCCTGCAGATTTTACATTTGTATGTCCAACAGAATTAGGCGATCTTGCTGATAACTATGCTGAATTCCAAAAGTTAGGTGTAGAAATTTATGGTGTATCTACAGATACTCATTTCACACATAAAGCTTGGCATGATACTTCAGATGTGATTGGTAAAATTCAGTATCCACTTATTGGTGACCCAACGTGGACATTGTCTAAAAACTTTGATGTATTGATTGAATCTGAAGGTTTGGCAGATCGTGGTACATTTGTAATTGATCCTGAAGGAAAAATTCAAATTGTAGAGATTAATGCAGGTGGTATTGGTCGTGATGCTCAAGAACTTCTTCGCAAAGTGAAAGCGGCTCAATATGTTCATGCCCACCCAGGCGAAGTATGTCCTGCGAAATGGAAAGAAGGTGATGCTACACTTGCACCATCAATCGATCTTGTAGGTAAGATCTAAATTAAGTTGAAAAGTAAAGAACCAGCACGATGTGCTGGTTTTTTATTAAGAGGCATAACCTTCTTGATTTTGTGCTGCTTGTCGTAAACCTTCAACCAAGTGGTCGATGAGTTTTTCCATCACGAGTTGTTGTCCTTTACGTGATGCATAAACAAGTTGCACAGTCCCTATATTTGAGCACCAGTCAGGTAAGATGTGTATAAGCCGTCCTGCTGCCAAATCCTTTTGCACTGTAAGATAAGGTAGATCTGCAATACCTAATCCATCCATCACTGAATAATACACACCAGCCAAATCATTACTTTTAATACGTGGTTGTAATGGAATTTCAATGAGATCATGCCCTTCAATTCGGTGCAAATTCCATTGATAGTGTGTTTTTTGAGTTCCTAAAACAATTGTTGGAAAATCATTGATTTCAGTTGGATATTCTAAAACACGACCCTGTAAAAGCTCAGGGGTTGCCACTAAACAATGAGTGGTTTTGATGACATCACGAACCACGATGGTGGAGTCTTCATTGGCAGAAAAATTAGTTCTGATCGCCAAGTCAATATCATCGTGCAATACATCTACGCGTCGGCTGGTTAATTCCATCTCGACTTGAACTTTTGGATAGCGCTTCAAAAAATCATTGAGTAAAGAGCGAATTTGATAACGCATCATTACGGGTGGGCAACTAATTTTAACTAGACCCTGAGGTTCACTTTTCTGTTTAAGTAAAACATTATGAGCGCAATCAACTTGGTTGATTACTTTTTCACATTCTTGAAAAAATTCTTGACCTAAAGGCGTTACTTTGAAATGGCGAGTAGAACGTTGAATGAGTGTGACATTAAATTTTGCTTCGAGTTCTAAAATACGTCGACTAAGCTTTGATTTAGTTATATTTGACGCGTCACTAGCAGCACTGAAACCGCCGTATTTAACGACCAAATAAAAATAGTAATAGTCATCAAATGAATGCAATTTTCACCTCGACGCCTGATCCGATAAAGTTTAAGCATAGGTTAAACTAAGCCGTGCAAGAAATCATCTTGGGTTTTGAATATGGTAAAAAAAAGCGACCCAAAGGTCGCTTTTATTAAATATTATTTTTTAGTGGTGTTCTTTACATAGCTAACCATTAAGTTTTTATAGTCAGGAATATGCTCACCGAATAAAGCACCTAAACCTTCGATATCATTACGCCAGTCACGATGTAACTCACCTGCAGCACCAAACCATGTCATAAGTTGAGCACCTGCTTGAGACATGCGGTTCCATGCAGCATCGCGCGTAATTTGGTTGAATGTACCAGATGCATCAGTAATCACGAATACATCAAAGTCTTCAGCAAGAGCTGAAAGTGTAGGGAATGCAACACATACTTCAGTCACAACACCAGCGATGATCAGTTGTTTTTTACCTGTCGCTTTAACAGCATTTACAAAATCTTCGTTATCCCAAGCATTGATTTGACCTGGACGCGCGATATATGGAGCATCAGGGAACATTTCAACTAATTCTGGAACGAGTGGACCATTAGGACCATCTTCAAAGCTTGTTGTTAAAATTGTCGGCAAGTTAAAGTATTTTGCTGCTGCTGCGAGTGCTAAAACATTGTTTTTAAACTTATCAGGATCGATATCACGTACAAGAGAAAGAAGACCTGTTTGGTGATCGACTAAAAGCACTACTGCATTATCTTTATCTAAACGAACGTAAGGTTTGCCCATTATTATTAGCCTCTATGATGTTAGTAAGTGTGAATACGTATCAATGAACTCATATTCAGTCACCAGTTATATTAGACTGAAAATGAGATAAATTTGTGACCATTTTTAGGATAATTAGTCTTATTAATAGGAATATTGTAATCATGAATTTCAAATTTCAGTGAATAGTCACATATATGAATTAATTTAGATTATTATAATCATAAAAATAGGAATCTGTGTGGCAGTAAAGCTCTTTTTATTTTCTGTGCAAAGTCTAAAATGAGCGCATGTTCATCCTATCGAATATAGGAGTAAAAGATGAAAAGAGTAATTGGGGTTTATCGTAACCAACATACACATTGGGTTGGTGATGGTCTGCCAGTGCGTAACTTATTTTCTTATGATCGGTTAGGTCAAGCACTTAGTCCTTTTTTGTTATTAGATTATGGTGCACCACATCACTTTGAGCCAACGACACGTCAGTTAGGTGTTGGTTCACATCCTCATCGCGGATTTGAAACAGTGACTATCGCCTACCAAGGTGGTTTGGCACATAAGGATTCCAGTGGTGGTGGTGGTGTTATCGAGGCAGGAGATGTGCAATGGATGACTGCTGGGGCTGGATTGGTTCACGAAGAGTTTCATTCTCCTGAATTTGCTCAAAAAGGTGGAATTCTTGAAATGGCACAGCTTTGGGTCAATCTACCAGCCAAAGATAAAATGACTCAACCACGTTATCAAGCGATCACATCTCATGATATTCCAACAATTACCATGGATGATGATGCTGGTCACATCCGTGTAATTGCGGGTGAGTTTGGTGGTCATTATGGTCCTGCTGAAACATTTACTCCAATAAATGTGTGGGATGGTCAGCTTAAAGCTGAGTATGAAACATTCATACATGTTCCTGTAGATCACAATGTATTGGTTGTAGTGTTGAATGGTGAACTCGTAATTAATGGGACTCAAAAAGTTCTAGACAGTTCAATTGTGATGTTTGCTCGTGATGGTGAGGCAGCAATTCAATTGCAAGCATATAAAGATACACAATTTTTAGTGCTTACAGGTGAGCCACTAAATGAGCCAATTCAAGGGCATGGACCATTCGTCATGAACACCAAAGAAGAAATCATTCAAGCTTTTCATGATTTCAATAATGGTAAATTTGGTGAAATTGCACGTTAATTGGAACGACAAAAGCGGAAATATCATTTCCGCTTTTTTTGTGATCATCATTTTAAAAAAATAAAGGACCTCTATCCCACACAACAGAGGTCCTTATACGCTGTAATTTATATTTATTTTCTAGATCACATTTTATTTGTGCTTCTTATTAATGTGATGTAGTTCTCATTTTCAAAACAATGATAATGCATTTTTTTTAAGCTGTAAACTAAAAAATTAAATTATTGGTGAAAATATCTATTTTGTTTTTAAACATATTTTTTGATTTCTTAAAAAATACAAGTGTATTAAATATTTAGCGTATGACGAATAGTGTAGCAAGAATTTTACGTAAATTTATTTGATTAAAAATTAATCAAAAACAAATAAAATCTGGAAGTTTTTAATAGCAAGTTTCAAAGTGTTCTATCGCATAATTAAAAAAATTTTTAATGCTTGGATCATAATTTTGAAAATTGCAGTGATTGGAAGTGGTATGGCAGGGTTGGCAACTGCGAGAATTCTCAAGGATGCTGGTCACCAGATCACAGTTTTCGAGGCGCTTCCAGGGCGTGGTATGGATAGTTATAGTCTTGAGTATGAAGGTGGGATTATTGATTCGCCATTACGTGTCATGAATCCAATGCTCTGGAAAAATACATTGAGTCTTGCCACACATTTGGGTCTCAACACTTTTCCAGTACGTACATATATGTCATGTAGCTGGTTATTTGAAGATAAAATCGAAACTTGGCTGACAACATCACGTTCACGCATAGGCAACTTTCCAATCATTAACAATCGAAAAGGATTAAAGCAATATGGCATCCGTTTAGTGAAAGGGATGTTACAACTTAGATCTGCATTGAAGCAGTTTTTTAAATCTAAAAATCAAGATATCACTTTAGATGAGTTCGTTAAATATAATCAAATAGAAGAAGTATTTTGGAATGGGGCAGTCATGCCTGTCCTATTTACCATTTGTACATGTGATGCCAAAACCATTGGTGAATGGCCAGCGAAACCATTGTTGATTTTCTTACGCCAACTGACGGATGGAGATGCACTTCTTCGAATTCAAGGTGGGACGCCAGCTTTCGTTGATAAATTGCTGGAAGATATCGATTTAAGAAGTGGGCAGCCTATTACTCGTGTACAAGAGCAGGGTGATTTAGTCTATGTGGAAAATGAAGCAGGTGAATCTGACTTATTTGATCGCGTGATTGTCGCGACACCAACAACAAAAGTTCATGAGTTTTTAGATGCTGAACAGTTTGCGGATGATATTGCACTTCTCAAACAATTTAAGTTTGTTGATGGTGAATTGGTCATTCATACTGATTCAGTGGTAATGCCTGTGAAGCGTAAAGATTGGTGCGTATTGAGTTATATGATGGATCGTAAATTTACTAAACAGCATTTCACTGTTTGGCTGAATTCGATTGAGCCAACATTAGTGGGTAAATCTCCTGTTTTTCAAACTTGGAATCCAGTAATTGAGATTGATCCTAAAAAAGTAATACATAAAGTGAAACTCACTAGAGCTGTTGTAGACCGTCATACTCTACCACTAACGCATGAGTTGAGTGCTCGTCACCAACAACAAGGTCGTAAAGTATTTTATTGTGGCTCTTGGTCATGTGATGGATTACCAATTTTGGAGTCAGCGGTGACTTCAGCAATGGATATAGCAAAATTACTTGATGCGCCGTTACCATTTTTAGGTTTAAAGCCTAAGGTACAGGTTGCACCAGAGTTAGGATATTAAGGGATTGAATGAAGAAGCTCCAAGCATGGATGAAAGCACCTCAACATAAATACGCGATCAATGCAGTTTTATTGGGGGATCACCGTAATTGTGCTTGGAGTAATTTAGGTCTATGGCAAACTGACCAGCTGAATTATCCACAAGCCTGCGAGTTACTCGCAATAACCCTTGCTCAATCTATCGATTTAAATTCAAAAGATAAATTAATTGATTTAGGTTGTGGGCAAGGTGCTAGCCTAATTTTATGGAAAGAAAAATTTCAAATCGAATACTTGGAAGGAATTGAATTACAAGAATATTATGTAAATCATACGCGTAAGTTTTTACCTCATGTCAATCGGATCTCGCAGGGAACATTTTTAAATTTAGAATCTAGATCATTTGAATTTAAATTTGATGCGGCAATTTGCATCGATGCTGCTTATCACAGTAATTTGAATTTATTTCTTCGTTCTGTAGATGGTATTTTGAATTCAAAAGGACGCTTAGCATTTCATTATCTTGCTTTGAATTCAAAGTTCTATACTTTGAGTCCTCTAGCGCAATTGAAAGTTAAATTATTATTAAAAGCAGCTGACGTTCAACTGAACCATTTGCACTCATTCGATGAAACGAAATCAATCTTAGTGCAAACGGGTTTTAGAGATATACATATTCAAGATTTGAGTCACGAGGTATTTGCAGGATTTGCAACGTATATTCAGAGTGATATTTTTAAAAATAACATCCAAGCTTATTCGTATCACGTTTTAGATTTGGCAAAAATTAAGATGACAGCAAAGTTGTGTGCGAAACTTTATCAAGAGGGAATCGTACGATATGTACAAGTGAGAGCAAGTAAAAAATAAATCATCAAAAACAACAAAGCCTCACTAAAAAGCGAGGCTAAGTATAAAATGGTGCCGGCACACGGATTCGAACTGTGGACCTACTGATTACAAGTCAGTTGCTCTACCAACTGAGCTATGCCGGCAACGTGGAGAGAATAATAGCGTTTTTTCACTAAAACGCAAGTCAAAAATTAATCGATTAATTAAAATTGAGCAGGATGAATTGTTTTTGCTTTATTTTTGATCGTCTTTTCTCCTCATTTTATAGTGATGCCAGTCATAGCGTGTACAGGCATCTTGAGAAAATTTTATAGGATCAGCTATTTGTTTTTTAGAATACGATCAAGGTCTTGTGCACACTCTTCAAGAGTATAAGCCATATCAAATTGCATTTGAGGTTTTAACTCTTGTGCTAATTTTCTCCATTGCTCAATTAATCTTAGCGCTTTTTGAATTTTGTGTTTATTCACATCTTTAGCGATAGTGGGTGTGTAGCCACCACGTTTTGCATTTTTAATTTGTTTTACATAGTTGGCGCTGTTATTCATATTATCTCCGGAATAGCAGGTTCTATATTTAAATAGGTGTGCAAAAATCATCTATTTGAATAACGTTGTTAGGTTGTTCAGCTCCCTAAGTATTGTTTTTATTAACTTAACATGATGTTGATGACAGTAAAATGAAGCGAGATACGTGCCAAAAGCGAAGTTTTAGGCGAAAAAAAACCGAATCTCATGATTCGGTTTTTTAAATTCTGGCGGTGAAAGAGGGATTCGAACCCTCGATACGCTATTAACGTATACACACTTTCCAGGCGTGCTCCTTCAGCCACTCGGACACTTCACCAAGGCGTGCGATGATAACTAAAAAAAAAGCAGATGCCAAGTTGAAACAATTGATTTAAAGAAAAAGTTTTTAGCCAGTGATATGATTGCCGAAAAATTCTGTCGAATGCATGAAGACTAAAATATGCAAAGCACTGCAAAAAAAGCCGCACTTCCTGCGGTAACATTGGCAGCATTAGGGGTGGTGTTTGGTGACATTGGAACCAGTCCTCTGTATGCATTGCGTCAATGCTTCCTTACGGCTCATATTGCAATTACTGAGGCAACCGTTCTGGGCATTTTGTCGCTCATTTTCTGGTGCATGATGCTCACCATCAGCTTTAAATATGTCTCAGTCATTATGAAGGCAGATAACAATGGTGAAGGCGGTATTATGTCGCTTCTTGCCTTAAATCTACGTTCAACTCGTATTGCAGATCAGCGCAAAATTTATCTCATTGCCTTGGGCTTTATCGGTGCATCACTGTTTTTTGGTGATGGCATTATTACCCCAGCAATTTCTATTTTATCCGCGATTGAAGGTTTAAGTATTGCGACTCCGATGTTTAATCAATGGTTATTACCATTGGCCATCGGTATTTTAACAGCACTGTTTTTAATTCAGCGCCACGGCACGGCGACCATGGGTAAGTTCTTTGGACCAATCACATTATTGTGGTTTGCATCAATTGGACTATTAGGCTTATGGAGTGTTATGCAAACACCGTTCGTGTTGGCAATGATCAGTCCGCATTGGGCGTTTGGCTTTATCATCAACCAACCTTTTGTTGCATTCCTCACGATGGGTGCCGTCATTTTAACGATGACGGGGGGTGAAGCACTATATGCAGATATGGGGCATTTTGGTCGTATGCCTATTAAGCTTGCTTGGTTTGTGATTGTATTGCCAAGTCTAGTTTTTAACTATGCGGGTCAAGGTGCTTTACTTTTACGAGATCCAAATGCAATTGAGAACCCATTTTATCTGTTAGTCCCTGATTGGGCTTTATTTCCAATGATTGGTCTTGCAACCGCTGCTGCCGTGATTGCGTCTCAAGCGGTGATTACGGGCGTATTCTCAATGGTCAATCAAGCGATTCAATTGCGCTATTTACCGCGTTTAACCGTGCAACATACATCTGATGTTGAACAAGGACAAATCTATGTCCCGTTCATCAACTGGGTATTATTTATTTCAGTCATTATTCTCATTTTATTATTTGAAAATAGCGCGAATCTTGCCAGTGCCTACGGTGTAGCAGTGACCATGACGATGCTGTGCGGTACGATTTTAATTTCGATTTTAGCTTATGGCGTTTGGCGCTGGCCTGTTTGGAAAGTAGCCCTTTTTGCTGTGCCTTTATTGATCATCGACCTCATTTTTGTTGCTTCGACTTCTTTAAAAATTGTTGGTGGTGGATGGGTGCCAATCTTGATTGGTGCAATTGTATTTACTGTTTTAATGACGTGGAAAGATGGCCGTCAAATCGTACTTAATAAGCTTGAGTCTGATGCGTTACCTATTGATCTCTTTATTCAAAGTGTCAAGATGAGTGATGAAACTCTGATCGTTCCTGGGGATGCAATTTTCCTCACAGGAACACCTAATATCGTTCCACATGCGATGTTGCACAATATTAAGCATAATAAGGTTCTACACGAACGTAATATGATGATTACGGTCATTACTAAAGATGTACCTTATGTACCTGATATTGAGAGAATTCGTGTAGAAAAGATGGATAATCGATTCTTTAGGATTTTTGTATATTATGGGTTTAAAGACCAACCCAACATTCCAGTCGCGCTGAAAGCGGCATATGAGCAGTTAAATTTTGAATTTGATATGATGCAAATTAGTTTCTTTATTTCACGTGATCGTCTGATTCATACCGTGGGAGAAGGAATGGCGCCATGGCGTGAAAAATTATTTATATCAATGCAGCGGAATACCAGTCCTGTGAGTGATTTCTATTTAATTCCACCAAATCGCGTGGTCGAAATGGGAAGCCAGATCGAAATCTGAGTAAGCGTTTGCTAAAATTTTGGATATAAAAAACCGCCTCAAAGGCGGTTTTTTATTAAGCCTAATACCTTACTCAGCCGCTGGTGCTTCTACAGGCGCTTCTTCAGTTGCATTTACTTCAGGTTGAGCTGGAACTGCAGTTTGTGCTTGAGGAGCAGTTTCTTCTGCTTCAGCAGGTGGTAAGTTTCCAATAGGCGCTTTCGCATCAGCAGGCGCTTGTGTTGTAGCACCTTCAGAAATAACTTTCATCTGACCATTAGCTAATACTTCTTGTAAAGTACCAGGCTGACCATTCACTGTTGTTACGACTTTAGCTTTAGAAAGGCTTTCCAAAGTTTCGCCAGCTTGAACTGGTGGCTCAGCAAATGCACTTGCACTTGCCAAAGATAAACCCATTACTAATGCTGTCAAAGAAGTATGTGCTAATTTCATAGTGTCCTCACTTTCAATTCTTTTAATTTACTAAATAACTTTTATACCATCTCACAAGTAATTGATGTAATTCAATCAAATACACGTAAAACCTTAAAGAGTATTAAATAACTATTCTATAAAAACAACAATTTGTTACTTATTTTGAGTGATATTTGAACGGAATGCGAAGATCCTTTATTCACTTGAAAATTCACTTGATGTACTTCAAATTCATAGCTTGTTAAGCTGTGGCCGGTTTTGAATAAAGCCCACGCATTGGGCCAGAAGTTGAACACGGAATGAATAGGTAATCTGAGTTTGAATAATATTGTGGTAAAAGCTGTATTAGGTATTGTTGCAGCAGGAAGCTTTGCAATTGCTTTCGGTCAAGAAAAGTTGTCTTCATATCTGCCATTTTCAGGTTCGGTTAATAATACAGCTTGTCTAAATCAATTTTATCGCCAAGAGCCACCTTATTTAATCAAAGAGAGCTTAAATAAAGATCGCTACCCATTATGCTTTAATGGATTCACCACTATGTATTCTGGTGTCTCAAAAACACCATTATGGGTAGCTGAATATCTGAATCCAGATCGGCTGAGCCAAAAAATAAAAAGAGAAGACAGTTTCCATGAGGAGACTCGTGTAGCAGAAAAGCATCGAGCATTATTATCAGATTATCGTGGGTCGGGATATGACCGTGGTCATATGGCTCCAAATGCTGATATGCCAAATAAAGCTGCACAGTACGACAGTTTTTCTTTAGCCAATATGGTTCCTCAAGCTCCGCAGAATAACCAACAAATCTGGCGAGAAATTGAGGAAGCGACACGTGCAATCGTTACGAAGCAGAAACATGATGTGTATGTGATTACCGGGCCTGTATATAGTGGCAAAAAACTGAAAACCATTGGACGCGGTGTTATTGTTCCAACAGCGGTGTTTAAAGCCGTATATATACCTAAAACAGGTGCTATTGGCGCATATTACGCTCCAAATAATAATTCACTACAGATGCAAGTGGTCAGTGTATGCCAGTTAGAAGAAGTGCTTGGCATGAATCTGTTTCCTCAACTTACATCTGAGCAAAAGCGTAATACTTATAAATTGCCATTAAAAGCCAATCAGGTCAAAGCTCAACAAGCGATAGAGTATTCGCACTGGGATGCCGAAAGCCAATGTGCAGTTGATATCTCAACAGATCAACTCAAAGCGCTGCAAAAAGAGTTTAGTAGTCAAAGCGTACCTGTCAATACAACCGTAACGAATCAAGAGGCTAAGATCGATGAACAAGCACAAGATGCAATCGTGAAAGAGTTGGTTCAAGCGTTGTTGCAATATTTATTACAAATCCTTAAATAAAAAAGCTCGAATTTGCCCTGAAGATTCATTTATCTTCAGGGATTGATATTTATAAACATAAAGAGATTTGCCATGTTTAAGCCTTTTGAAAATGGGACTGAGTCACATTCGATACATGATCTGACGCTTGAAAATGATCTTGATCGTGTGAGTATTTATGGCAACTTACAAATCACCAAAGATCAAGCCGGTTTAGCCGCTGCGAAAGCGTTAAAACAATATTTAGATGCAATGGTCATCTATTTAGAAGATCAAAAAAATTTAGCAGAAAAAATAGAAACGACGGCTGAGAATGAAATAGAAAATCCATTCTTGTGATTCATTAATCATCTTTAGAATGATGGCTTAGATTGACAATCATGAACTGCGAATATGATGTTGAATACGCCACTGCTGGGGCGTCATCTTCATCCACTGACGAAATGCGCGTTGGAATGCACTTTGTTCTGAATAACTGAGCAATAACGAAATCTCATGTAAGCTGAGATAAGGATCTTGTAAATATTGAATCGCTAGAAGTTTGCGGACTTCTTGAACGCGCTGCTGATAGGTATCACCTTGATTTTGTAAATGGCGCTGAAGTTGTCTGACTGACATTCCCACTTGTTCTGCGACAGTTTGAATTTGATAATTGTGTCTTTGGATTCCAATCAGAATGGCTTGCTGTAACCGCTCATCGATTTGTGTGTTATTGGGGAGTCGACTTAACAAATCTTGAGCTTGCTGCATCAGGAGTTTTTGTAAAGTTTGATCAGCTTGTTTAATCGGTGCTTGTAGGAGCTGGCTTGGAAAAGTAAGCTTGACATGAGGCTGAGAGAATTTTACTTTGCTCTGAAAAAAACGCTCATAAATCGCAACATTTTTTGGTGCTGGAAAGCGAAAGTGAATTTCTTGAATATGTAAATGCTCAATACCCGCATAACGTTTTAGAAATTCAACCAATAATGCCATCGCAATTTCATCCGTGATTTGTGTCGACAAATGCATCGGCAAATCTTCCCAACGTACGCTAAATACGCCTTGCTCCAGATCGACGGCGAGAGGTGTACCATCATAAATTAAACGATGATATTCATGATAACGGGTGAGTGCTTCTGCTAGGTTATCGCATGATAAAGCGATATACGCGATAATGCCTAAATGTTGTGGTTTGACCCATTGAGCAATTTCTAACCCTAACGCAGGTTGTGGGTGTACTTCATAAATTTCATTTAATATTTCACGCCAAATGCTAAAGTCAAAGCGTTCGGCTTGCTGAATACTTGCCAATTTTGCAGAAATAGGGAGACCGTTCTCTTCACAATAATTATGTAAGAGATGTCCAAGTCCACCATGAACCGAGCCTGAATAGTCCTTTATCTGCTGCATGTGATTAATACTTTTCTTGTTTTATCAATTGAAATCACGATGAGTTATTAAGCCTGTTTTTACAGTGCCATACAAGCGCTTTTTCTACCATACGACATTGAAAAATATGTCGTGATTTGTCAATGAAAATTTTATCTTGCGTCAATGGTTGAGAGCTTGAGTTAGATATATTGAAAGAAAAGAAACAGGGATTTTGAACATGATTAAAGGTTTTGTTGCAGGCTTAATCATTGCCAATGGATTTGAATGGGTCGCGCATAAATATGTTCTACATGGTGTACACCGTCCGGGTAAAGCGAGGTTTAGTCCTGTGCCTAAAAATATGGAATCTCATTGGGCACATCACCGTGAAGTTAGAACACAAGATTTCCATGATGAGGGTTATGTAGAGGGAATCTCAAATTGGCGAACAAAAAATGAAATCGTATCATTGGGGATTGTTGCTGCTGTATTTGGAACAGCATTTTATCCAATCTCGAAAGGCATGAGTTTATCCGTGCTTTATAGTGCTTGTAACTACTACTACACGCATCGCAGAGCTCACCTCGAACCTCATTGGGCAAAAAAGAAAATTCCTTGGCACTATGACCACCATATGAACGCCAATCAAGATGCAAATTGGTGTGTCACTAAGCCTTGGTTTGATTACATTTTAGGGACACGCGTCATTTCAACGCCAGATTTGAAGGAAGATAACCCTTTAGGGGTGCAGTTACCGTCTTTTATTTCAAAACGAGTCAATCATATCGTTGAACAATATTTCCCCGCAAAGTGGGTTGAGCAGAAAGCAGCGCGCTCCGATATTTCAAAAAAAGCTTTGGCTATAGTGGAGTAAGTCAGATTAGATATGGAATTGGCTGAATTGACGTCTGATTTGTCATGTTTGGTCAATAAAATATGTAGCTTTTGTCAAGATTTCGTGCAGATCTGTCATTTATGATATGAGATGAATAAATCGGAGAATGAAAATCTGATGGTAGAACTCTCCAGTTTATCGCTTTGCATAACGAACCAAGCGCTGTTTTTTCTTGGTTTTTAGGGCCTTCGGGCTCTTTTTTTTGCAAAAAAAGAGGCATTTGCCTCTTTTTTATGGGGCATGATTAAAGACGCATTTCAATGCCTTGTTCAGCTAAATATTGTTTTGCTTCCGGGATAGTGTGTTGACCAAAGTGGAAGATAGAGGCTGCAAGCACTGCATCAGCACCCCCTTGTAAAATTCCGTCTGCTAGATGTTGAAGATTACCCACACCACCTGAAGCAATCGTTGGAATCGTTACACGATCATTAATCTGACGCATCAATGCTAAGTCATAACCAGCTTTTGTACCATCTGCATCCATTGACGTAATGAGCAATTCGCCTGCGCCGTATTCTGCCATTTTCACAGACCATTCAATCGCATCGATACCCGTTGGTTTGCGACCACCATGTGTGAAAATCTCCCACTTATTTTCACCCGTTTTTTTTGCATCAATCGCAACTACAATACATTGTGCACCAAAACGTTGAGAGGCTTCTTGAACGAATTCAGGATTAAAGACAGCAGCTGAGTTAATACTGACTTTGTCTGCACCAGCGTTAAGCAATAAACGAATATCTTCAACTTTACGAACACCGCCACCTACGGTCAGTGGTACAAATACAGTTTCAGCCATACGCTCAACCGTACGGTAAGTGGTGTCACGCCCATTAGATGTTGCAGTGATATCGAGAAAAGTAATCTCATCTGCACCTTGTTCGTTATAACGACGTGCTACTTCAACTGGGTCGCCTGCATCACGAATATCAAGGAATTGAACACCTTTTACAACTCGACCGTTATCTACGTCGAGGCAAGGAATAATACGTTTAGCAAGCATAATTTTTTCCAAAAATAACAGCCGATTATGAAACTTACAGACTTTGGTGCTACACCTTGGTAGTCGGAGCAGGTATTCTATCAAAATAATGTAAGTTTTTTCGCAGGTTTTTTTATGTCGGTTTATACCACTTTGACTTTAAAGGAAGTTCAGGATTTTGCTACGCCTTATGGATTAGAGGTGATTGACCTGATTCCGATTCAAGGAGGTATTCAAAATACGAACTATTTTCTAGTTTGTGCAGATCAAACCGAATTTGTTTTAACAATTTTTGAAGATATGGATAAGCAAGGCGCAGGTGAACTCGTCCCTGTACTTGAGCATCTGGGTCATGCCGGTCTGCCTGTGCCTGTACCTTTGAAACATTCAGGACGTTCGATTCAGATCTTAAAAAATAAACCTGCACAAATTGCGCCTAGAATGCGTGGCAAGCATCCTATGCCTTCATCACTTGAACAGGTTCAGTCCATTGCTATTGCACAGGCTCAAATACATGTGGCTCTCGATAACTTTCCCTTAGAGCGCGCAGAGTATCGTAATCATGATTATTGGTTAAGTGTGGCTCAGCAGCTTCGACCTACGTTAAATCCAGCCGATCAAGTATTATTAAATAGTTTGTTAGGTTTATATGACGCTCTTACCGCAATGTACCCTGATCGTCCACGAGGTTTTATCCATTCTGACCTATTTAGAGATAACACTTTATTTGAAGGGGCTACTTTAAAAGGGATACTCGATTTTTATGAGTTGAATAAAGATGAACTTTTGTTTGATATCGCCATTACGATGAATGATTTCTGTACGGAATATCCAAGTGTTCATTTGAATGAGGAAAAGGCCTTAGCATTCTTGGAGGCTTATCAAAGTGTACGTGAAATGACCAGTGATGAAAAATCATGTCTAGAACTCTATTTAGCGATGGCAGCTGGGCGTTTCTGGATGATGCGTTTGCTAGTGGCTCAAAAGAACAAAGAAATGGGGCGTGTTGGCGAAGATATTTTGCAAAAAAATCCTTTAGAAATGCGCAATATGCTGGTTGAACGATTAAAATTTGTAACAGCTTAAAAAATTTAAAAAATCTGGGGGAAATATGCGTGATCAAGGTCGTCTAGTTGAATGGTTTGATGAAAAAGGCTATGGATTTATTCAACCCAATGATTCATCCAAAGATCGCGTTTTCCTTCACATTAAAGATTTTGCCAAACCAGGCCCAAGACCGATTCCAGGTTGTGCTTTGGAGTATATCGTTCAATTGGATGGTCAAGGTCGATTTAAAGCGAAACAAGTAACATACTTAAAAGCGACTCAGGCAAAAAAAGTAAAAACGAAGCCGCGTCATTCACCAGTTACTCAACAAAAAATGCAACCGATGCAAGTAGCGATTATTGCTTATATCTTGACGCTTGCTACATTAGTCCTATTGGGGCTATTGAGTATGATGGTGGTGTTGGTCATTTTATTGATGAACCTGATCACCTATGGCTTATATGCACACGATAAAGCGGCGGCTCAACAGGGGAGTCAACGTGTACCAGAAAATACATTACATGTGGTTTCTCTATTAGGAGGATGGCCGAGTGCTTGGCTTGCTCAGCAACGCTTGCGTCATAAAACACAAAAACAACCATTTCGAAAAATTTATTTCTGTACTATAGCGTTTAATATACTGATTATTTTATGGATAATTTCACCATTTAATGGTTTGAAATTATAAAGCCTCAAAAAAATTAAAAAGGTGACTTTATGAATTATACAGCTGATCAAGATCCAAACCGCAGCTTAACGATTTTACTTTATATCCTGTATATCATCGCTATTTTTTCAGCAGGTATTTTGGCGGTTATTGCGCTAATTATTAACTATTGGAAACGATCAAAGGTACAGGGCTCAATTTTTGAAAGTCATTTTACTTGGCAAATTCGTACTTTTTGGTGGTATTTAATTTGGAATATCATCGCGTTCCTGCCGTTTTTGTTCTTATTCTTCACGGGTGACAATCCTAATGCCTTTGCTGGTGTAGCACTGGGTGCAACAACATTCTGTATCGCAGTGATTGGTTTGTCATGGGTTTGGATTGTTTATCGTGCGATCAAAGGAATTATTAAGGTCAATGATAACGAGCCAATGTATCAATAATTAAAACTCATGAATGGGGTGGTGTCATGATTATTGAGCATGTTCATTTAAATATCAAAATGAACCAGAGTGAGGCATTCGAAAATGCTTTTAAATTAGCTAAAGACATTATTTCACCAATGAAGGGGCTAAATGCGGTTCAGCTGATTAAAAATACGAATAATGAACATGCTTATATTTTACTGATTTACTGGAACAAACTTGAAGATCATACGGAAGGTTTTAGGCAGTCAGAGGCGTATTTAAAATGGAAGGAACTCTTGCATCCCTTTTATGCGCCTATGCCTGAAGCACAGTATTTTCAACCATGTATGATGTTAAAGCTAAAAGAGCCCCAATAAGCTTATTCTTTCTTCTTAAATTTTGGTCTCCACTCACTGGTAATTACACCGAGCACAACCAACACGCCACCTAAAATTGAGAGCATAGCTAAACGCTCACCTGCTAATCTCCCAATCAAAGCCGCCCAAACAGGTTCGCCAGAATAAATAATGGCAGCCTGTGAAGGATCAACCACGCGTTGAGCCCAGTTCATGACTAACTGAATGATTGCACTTGCAAGTCCTAATCCTCCAATAATCGCAACGAAGATCCAGTTAAACTCAGGGAGTTGTGTTTCACCCACCAATGGTGCCATTAGAAAACAAATTAACGATGCAAAAATGAGTTGTAATATCGTCACTCGGCGTAAATTGACTCGAGGTGCAAAGTAACTAATGAGAATAATTTCAAGCGCAATCGCAATTGATCCTATCAAGGTAATGATCTGACCAAATTCAAGCCGAATAGCACCAAACCCATTGCCTGTTAAGAAAACTAAACCTACAAAGGCGAGTCCTGCCCCTATCCATGTCATGACATGTGGCCTTTTTTTAAAGAGCAACCACAATAAGATGGGAACCAACGGCACATAAAGTGCTGTCAAAAAGGCAGACTCGCTACTGGTGATGGTCTGTAAGCCAATGGTTTGCGTTCCATAGCCAATTGCAATCACTGTTCCAATGCAAAATCCTGCCCAAATATCTTTGGCACTAAAATATTTACAATATTGAAGTGAGATCAGACCAACAGCCAGCGCAGCTGCTGCAAATCGAAAGGCAACGAAAAGCACTGGTGTGCTGAAGTTCAGTCCATATTTGACTGTTATGAAACTGGCACCCCAAATCATCGTAATTGCAATAAGGGCAAGTTGTGGTGTTTTGGTTTTGAGGGTAGGAGATAAATTCAACATATTTTTTAAGTAAGAAAAAAGAGGTCCTAAGACCTCTTTAGAAACATGCGCTATTAGAGCGCTTGTTCATCAAGTAATAATTGAGCTTCACGAAGATTTAAAGTGCCTTCATAAATTGCACGACCAGTAATCGCACCTAAAATACCAGGCTGACCTTTTAAGTTGCGAACGTCGTCAAGATTGGTCACACCGCCTGAAGCGATCACAGGTAAACCTGAATAAGTCGCAAGATTAACTGTTTGTTCGATATTCACACCTTGCATCATGCCATCACGTGCAATATCTGTATACACGATACTAGATACACCAGCATCTGCAAAGCGTTTAGCTAAATCAGTTGCTTTTACGTCAGTTACATTTGCCCAGCCATCAGTTGCGACCATGCCATTGATTGCATCAATACCGACAATGATGTGGCCTGCGAATTTTCTACAAGCTTCCTCAACAAACTCAGGTTCTTTGACTGCTTTTGTACCAATAATGACGAATGATACACCTGCATCTAAGTAGTGTTCGATAGTTTCAAGAGAACGGATGCCACCACCAATTTGAATTGGCAGTTCAGGTTGTGCTTTTGCAATCGCTTCCACAACAGGTTTGTGAATAGGTGTACCAGCGAAAGCACCATTTAGATCAACTAAATGTAAACGGCGAGCACCAGCGTCTACCCAATGTTGTGCTGTTGCCACAGGATCATCAGAGAAAACGGTATCGTCTTCCATACGACCTTGTTTTAAACGGACACATTTACCATCTTTAAGGTCAATTGCAGGGATAATCAGCATGCTTTCGCTCCTTGCCAGTATTCTGGAGTTTATTCGCAGCAATCTTAGCAAAGAAACATCAAATGAGCGAAGTAACAATGAAAAAAAACCGTCAGAACAATGTTGACGGTTTTTAATACGAACTTTGAATTAAATGTATGGTGTTGTATCTAAGTTAGAGATTAGATCAAAGCTAGTTGGTGTGATACTGGTTGGGATTGCACCTAAAGCATTTGTGATCTCTCCCGTGAATCCTACAAGATCACCCACGACAGGAATCGATGACAGAGCATCTGTTACAGGTGCTAAATCATCCAGTAAATTATCCAATGTTCCTGAGACGTCTCCTAATGTTCCTGTGACACTGCCTAAAGGATCATCAATGAGACCAGTCACGAGATCAAGAGGTTTGGTACTTGCGACATAATCTCCCGTTTCACTCACGAATCCCAAAAGATTTGAAGAAGTTTCTCCGACAACATCTACGACAGCACCTAAACCTGGCACTTGGCTTAGCAGGTCGGTCACGGGATCGGCTAAACCAGCGACTTCACCTACAACATTTGAAACATCTTTGATGGTTTGGCCTACAGTTGCAGTAGTGCCATTCAATGCAGTATTAATGCCCCCTAATAGATCTCCCTTCGAAAAATCATCAGCGATAGCGTGTAAGCCTCCGCTTAAATTTCCTAGTAAATTATTTTCAAGATTGAGTACCGATTCCACTGTATCTCCGATCAGTGGCAATTCTGTTAACTTATCCGTTAATGGTTTGGTCAGCGTCCCTACTGTGTCAACAACGGTATCTACAACTGTCGTTACGGTTTCTAGAATAAAACCAACTGCTTTCGTAATTCCCTGTAAAGCAAGGCTTAGAACGCCACTGATTTTTCCAGTAAAAAGTTTAAACATGTGCAGATTGCTCCAAAATATATGTGGTTAGTGTTGGATCTTTGTTGTTTCAGCAAGTTCATAATTAACAAAGAAAAAAATTTCAGACAAATCGAAAAAAAACAATATAAGTGGAATAATTTTGAAGATATGCCGTAAAAACAGCAACTTAATACAACACAAGGGTAATGTTTAAAAATGTTAACAAAATCAATTATTTATTGTGGTTTAATTTGGTGCTTGATAGAATAAATGTACACTTATAATGCATGAATATTATCGAGTAGCATGGTGTAAATACCTAAAATGCCAACTTGTTCGATTCGTTGATTGATTTTGTGAATTTTGTGAATTTTTTTAATGATTAAAATTGGTGCTCATTGTCTTTACATAAGTTAACAATTAATCATTGGGTCAATTTATTTTTCTTTTTAATTCAAACTGAGTAATGAGAAAAATTAGATCACACTTTTATTTGTGAATTATCTATATTGAAAATAATTTCAATTTCATCTGATTTGTTTGGCAATATTAGACTCAACTGCATAGGCTTAATGTTAAATTGAAACTGCAGACAGTGAATAAGATTTGGACAGAAGCGATGGCAGTTCAAGAAGATGATTTATTTAGCGAAGGTGCTAAAAAACTTAGAAAATTGATCAAAGAGAAAAACATTAAACCGACTGATGTGGTGAATGCATTGGGAGTCTCTAAGGAAACGCTGTCGAAATGGGTGCAAGAGTCAACTCCTGCCAATGCTCAACATCTAGTTGAATTAGCGAAAGTACTGAGTGCTGCAGAACGATGGGTTTCAGACGCTAAAGATGGTAAAAAATCAGAAAGTTTTAAACAGTATCCTTTGAAGGATGAGTTGGCTTTAAAAGATGCAACGCCAGAACAATTAATTTCAGAACTTAAAAGTCGTTATGCTGCGCTGAATCTAAAAGCAGAAATTAAAGTAACTGTTGAGCCAATTGAAGGTGGCTTTGTCGTAAAAGATATTTAGAGTAAAGTCTGAAAAAAAGCTCACTGAAAACAGTGAGCCTTATTATGGCTTTAAATTTTCCACTCTACAAAATTTTTCAACAACTGTAAGCCAGCTGTATGACTTTTTTCTGGATGGAACTGCGTAGCAAACAAATTATCTTTATGGATTGCGGTGCAGAATTCCAAACCGTAGTTACATGTCGCAGCAATGATCTCAGATTGTTTCGGTTCAACATAGAAACTATGTACGAAATAGAAACGAGCATCTTGATCAATGTTGTTCCACATTGGATGGCTTGGATCTGCTTGGTGTACCTGATTCCAACCCATATGGGGAACTTTTAAACCTTCAATATCTGGAAAGCGTTTAACAGCACCATCAAAAATGCCTAATGCATCTGCACCACCATTTTCTTCAGAGTGTTGCAGCAGAGCTTGCATGCCGACACAAATCGCAAGGACAGGCTTGTTGAAAACGGCATTGCGTACAACCTCGTCAATGCCAGCCTCGTGCATACCTTGCATGCAATCACGCATTGCACCAACGCCTGGGAACACAATTTTATCTGCTTGAGCAATCAGCTTAGGATCATTGGTCACATCAACGGTTGCACCAACATGCTCAAGTGCTTTTGCTGCTGAGTGAAGATTTCCCATGCCATAATCAAGAAGGGCAATACGGGTCATTACAAAGTACCTTTGGTTGAAGCTACAGTATTTTCTGCACGTGGATCTACTTCACAAGCCATACGAAGTGCTCGTGCAAATGCTTTAAATACACTTTCAATTTGGTGATGGCTATTTTTACCTTTCAAATTGTCTATGTGGAGTGTCATTAATGCGTGATTCACAAAGCCTTGGAAAAACTCAGAGAATAGGTCGACATCAAAAGTACCAATGCGCGCGCGCGTAAATGGAATGTCCATCCATAAGCCAGGGCGGCCTGATAGGTCAACAACGACACGACTCAAGGACTCATCAAGTGGTGCATAGAAGTGACCATAGCGACGTAAACCTTTTTTGTCACCTAAAGCCTGTGCAAATGCCTGACCAAGGGTAATACCACAGTCTTCTACTGTATGGTGATCATCAATTTCTAAATCGCCGTCGCAATGAATATCGATATCAAATAAACCATGACGCTTGATTTGGTCGATCATATGGTCTAAAAATGGAACACCTGTATTGAGGGTGCCTTGACCAGTACCATCAAGATTCACGCGAACACGAATTTTGGTTTCGTTTGTGTTTCTTACCACTTCACTGATACGTTGCGTCATAGACACGTTCCTCAAAAACGTTAAAAATGATGAATGTAGATTTTCGATGTCACGAAAGTGACAGCATATTAGATTGCTCAGGAGGGTTAATCAATGCCTATAACCGTACATGCAATAACTTCGCTTGATAATGTTGAAGTTCGTGAACAGCTTGAGCGCTTATATGACACCAGTCCAGAATTTAGTGACGGACAAGATGCCATTGAACAACTTGAGCAAAACTTAGCTCAGTATACCTTACTTTACACGGCAGAATTTAATACAAAGATCATTGGGGCCATTTGGTCAACTGGACAAGGTGAAAGTCGAACGCTTGAAAATATCGTAGTTCATCCGGCTAACCGTGGACGTGGTGTCGCAGAGCGCTTAGTGAGTGAAGCATGTCGAATGGAAGAAGAGAAAGGCGTTAATCATTTTGAGCCTGGATGTGGTGCAATACATCGTTGTTTAAGTAGTTTGGAAAAAATTTAAAACTATTGTTCGATTTTAAATATTAAAAGTCAGTCAATACTGGCTTTTTTTATTGGATTTGTATGTATTTACATCGAATAATCTAAATGTTGTTTTAAAAACATCCATTTGTTTAAATATCCCAAAAACTTGCTTGACTATATCGAGATGAAACTGTTTAATACGCGACATCGGCGTGATAGCTCAGTTGGTAGAGCAACGGATTGAAAATCCGTGTGTCCCCAGTTCGATCCTGGGTCTCGCCACCATATTCTTTTAAGAATTTGTATTTTCAATCTCTGATCCCATCAGAGATTTTTTTTGGGTAAAATTTACTCGAACAAATAAAAAATGCATGATTTTTATTGACTATTGAGCTCAGTTACGGCTTAATACACCCCATCGGCGTGATAGCTCAGTTGGTAGAGCAACGGATTGAAAATCCGTGTGTCCCCAGTTCGATCCTGGGTCTCGCCACCATATTCGAAAAATCCTCAACAATGTTGAGGATTTTTTTTGCTTATAAAATAATACAAAATGAATCGAAGTCATTCATCATCCATTTTTTTTGATGTGCTAAGGTTGATTTCTCGATCAAATTCAGAATAAAAAATGAAAGACCTATTTTCTGATCAAAGTGAGCTTTATCAACAAGCTCGTCCAAGTTATCCACAAAGTGTGATTGACGAAATCTTCAAATATGTTCAGAACTATGAAATGGCTTGGGATTGCGGGGCAGGTTCAGGACAATTCACCCGCTTATTGGCTCCGCATTTTAATCAAGTCATTGCAACGGATATAAGCGCAGCACAACTTCAGCAAGCCCCAGCAATAGATAATGTAATTTACCGAATTGATAATGCTGAACATAGCAATTTTAAAGCACAATGTTTTGACCTGATTACAGTTGCCCAAGCCATTCATTGGTTTGACTTCGAGTTATTTTTTCAAGAGGTCTATCGAACACTGAAGCCCCAGGGTGTCTTTGCAGTGATTGGATATGGGCTTATTGAAGTGGAGAATGAGGAGCTTCAAAGCTGTATTGAAAAGCTATATCACCAAGTATTGAAAACATATTGGGAGAGTGAGCGTCACTATATTGATCTGAAATATCAAACGATTCCATTTCCTTTTGAAGAAATCCCGACCTGTGAGCAGCACATGCATTGTAAATGGCGGATTGATCAATTGATTGATTATTTAAATACATGGTCAGCTTTAAAGAAATATCTTAAACAAAATACGCAAGCCAATAATCAGGCGACACAAATCTTAAATCAGATGAGCCAATATGCCTTAACTTTGAATAATGATACCGGTCATAAATTTAATATTCGATTCCCAATATTTTTACGGATCGGTAAATTGATAAATGCTCCTGTTTTATAAAATTTCTTAATGATCGTGAATGAGTCTTTTAGCAAGGCATACAACTTCTTTTTCGTCATATCCCAATTGTTCATAAAAGTTTTGAATATCAATAAATTCTTTTTGCACTAAAAGCTGAACTTCTGGACAACCAAGTGCAATCAATCTTTTTTCCAAATGTTGAATCAACGCTGTAGCAACACCATTCCGTTGATGATTGGGATGTACCGCGAGGTAATTGATCCACCCGCGATGACCGTCGTAACCACCCATTAATGTTGCGATAATGAACTGATCTTTCACAGCCACCAAGAATAAGTCATCTTTTTGTGCAGCCTTCCTAAAAATATCAATTTCCGGATTATTCCATGGTCGTGTTAGATCACATCTTTCCCAGAGTTGAATGATGTCTTCTAAGTCAGTCTCAATATAAGGACGAATGATAAACATGATGCGCTCAAATGGTGGTTAATTTTAATACAGAGATTAGCCTACTCTGATGAAATTGATAACTCATAATCATCTTATGTGTCTATTTTCTGCTTTACATTTATGCAGTCTTTTTTAGATAGCAAGATAAATATCAATAAAAAAGATTTGTCTGTGACGTGAGTCTAACAACTCTTGTTAAGTAAATGATATTTAAGATAAATGGTAGTTGTGTTTGGCTGAAATGTTTTTAAAGATGGCTTTTATTACGTTCAGTGAGAGCGATGGGGAATGAGACAATTTAAGCAAGTTTTGTGGGGAATCTGTGCTTGGGGTCTTTCGAGTTTGAGTTGGGCGGCACATCCTAACAATGGGCATTTTAAATTACTGCCAGATGATCAGTTAAGTTTGGTCAATGCTTTAGGTATTGAGGAATCTCAAATTCGTGAAATTACATCTTTTAAATCTCAGGATTTAAACCATTTAGAAAATTTCGTGAGTGATAAAAAAAGGATTCATTATACAAAGGATGAAGAGCAACCTTTTAAAGCGCTTATGGACTTAACATCTATGAACTCTTTACAATTCAATGGACAGGTTTTGGAGCAGCGGTTTGATCTTCAAAATCGGCAGATTTACATTAAATTTGGCCCAATTCGTGTTGACCGAATGGAGATGCAGTTAAATATGGATGGAGTTTACCAATTAGGTCATATTTTAAATCCACCACAAGCACTTCTTTCGTCAGCTAAATTTTGACTCCATTGATATTTATTTGATGTCCCATAAAAAAAGAACCTCTATTACGGAGATTCTTTTGGGATTAAAGCCTGTGCACACCTTCTGTGTTTTTCTTGCCTAATTTTTAAAGTAACGCATAAAAAAGAATCCCCAAAGATGGGGATTCTTTTTAGATTAAAGCCTACGCGGACTTCGTCCTTATCTTACGTAAAAAGAAAAGCAGTGCTTTCTTTTTTTACTCAGGCTTTAGGCCTTCAGCTTTTTCTAAAGTTTCATCATTGTTGAAGAACTTTTCACGTTGTTCTTCAAGAAATTTTTTTGCATCAGCTTCAAAGACATTTAAACGTTTTTCATTGATTAAAGTAGTTTGATGCTTTAACCATTCGCCCCATGCTTGCTTAGAAACACTATCAAATAGTTCCTGACCTTTAGGACCAGGGAATGGTGCAAAATCCAAACCTTCCATTTCTTTTTGATACTTACGGCAAAATACTTGGCGAGACATATCAATACTCCAAAAATATAATCAGAAATTAAGCGTAAAGAGCTTCTAAACGCGCATGAGCACGCTCAATTGCTGCTTCAACTTGAGCAGGTGCTGTTCCACCGATGTGGTTACGTGCATTGACAGAAGCTTCTAAAGTTAATGCTTTTTCAAAGACGTCAGCTTGAATTAAATCAGAGAATTGTTGAAGTTGTTCAAGCGTAAGTTCTGATAAATCCTTACCTTCTTGTACGCCAAGCGCAACTGCTTTACCGACGATTTCATGTGCATCGCGGAATGCAACACCATTTTTCACTAAGTAATCAGCAAGGTCGGTTGCTGTTGAGAAACCACGCAGCGCAGCTTCGCGCATTTCAGGAATATTTGGAACAAGCGCAGGAATCATGTCTGCGAAAGCCATTAAAGAGCCACGAACCGTATCAATAGCATCAAATAATGGTTCTTTATCTTCTTGGTTGTCTTTGTTATATGCCAAAGGTTGACCTTTCATGAGGGTTAGTAGACTCATTAAGTCACCATATACACGGCCTGTTTTACCACGAACAAGTTCAGGTACATCAGGATTTTTCTTCTGAGGCATGATTGAAGAGCCTGTGCAGAAGCGGTCAGGAATATTCACAAACTTGAATTGTGCAGATGTCCAAAGAATTAATTCTTCAGACATACGAGATAAGTGCATCATGATGAGTGATGCCGCAGCATTAAACTCAATACCAAAATCACGATCAGATACAGCATCTAATGAGTTTTCTGCAACTGCTTCAAACCCTAAAAGTTCTGCTGTATAAGCACGATCGATTGGATAAGTGGTACCTGCAAGCGCAGCAGAACCTAAAGGCATACGATTCACGCGTTTACGGCAGTCAATCAAACGTTCTGAGTCACGTACCAGCATTTCAAACCATGCCATTAAATGATGTCCAAACGTCACAGGCTGTGCAGTTTGAAGATGTGTAAAGCCAGGCATAATTGTATTTGTATTTTTAGCAGCCAAACCTAGAATGCCTTTTTGCAGTTTGTGTAATAACCCTAGGATGGCATCAATTTCATCACGTACATACAAACGAATATCCGTTGCTACTTGGTCATTACGGCTACGACCTGTATGTAATTTCTTCCCTGTAATCCCAATACGTTGTGTTAATCGAGATTCAATGTTCATGTGAACATCTTCTAAATCAATACGCCATTCGAAGTTGCCAGCTTCAATGTCCGCTTTAATTGCGGTTAAGCCTGCGATGATGTCATCACGCTCTTGTTCAGTGAGTACACCGACTTTTGCCAACATCGTTGCATGTGCGATTGAACCTGCAATATCTTGTTTATAAAAGCGTTGGTCAAATTGGACAGATGCTGTAAATTCAGCGACAAAGGCATCAGTTGCTTCGGAAAAACGACCGCCCCACATACCTGAAGTTTGGGCTTGTGACGGATTAGAGGAATTAGAAGATGTGGTCATGTCGGCTCAGTAAAAGAAAAAGCAGTAATTTTGCATCCAGTATAACAAATTCAAATCAAGATGCCGAAGTCTTGCCTATGGATAATTCTTCAAAAGATAAACAAGAATTTATTGATGCGAATTTCTTTGTACGTATTGGGCAATGGCAATATTTTGCAGAGTTATTTATTGCCAGTATTTTTTTGGCGTTATTGCTGTGCCTAGCAGAGTCACAGTCTTGGTCAAATTTACAGACATCACAAGTGATCAAGTATGTGCTTTATATCAATTGGGTGGTATTGGTCTTTATTGCCGTAATTGATTTATTTAGGGAGTTTTGGCAAAAACTAACCACTTTGCAGTCTGCGATTTATACATTTGTACTATTAGAACTCATCATCCTCTTCACTACTTGTAGTTTGAATTTTCTGTTTTTTTGGGGAAGTAACTTTTCTTTACAAAAATTTTCATGGTTACTTTTATTTGATCATGTGATTTTACACATGAGCTATGGCGTATTGTTGATCACTTTTTGTTTACGATATATCTATGTTCGGGGTGAGTGGTTAAAGCAGCAACAAGGTGAATTGAATGCTCGAATTCAAGCCATGCAAGCAAGAATACATCCACACTTTCTTTTTAATAGTTTAAATAGTGTGGTGAGTCTGATTGGGAGTGATCCAGATAAAGCAGAGCAAATGCTCATCGATCTTTCAAGGTTGTTTAGAGCAAGTTTTCAAGAGCTGAAAATTGTCACATTAAAAGAAGAAATCCAATTGTGTGAACATTATTTGGCGGTTGAAAAGCTAAGGTTGGGTTCGAGATTAAATGTGGAATGGAATATCTTGCAACCAGAGCAGTTGGGCCAAGCAAGTATTCCTTTTTTAACTTTACAGCCTTTAATTGAGAATAGTATCTTTCATGGGGTGGAGAAAAAGTTAATTGATGCAAAGATTGTCATATTGGTTGAAATATTACAAAATCAAGTCACTATAGTCATTACTAACCCTTATATAGCCGATAAAATGGCCAATAGGGAGGGGAATGGTATTGCGATAGAAAACGTGAAACAGCGTTTGAAAGCACACTATGGGTATACGGTACAGTTTAGGAGTCATGCAGGTAATGGAATTTACACGACTGTAGTCCAGTACCAATATAAATAAAATCAAGTTAATACATTAAAATAAGTAACGTTAACTTGAGCAAGGAGGAACAATGGACATCCTAATTTGTGATGATGAGCCACTCGCGGTTGAGCGCTTATCTCGCTTGGTCACTCAATTGGGGCATCAAGTTGTTGCAACTGCGCACCATGGAAAAGAAGCTTTGACCTTAGTGCAACAATATGAGCCTGATGTAATTTTACTTGACATCCAAATGCCTGAAATGGATGGTTTGACATGTGCTCAGCATCTTTCACAGCTAAACCCAATGCCCGCTATTGTTTTTTGCACGGCCTATGATGAGCATGCTTTGACTGCGATTCAGGCACAAGCGAAAGGCTATTTATTAAAACCGATTATCAAATCAGAATTAGAAAATACACTCAATAATTTAACTAAACTTACTCAAGCTCAAATGTCGAATATAGAGCAAAAAGAAAATATGGAAGAAAAACATCAACGTCAGCAAATCGCTGCGAAAACGTATCGTGGTCTTGAACTCATTCCTATCGAAAATGTTTACTATTTTCTAGCTGATCAGAAATACGTAACAGTACGACACAAAAACGGCAGTGTGTTGATTGATGAGACTTTAAAAGATCTAGAGCGTGAGTTTTCAAATAAATTTATACGAATTCATCGAAATGCGCTGATTGCATTGGATTATTTGGATGGATTGGAGTTGGTTGCTTCAGGCCAGTATCAAGTTCGTTGTCGTGAACTTGAAGAGAAATTGGCGGTCAGTCGCCGTCACTTACCTTTGCTTAGAGAAAGAATGCAAAATATTTAGTTGCCTAAAATTATAGTGATTGCCGAACAATTTACTTGCAATTTTGGGACAGCAGGGTAAGTTTAGGATGTCTAAAGTTTGGCAGCATTAAAATGATCAAAACCTTAAAAATTGCAACTCGTCAAAGTCCATTGGCTTTATGGCAAGCGGAGCATATTCGTGAGCGACTTGAGACCCTACATGCTGGCCTAAAAGTTGAGTTGGTGACGTTTGTGACCCAAGGTGATAAAATTTTAGACACTCCTTTAGCCAAGATTGGTGGAAAAGGTTTATTTGTTAAAGAGCTTGAGGCTGCATTACTTGATGGTCGTGCAGATCTTGCTGTCCATTCAATGAAAGATGTGCCGATGGCGCTCCCAGAAGGATTAAGTCTTGCCGTGATTTGTGAGCGAGAAGATCCTTTAGATGCTTTTGTTTCGAATAATTATAGCAAGTTTGAAGATTTGCCCCATGGTGCCAAAGTGGGAACTTCAAGTTTGCGTCGTAAATGTCAAATTTTAAAGGCCCGTCCAGATCTTGAGATTATAGATTTACGTGGAAATGTAGGCACAAGACTATCTAAGCTTGATGCTGGGCTTTACGATGCCATCATTTTGGCAAGCGCAGGCTTGAAACGTTTAGGTTTAGCAGAGCGTATTCGACACACGCTGGATGCACAGACGAGTTTACCCGCAGTTGGTCAAGGTGCATTAGGTCTTGAATGCCGAGGTGATGATGCACGCGTATTAGAGTTGATTCGACCTTTATTACATGCAGAAACAGATGCGTGTGTTCGTGCAGAACGTGCATTTAATACTTATCTAGAAGGTGGATGTCAGGTACCGATTGCGGGATATGCGACTTTAAATGATCAACAGATTCAATTAGAGGGGCGCGTAGGCAGTGTGGATGGTCAAACATTATTGGTTGCTAAAGTAGAAGGTCCAGTTGAACAAGCTGAAACGTTGGGTGTTTCACTTGCAAAAGCTTTGATTGACCAAGGTGCTGCTGATTTATTAAGAGCACTGTATAAATAAAACAATGAAATGAAGTTTATCAATACTCGACCTGCAGATCGTGCTAAGCCTCTCAATGAGGCACTGGTACGTGCAGGATATGAGCCTATCGAGTTATCTGTACTAGAGTTGGCTGCTGTTCATTGGAGTGATGAACTTGATCAGCTCTTTCAGCAATTAATTTCAGCACAAGTGATTGTGGTCGTCAGTCCAACAGCCGTTGAAGTTGGCATGCAGTTTCTCGAAAAATCGGGACTTAAATTGACCGATTTAAATCATATCAAATGGATTGCAGTTGGCCGGAAAACAGCTGAAGCTCTAAGTCGATATGGTGTTAAAAGTTTAGTTCCAGATGTTGAAACATCTGAAGGAATGTTAAGTCTTTCGGTTTTAACACAAAATGCTGATCTCAAACGTATTGCGTTTTGGCGGGGAGAAGGTGGCCGTCAGTTCATGATGCAGCAGTGTCGTACTGCTAAAATTGAAGTACTTAATTTTGTTTTATACTCCCGCTACTGCCCAAGTGATGCTCAAGATAAATTTAAACATCTACTTGAAGCATTCAATGCAAATCCACAACCTTATGCTGTATTGATTAGTAGTGAAGCCAGTTGGAAAAATTGGCTGAGTTTATGCAAAAATTATCCTGTATTTATGCAACACGGTCATTACTTGGTTTTAGCGGATCGGTTATATCAGATCGTGTGTATGTATCAACAGACCTCGAATACTAAATTTCAAATCACTCAAATTGCGGACTTAATGCCAGATACGATTTTGTCGCAGCTTGAAAGTGAACATAGGCACTCATGAAGAAAATTTTATATCTATTCATTTTAGGCTTAATCATTTGGTTGATTAAACTCAGCTATGATCATTTTTCATTACAAGAAAAAGTTGAGTTGCTACAACAAACTCAACATAAATCAGAGCAATTAGTGGCAAGTTTGAATGATCAGTTGGTAGCAATTCAGCGCTCAAATCAGCAGGTTTCGTCTCAATCCAATCCACCTCAGCAAAACAATAATCAACAAGAAATTCAATCTGAAATCAATCCAATCAAACTCTTAAGTCAAAAATTAGAGCTAATTCAATTTGCCTTAGATCAACATGAGTTTGTATATGCACTTGAGCAACTCAATCAACTGGATCAACTGGTTGAGCGCTTGGCTTTGGCAGATACATTGCAGGTTTCAATGCATCGAGCTGTTGAGCATGATCAAAAAATGATTCAACAATATGTTGTGGCAAAAAATATTCAAATTGCTCAGTTAGGTGACTTGCTTGAAAATATTGATGCAAATTTGAAAAATGAACAACAAGTACAGCAACTCACGAGTGATAACTCTTCGCAATCCTCATGGTTTGAGCGTGTATTCAAAGTTGAACGCGTTGATGAACAGATGCCGGTATTACTTAATCGAAGATTAGTTTTAAAAGAAGTTCAATTGAGAGTGTTATTTGCTCAAAGAGCACTACAACAAGGACAATACATTGATTATCAAAATGCACTGACCTCAATTATCGATGAACTGGATCAACTGCCTGATGCTGTGGCAATCAAAATAAAAAATAAAGCGAAACATCTCAAACAAGCACAACTTTTACCTGTCCCTAAATTGAACAGTAAAGCAATTTTAGAGGGCTAATCATGAAACATATTTTTATAGTTTATGCATTAGTTGGTTTAATGATATTAGCCGTGTTAAGTGTGCTGAGTTATCAAGAAGGGCCAGGTTATATTTACATACTTTGGCACGGTATTCAGATTCAAACGAACCTCTGGTTTGTTTCATTTTTTCTTCTATTCGTTGCTTTATCTCTTCATCTTTTATGGTTTTGGGTTGGAAAGATGAGATCAAGAGAGCAGCGTAAAATTCAACAAGTTACAGACTTTTCAAGGTTACATACGTATGAAAAATTAGGTGTTTTGTGGGTTTTGGAGGCCAACACAAAACAGCGAGAATATTTACAACCTGTGTTTGAGAACTCAGGATTACTCAAAGAGGTTATTCAGTCTCGTATATGGTTGAAGCAAGATCGTATTGATGATGCGTTGAGTGTTTTACAACAAAGTCCTGCAGATGCTTTTGAATTGGCTGAACTCCAGCGTATTGAAATTTATTTAGCTCAAGAGCTTCCAGATCAGGCTTTAACCCATTTAGAGTTTTTACATGGTCATATGCTGTCACCTTGGTTAAAAGATCTTGAAGATGCTTATCAGCATAAGTTGAATCATCTATGGGGTAGATTTGCGATTCAATATCCATGGCATTATTTAAAAGCCACGCAATATGGTCATTTAGATTTGGAACATAAAAAGAAATGGCTTTTAAAGCTACTCAATGATTTTGACAACGTTTCAAATACAGATTTAGAGCTTATTCAAATTCGGTATGCTCAAATGAGTGATCAAATTGTGTCGTCTTCATATGGTATTAAATCGTTATGGTTAAAACTTATTTCTCGCATTCCTGAGATGGCTTTTGATGAAACTCAACTTTCTTTGTCTTTATTAGAAGAACGGTTCGATCAGGATATTTTTTATTTATGGTTTCAACAACAATTGTTAAAACAAAATCCTGATTATGAAATGCTTGAAAACCAGATTGATCATTTTGAAATGAAATATCCTGGATTACCGATTTTGAGTTTTTCTAAATGGCATATTTATACTGCGACTCATCGTGAACAGGATGCTGAGGCATTATTGCAATTATATCCTGATCACCCTTTAATGAACTATTTAAGAATTAAATCTGTATTAAAAGGCGATGCTGTATTAACTCAGCAATTGAACAGTGTCTTTGAGACCCATAATAAATTTATTCAATTTAAGTTATGAGAATGATGAATGAAACAAATGAATGAGTACAAAGTCATTACCCATCAAAAAGTCGCTTGGGGTGATATGGATGCTTTTGGACATGTCAATAATGTGATTTATTATCGCTATATTGAAACTGCTCGAATAGAGTATTTGAATCAATTAGAAATCTTAGCGTTAGATATTAATACTGTTGTGGCTTCAAATAGTTGTAAATATCTTAAACCAGTGTTTTATCCTGATTATTTACGCATTGGAACTAAAGTGGTTGAATTGCGTAACTCTGCCTTCAGGATGGAATATACAGTTTGGAGTGAGCAACAGAATGAAATTGTGGCAATTGCTGAGGCCGTTATAGTTTGTGTGGATAAAAATACAATGCAAAAGGTTTTGATTCCAGAGCATATTAGAGAAAAAATAATAGAAATAGACTCGGTTAATTAATGTGTTAAATTATTTGTTTTATTTATGTATATTAAATAACATGATGGATTGATTAAAATAATTTATAACAATAAGATGGCGCTTTATAAATCTAATAATGATATTGAATTTTTTGGAGTAAATGTTATGCCTGATATTAGTAATTTATCTGTTGAAGAGTTAAGAAAGTTAACTGCTGAAGCCCAAGCTTTGATCGAGTCTAAGAAAGATCAGGAAATTGAAGATGCTTATCATCAGATTACTCAAATTGCTGAATCAGTGGGTATGTCTTTAGAGCAATTCATTGAATATGGTGCACAAAAGCGTAAGAAAAGCACGCGTAAATCTGTAGAGCCTCGTTATCGTAATAAAAATAATACTGCGGAGACTTGGACAGGGCGTGGAAAGAAGCCACGTTGGTTGGTTGCAGAGCTTGAAAAAGGTGCCAAATTAGAAGATTTCCTTATCTAATTTCACTGATTTGTCATGTAATGACACTAATATTAAAAAAACCAAGCAAATCTGCTTGGTTTTTTTATAAGTGAATTGGAGAAGTGTAAAATTTATGCATAATACCAAGATAGAAAATTTTCAAACATTTTGCGGTTAATTAGACTTAGATGTTGGTATACATGGAATGATAAAAAAATCAAAAAAAATGGTGTGGTTAAGCGTCGCTATCTTCGCTTTTTTATTATTTGTTTTTTTACAAGTTCCAGCATCGTGGCTCATTGCTAAATTTTATAAAAATAATCAAATTTTAAAAAATGTCAGTGGCAATATCTGGCAAGGTCAAGCAGATTGGCAAAAAGGAAATCTTGCAGGTTCTGTCATCTGGCAAACACGTCCTCTCGATCTGATTTTATTAAGAGCTGGTGCTAACTTAGAAATACATAGTGGTCAGACGCAACTCAACGGTGTGGTGGGTTATGGGCTTGGAAAAAAAATAATTATCAAAAATATGAATGGAAATATTGCCCCTGAAACACTCAAAACATTTGTGGATTGGCAATGGCCTCAGAATAGTATTCAGTTGAAGGATGTAGCATTTCAATTCAAACAAAACGATGGTTTTGCAAAAACCGCCGGAGAGATGCAATGGGGTGGTGGTACGCTAACTTATACCTTTGCCCAGAAACAAGAACGAATGAATATGCCATCTTTAAAAGGGCAATTTTCAGACGAAGCTGGAAAACTGCTCATTGATGTACAAGATCAGCGCGGGCAAAAAATGGCCAACCTTAGTTTAGATCCTGCATTAATGTTGGATGCACAGGTGACCCAAAGATTATTAATGAATGTGCCTTCATATGATGGTAAAGCTGGTTTGGATACCTTTGTTGTCAGTACGAGACAGCCACTGCTGAGTGGAGGCTTCTAATGAAGGGATTCCAAGATAAGTTTTCACAAATTTCATTTAAAGATTTAGATCGAATTGCTCCGCTTACTTTATTTATTCTGATTTTAATCTTAATGTGGAAGCTCGCTTCATTATTTTGGTTGGTGGTTGCACCACCGCAAGTCATGCAAGTTGAGCGAGTCGCATTAGGTTCGCAGCAACCTCCTGTTCCGAATATATCGAGTTTCTCTTTGTTTCAAGAAACAGGTGCGCAAGTAAGTGCTGCTGATGCTAATTTAGCGCTTACGTTGCAAGGGGTTGTGGTTTCGACGCCGAGTAGTCAATCTTCAGCGGTGATTAAAGTTCGAGAGGTTGCTGATCGTTATACCATTGGACAAACTTTGGAAGGAAGTTCTTATCAGCTTTCAGAAGTATATTGGGATCATGTGGTATTGAAAAAGCCGAGTGGTGCGACGACTGAGTTGAGATTTACCGGAATAGAAAATCTTAATCAGCCGCTGGTACCTGATGCACAGCAGAATTCTGCTAACGCAACTTCGAATTCAGGTCAAACGACTACTCAAAATGCCATTGGTCAGGCAATCAATCAAATTCAAGAAAATCGTGAACAATACTTAAGTAATATGGGTGTCAACACTGACAGTGGTCAAGGTTATGAAGTCACGGATCGAACGCCTGCATTTTTGAGAAGCAAACTGGGATTAAGACCTGGTGATCGCGTTTTATCCTTGAATGGGCAGTCAGTCGGTCAAGGACAAAGCGATGCACAACTGCTAGAACAGGCTAAACGTGAAGGTAAAGTTCGCATTGAAGTAAAACGAGGTGATCAAGTGATGACCTTCCAACAAGAATTTTAAAATGTGTAAATTTGCATAAAGTATTAGGAAATATAACAAGTTATGGATTTTTTAAATCGAAATCGGTCACTTTGGGCGATGGTCGCAGTAGCACCAGTATTGGCTGTCGCAAGTACCGCTGCGCAAGCGCAAACTTGGAAAATTAACCTGCGTGATGCAGATTTAACTGCATTTATTAATGAAGTGGCAGATATCACGGGAAAAAACTTCGCAGTTGATCCGCGGGTTCGGGGTAATGTGACGGTCATTTCAAATAAGGCTTTAAACAAAGCTGAAGTCTATGATTTGTTCTTGGGTGTGTTAAACGTTAATGGCGTTGTTGCTGTACCTGCGGGTAACACTATCCGCTTAGTCCCTGACAATAATGTAAAAAATTCAGGTGTGCCTTTTGATGCCTCTCGGAACGCACGAGGTGATCAAGTGGTCACTCGTGTCATTTGGCTGGAAAATACTAACCCCAATGATCTAATACCCGCGTTAAGACCACTCATGCCGCAATTTGCGCATTTGGCGGCGGTACAAGGTACAAATGCGCTTATAGTCTCAGATCGTGCGAATAATATTGCACAGCTTGAAACGATTATTCGTAATTTAGATGGAACGGGACAAAACGATATTGAGGCTATTAGCTTGCAGTCTAGCCAAGCTGAAGAGCTGATAGTTTTGTTGGATTCAATGTCTTCTACGGGGGGTGCCAAAGACATTTCAGGTTCTCGAGTACGTATTATCGCAGATGCACGTACTAATAGGATTTTGATCAAGGGTGATCCAAGTACTCGTAAACGCATTCGTCAAATGATCGAAATGCTTGATGTTCCTTCAGCTGATCGCTTAGGCGGTCTAAAAGTATTTAAGCTTAAGTATGCAAGCGCAAAAAATTTGGCTGAAATTTTACAAGGTTTAGTATCTGGTCAGGCGGTGAATAGTACCAGTAATTCAAATAGTTCAAGCTCCAATTCAAGTGCTAGTAACTCATTAATTAATAATACCTCGAGTAATACGTCTTCAAATGGGAGTGTGAATACCCCAGCGATTAATTTGAATAGTGGTTCAAATCAAAATCAACAAGATATTACAAGTTTTAATAGTAATGGCGTGAGTATTATTGCTGATGGTGCACAAAATGCATTAGTGGTAAAAGCAGATCCTCAACTCATGCGTGAAATTGAATCTGCTATTCATCAACTTGACGTGCGTCGTCAACAAATTCTCATTGAGGCTGCTATTGTTGAAGTTGAAGGAAATGACGTAGATCAATTGGGTGTTCAGTGGGCACTAGGTGACATCAGTAGTGGTATTGGTGTAATCAATTTTGATAAAGCGGGTGTGGGGCTGAGTCAATTGGCTTCTGGATTCCTTGGTAATGTAGCTACGGGTGCTGGTTTGATTGGAGCTGGTGCTTCATTGGCCTTAGGTGAATATAAAGAAGGTGCGAATGGATCGCGTAAACTGTATGGAGCACTGATACAGGCATTAAAGACCAATACTAAGTCGAACTTACTGTCTACACCATCGATTGTCACCACGGATAACGAGGAAGCTTATATCGTTGTGGGTGAGAATGTCCCATTCCAGACAGGATCTGTGACAACGACAGGTGGAACAGCAAACCCTTATACTTCAATTGAGCGTAAAGATGTTGGTGTAACATTAAAGGTCATTCCGCAAATTGGTGAAGGTGGAACAGTTCGTCTTGCTGTAGAACAAGAAGTATCCTCGGTGAAGCCAGATAGTGGTGAGGCGAAAGACTTGGTGACCACTAAGCGTGCCATAAAAACCTCGATTTTGGCTGAAAATGGTCAAACAATTGTACTGGGTGGTCTGATTTCAGATGATACTAAGTTAACGCGTCAAGGCGTCCCAGGTTTAAGCTCGATTCCTGGTTTGGGTAGACTGTTTAGAGCAGATGCAAAGAATAATGTGAAACGAAACCTACTCGTTTTTATTCATCCAACAATCGTAGGAGATACGGCTGATATTCGTAGATTGTCACAGCAACGCTATGACCGTTTATACAGTTTGCAGTTAGCGCTAGATGGTGATGGAACATTTAAGAAGCTACCGGATAATGTTGATGATATCTTCCAACAGCGGTTGCCTGTATCAAGTACTCCTCAACCCGTTAAGCCTATCGTAGTGCCATCAACGCCTCAAGCAGTAGAGTCACAGGTACAGCGTTATACTGCTCCGACAGCACAGTCTAAGCCAGTAGGGCGTGTGATTGAACGTCCAAATGTCATCGTGACTCAGGATCCTGTGGTGAAATCAACGCGAGTGCTGCCAAAGCCTGTGATTTACAATCAAGTTGCCACAACAAATACAAACAATGCCCAAGTCGTGGTGGAAACCCCTGTCGCGATTGAGCCAAAACAAGATGTGCAAAGAACACAAAATACGGTCACAACCACGACATTGAGACCATCTCGATAACATGCGTTCAATGTGAATCTCGAAAACAGCCATGTTAAAATGTCAAAACTTGAATAATGGATCGAAACTATGACTTGGAAATTACAAACAATTACTGGCGAATTTGCGGGTAAAGAAGTTGATATCGATCGAGACATGTTGGTGGGTCGTCATCAAGATGCAGATATTTTGATTCAGTCTGCAGATGTATCACGTCGTCATGCTGCTTTGTTTCTAAAAGAGCAGGTGCTCACTGTTCAAGACTTAGGTTCGTCAAATGGCACGTTTATTAACGATACAAAAGTTGCTGAAGGCGAAACTATTGTTAAAGATGGCGATATTCTGCAATTTGCTAGCCATAAATTTTCAGTTTTAGCACCTGCGCAATCTGCACAAACATTACAAGATGTTCAGCAGCCTAGCGAAGCAATCGCAACAGCTGAAATTTCTTCAAAGGTTGCAGTAGAGAAGACAGCAGCAGCTAAAATGCTTGAGCAGGGTATGCCTGATCTGAAAGAGCGAGATAGCTCAGTTCAGCTTACTCGAGATGGTATGCCTCAAAATGTAGGAATTCCTAAACCAGCCCCAATTCCTGAAGGAGTTGATGTTAATACAACTGTCAATAAGCATGAAGCGTGTGAGGTAAATATTCCTGCAGCTTGTACGGAAAAAGAGTTGGAAACTCAAAAAAATGCCAATATTGGCTTAATGGCATTATTGGTGTTAGTGATTGTGGCACTGGTTGCCTGGTTTATTTTCAACTAAGTTGCATGTGATTTTTTAAGGCATGCTTTCGCATGCCTTTTTTGTTAGGTTTAAAATAATGAATATTGCGAATTTGGAACAGCGTGACTTAATTCTTTTTGATCTGGATGGAACTTTGGTTGATTCGGCATTTGATCTATATCGTGCCATGAATATGAGTTTGAATGTATTAGAACTGCCTTTGGTCACAGAATCTCAAGTTCGAAATTGGATTGGCAAAGGGACTTCATTGTTCTGTCAGAGTGTTTTAATGCATCTGACTGGGCGTGTAGAGCCTTCTGAGCATCAACAATTATTGGATACTTTTTTAGAAATTTATAATGCCGAACCGTGCGTGGATACGCGTCCATTTCACGGCATTATCGAATTTTTAGAGTGGGGTCGAGCTCATCAAAAAAAAATGGTGTGTGTCACGAATAAGCCGGAATTACCCGCTAGAAAAATATTGGCTGAATTAAAGATGGATCACTATTTTGTGGATACGGTGGGTGGAGATCGTTTTGAGGTGAGAAAACCAGATCCTAAACCTTTGTTGCATTGTGTTGAGGCCTTTGGAACTGATCTGGACAATACCTTGATGATTGGTGACTCATCGAATGATGTAGAGGCAGCGCGCCGTGCGGGTATTGATTGTATTGTCGTAAGCTATGGTTATAATCATGGCGAAGATATTCAGCTATGTAAGCCGCAACAAGTAGTTGATGATTTAACTGTGTTGATTTCTAAGTAAGTTGTAATAAATAAAGAAGGGTAGAGGAATGAATAGTTTTAATGTTTTTCGATGGCGTCTCTCAGCGCAGACTTTATAGAACATTCAATATGCATCGAAAACTACAGAGAATTCCTCATGACAACATCAACTCAATTTCAACAGCTTCAATCGCAAGGTTTTAACCTAATTCCAGTTTATCGCCAACGCTTAGCTGATACTGACACTCCATTGTCAGTATTTGCACGTTTAAAACAACATCAACAAGCCTATTTATTTGAGTCTGTAGAAGGTGGTGAAAACTGGGCGCGTTACTCGATTATTGGTCTGGGCGAGTCAACGGTATTCTCTTGCAATGAAGGACAGTTAACAATTCAGAAAGCTGATGGCCAAGTCGAATCGTTTGAGTGTCAAGATCCTTTCCAGTATATCCGTGACTTTCAATCGCAGTTCAAAGTGCCATCAAAAGCAGAACTCCCAGATTTGCCCAACTTTACAGGGGGCTTGGTGGGCTATTTGGGTTATGACGCGGTACGCTATATTGAACCGCGCTTAAATAACGTTCCTGATGCTGATCCTGTTGGATTGCCAGATTTATGGCTCATGTTGTCTAAAACAGTTGTAGTTTTTGATAATTTAAAAGACACGCTATTTATTATCGTACATGCGGATACACAGGATGCGGATGCTTTTAATAAAGCACAAAGCCAGCTGGATGAAATTGAATCATTACTTGCCACACCGGTGAGCTTGCAGGCAAAGCCTCACACGGCCCCTCATTTTGAATCATTAACAGGTAAAGAAAAATTCTTAGAATCGATTGAAACTGTTAAAGAATACATTCGTGCAGGTGATGTGATGCAGGTGGTTCCTGGTCATCGCATGGTATCGGACTTTGATGGTGATCCTTTACAAGTATATCGTGCATTACGTCATCTTAATCCTTCACCATATCTGTTTTTAGTACAAGGAAAGACGCTTAGTGATGAAAAGCCATTTTATATTGTGGGCTCATCACCTGAAATTTTATCGCGTTTAGAAAATGGAGTGGCGACTGTGCGCCCATTAGCGGGCACACGACCACGAGGTAAAACCAAAGAAGAAGATTTAGCGCTGGAAAAAGATTTACTTTCCGATGAGAAAGAAATCGCAGAGCACTTAATGTTGATTGATTTGGGTCGCAATGATATTGGGCGTGTATCAAAAATCGGTAAAGTGCAAGTCACTGATCAAATGGTGATCGAACGTTATTCACATGTCATGCATATTGTTTCTAATGTGCAAGGGGAAGTTGAGGAAGGCGTAGATGCTTTGGATGTTTTTAAAGCAACATTCCCTGCAGGAACACTTTCTGGGGCACCAAAAATTCGTGCTATGGAAATTATTGACGAAGTTGAGCCAGTAAAACGTGGAATTTTTGGCGGTGCTGTTGGTTATTTAGGCTGGCATGGTGAAATGGACATGTCTATCGCGATTAGAACCTGTGTTATTCGCGAAAATAAGGTTTATGTACAGGCTGGTGCGGGTCTTGTTGCAGACTCAAATCCTGATTCTGAGTGGAATGAAACCCAAATAAAAGCTCGCGCAGTGATCAAAGCGGTTGAATTATCATCAAACGGATTGATTTTGTGAGTTTTTAGGGTTTTTTTTGAAAAAAACACTTGCACGGATTTCAAGTTTTGCTAAACTGCACACCGTTCCGATACGAAACGTACGAAACACTAAGAAACGCCGGCATAGCTCAGTTGGTAGAGCAACTGACTTGTAATCAGTAGGTCCACAGTTCGAATCCGTGTGCCGGCACCATCTTAGAGAGTTTAAGTAGTCGAGTAAAGAACAACACTGAAGTAAGTGTAAATGGTGAGATTCCCGAGCGGTCAAAGGGAGCAGACTGTAACTCTGCCGCGTAAGCTTCGAAGGTTCGAATCCTTCTCTCACCACCAATTTTAAAACTTCGATCTAGTGTCTTACCAATATGCGGGAGTAGCTCAGTTGGTAGAGCGGCAGCCTTCCAAGCTGCATGTCGCGAGTTCGACCCTCGTCTCCCGCTCCATCGAAGTATTAAATGCTCTTATAGCTCAGTGGTAGAGCACTCCCTTGGTAAGGGAGAGGTCTCGAGTTCAAATCTCGATAAGAGCTCCAGATATACAGTTTAGTAGAAATTTCTACAAAGTTTTAAAGAAAGCAGGCTTATTAGTCTGCTTTTCAAGTATTTAAAGTGTCATTTTTTTTGGCGACAGGTCGATACTGAACAATCTTAGAATTGTGTTCGACGTAAACGAGGAAGATCTCATGGCTAAGGCTAAGTTTGAACGTAATAAGCCACACGTTAACGTGGGCACAATCGGTCACGTTGACCATGGTAAAACAAC
>NZ_JBWYIS010000002.1:0-308622 GCF_056779945.1 Acinetobacter sp. ANC_7635 | reverse complement strand
GTTATGCAAGCTGCTGTGAAGCTTTGGCTAAGGCGGATGTGCGTGAACAACTCAAACAGATTTCGATTCCTGTATTGATTATTGCAGGTCAACAAGACCCTGTGACCACTGTGGCAGATGGTCAGTTTATGCAAGCCGCGATTGCGGGTAGTCAACTTGTTGAGATTAATGCTTCGCACATTTCGAATGTTGAACAACCACAGGCGTTTAACCGAGCTGTGGCTGAATTTATTCAGGCTTAAGTTCGGAACAACTCAAACCTGAACTCAGGAAACATCACTTGTCACGGGTGACTCATCTTGACGCTTTGCCAGATTGCTCCACCAGTCTGGCTTTTTTTTCACAGTAATTAGACCATGAACAACGACAATTAAATATCAGTCTCGTGATTCCTTAAAACGGCGATAGTTATGTCATAAGTGATTGAAACGATTTCACTCATCATTCTCAAAGATTCAGATGATTCTTCTAATTTTATCTTAAATCAATTGTTTAAGTAAATTTTTAAAGCGTTGTTTTAGAAGCTAAAATCCGCTTAATTGTGCCTATATCATAGTTTCTATTACCCAATTATGATCAACAACGATTAGTCGTTAGTATTTAAATTAAAAACCCATCACCTAGATGATGGGTTAATTGTTGATGTCTCAAGATTTAGATTAATACGCCCACTGGATGAGCAATCGAAATAGACCAGCAATCAATAATAGACTTAAAAAACCACCGAGCCATAAAACAATAAACCACCCTGCTTGATTCAGTTTCATTATCATTCTCCTCAGTGATAACCTTCGTCACCAACACGAACCTTGTCTCTAAATACCCAATAAGATAAAGCGGTATAAAACAATATAATTGGGATTAGAATGAGTGCACCAATGAGAGCAAATAATTGACTACTTTCAGGTGCAGCAGCTTGCCAAATCGTTACACTTGGCGGAATGATATTCGGCCATAAACTAATTAAGAAGCCCGTATACGCAAGAAATACCAAAGCCAATGTATAGATGAAAGGCGCAAACTCCTGACGACGTTTACAAGCTCTGAGCGCTAGGAAAGTGAAAATCAATACCAGTATTGGTACGGGACTGAAATACCACATTTGTGGCTGACTAAACCAACGCTGTGCAATATCGTCATGTACAAGGGGAGTATAAATACTGACAGCGCCAAATATTAGAAATAACGCGATCATAAGCTTAGGCATCAGACGGTACATATGATCTTGTACACGCTCATCTGTTTTAAAAATTAACCATCCGCAACCGAGTGTCGCGTATAAAACAACAACGCCTAAACCTGTAAAGAGTGAAAATGGAGTGAGCCAATCCAGACCACCACCCGTGAACACACCATTGGTGGTCTGTATTCCTTGAATATAAGCGCCTAAAATCACACCTTGTAAAAATGAAGCTAAAATTGAACCCCAAATAAATGCTTGGTCCCAAAGTGCTTTAGTCCGATTAGCCTTAAAACGAAACTCAAAAGCGACTCCACGAAATATAAGCGCGATCACCATTAAGGTAATGGGCATATATAATGCGGACAATACAGTCGAATAGACCAGTGGAAAAGCGGCAAATAAACCAGCTCCACCAAGTACCATCCAAGTCTCATTGCCATCCCATACGGGTGCTACAGTATTCATCATGACATCACGCTCTTGGCGATCTTTCACAAATGGAAATAAAATACCAATTCCCAAATCAAAACCATCAAGAACGACATAAATCAACACACCTAGTGCGATGATCACAATCCAAATCAATGATAAATCAATCATTTCAAATTCTCCTGATCATTCACCTTATTTGATGCTTCAAGTTGTTGTTCATTATCAATGGTACTCATCGGGCGTTTAGATGCTCGGATCACTTCGCCATCTGAATGTGGTGTTGAATAAATAAATTCTGGTCCTTTCACCATCATTTTCAACATATAAAAGATACCGATACCAAATACGATGCAGTACACCACAACAAAAATAATTAGCGTAAGTCCAACCTGTTCCGCAGAGACAGGAGATAACGCATCTTTCGTACGCATTACGCCATAGATAATCCAAGGTTGACGTCCCACCTCTGTGGTAAACCAGCCTGCCAACAATGCAATAAAACCCGAAGGCCCCATCCACAAAGCAAACTTGTGCAACCATTTTGACTCATAGAATTTTCCTGTCTTACGTAGCCATAGACCAAATACAGCCAGTAAGATCATGAGCATGCCCATACCCACCATGATTCGGAAACTCCAAAAAACGATGGTTGAATTAGGTCGATCCTCAGGAGCGAATTCTTTTAAGCCTTTAACCTCACCATTAAGAGTATGTGTCATGATAAGGCTACCCAGATTTGGAATACCAATCGCATATTTAGTTTCTTCAGCTTCCATATCTGGAATACCAAATAGATACAACGGCATACCATGATCTTTATTGGTTTCCCAATGACCTTCGATTGCAGCTAATTTAGCAGGCTGATGTTCTAAGGTATTCAATCCATGTAAATCACCCACGAACATCTGTAGTGGAGCTAAAGCAAGGATCATCCACATTGCCATCGAGAATGACTTTTTAACTAACGTATCACGGCGTCCTTTGAGTAGATGCCATGCAGCAGTTGCGGCAACCAATAAGCCTGAAACCAAGAAAGCGGCCAGTGCCATATGGGCTAATCGATAAGGAAAGGATGGGTTAAAGACAATCGCGAACCAATCTTGGGGAACGATTATTCCATTTTCAAATGCAAAGCCTTGAGGTGTTTGCATCCAGCTATTAGATGACAGAATCCAAAACATGGATATACATGTTCCTATTGCCACCATTAAGGTTGCAAAAAAATGCGTCTTTGGTCCAACTCGCCCCCAGCCAAACAACATGATACCGAGGAAACCAGCTTCTAAGAAAAACGCACTGAGCACTTCATAAGTTAGCAATGGTCCGGTGACACTACCAGCTATACGTGAAAATTCACTCCAGTTGGTTCCAAACTGATAGCTCATCACCACGCCTGAAACGACACCCATACCAAATGAAAGTGCGAATATTTTTATCCAAAATTTAAACAGATCTCGATAAACAGGATCATTCGTTTTAAGCCAACGCCATTCGAGCACAGCCAAAAAACTTGCCAATCCAATCGAAATTGCTGGAAAGATAATGTGAAATGAAACAGTGAATGCGAATTGAATACGCGCCAATTCGAGCGCTGTTAGTCCTAGATCCATGACGTCACCTTATCGTTGAGTTTTGTGGTGAATGTTGTTCTTCACTGAGTTTAAAACTACAGTTAGAATTACATTGTAGATGTCATGTATCACTCCGATAACACGCGATTTTAAATTCACTTTTTTGAGGATGAGTGAATACCGTCTGTTGGCTACAGACTGTTTAAAGATTTTTTTCATAAGATTGAACTCTACATAAATTGATTAAGATCAAAATGATCCAAGGTTTAAATCAATTAGAGTCCAAAAGGTGGCGCTCGGCCTTGAGGCAGAAGATAGAGCTTCTGTAGAGAAAAATAAACGTGCCAAAAAGAATTGCGGTAGAAACTCAGCTTAACTTGTAAGCGATCAAAAATTTCTTTTACACCAAAATCAAATGGTAAGACGAGGTCTCCATAAACAGTGCAATATTGGCATTGGTGAGTAATTTGATTATGGTCGTGATGATGTTCGTATTCACTTAAATGGTGGACGAGATCGAGATAAGTCTCATGAACATGCTGATGGCGTTCTGGAGAAAGTAAATTATGCATAATAGACATGCATACCGGAGCGATATGAAATTTCTCCGGTAAGATCGGTTGTAAATAAACCGCTAGTTGTAATAACACCGTTGCAAATGCAATGATGAGTCCACTAGATCTTAGCAAAATTTCCTCTCAACTCTTATCGATAAAGAGTGTTTAGAAACATAGAAAAAATCAAGTTAATAACCGACTAGGCTGATCAACTTTCATACTTAACTATACGCCTATTTAACTTATATTTAAAGCATTTTTCAATTTTTTACATAACATGTATTTATAATATTTATAATAATAAAAGTAGCTAACCTTTAAGATTTGAAAAAATTTAAAGGGATTTTCAAATAAGACACTCCATTGTGTTCAGTGGGCGGAAATTTGCCACCATTTATATTAATTTGAATGGCTGGTAAAATGAGCTTTGGCATCCCCAATGTTGCGTCACGGCTATTGCGCATTTCCACAAAATCATTCTTTTTTGAATCAATTCGAATGTGTATATTCGATTCTTTTTGCGTTCCTATATCCGTTTGACACATATATTGGTGTCGATTTTCTGGTAAATAATCGTGACATAGATATACACGCATATGATCAGGCAGTTGATAAAGATTCTGAACTGAATCAAATAATTCTGCTGCACTGCCCCGTGGAAAATCACATCGTGCTGTACCATAGTCTGGCATAAATATAGTATCACCCACGAAAACTGCATCACCTATCACATAACTAAGACAAGCAGGTGTATGACCAGGCGTTGGAATGTTATAGGCTTCAATTTCTCCAATTTTGAAACACTCATGATCTTTAAATAAATAATCGAATGGTTGCTGTGCATTTATTGCTTTAATATCCAATTGATAAATTGAGCCAAATGTTTCTTGTACAATTCCAATATGATGACTCATGGCAATTTTGCCACCCAGCTTAGATTGTAAATATTTCGCAGCGGTCAAATGATCAGCATGCACATGTGTTTCTAAAATCCACTCAACCTTGTAATGCTGTTCATGTATGTATTGAATAATCTGGTCAGCATGTTCCGTCGTTGTTGTCGCAGAAGCAGCATCAAAATCTAAAACACTATCGATAATGGCACAACTTAATGTCACAGGATCAGCCACGACATAACTAAATGTATTGGTATTTTGATCAAAAAAATCTTTAATTAGCGGCTTGATTTGATCTTGAGTGGCGTCTTTCATCACTAGTTTCATAACTATGCCCCCATCCATTTACGGTGAATTAAAACTCCTATCAACATCGCAATCACAAAATAGAGTGATTGATAATGCCCTAAACCAATCAATGTTAATCCTGGTGCTGGACAGATACCTGCGATGCCCCAGCCTATCCCAAACAAGCTAGCACCTATAATGAGCTTGTTATCAAGCTGATTGCTCTTTGGTAGATCAATAGTCTCATTGAATAGAGTTAAAGGTTTTTCACTTCTGGTTACGATCTGAAAGGGTATGAATGCCACGACAATGGCACCCATCATGACAAATGCCAAACTTGCATCCCACTCACCGAATAAATCAAGAAAATTAAGAACTTTTTCAGGGTTCGACATTCCAGATAACATGAGCCCCACGGAAAAAAGTGAACCAAACAAAAAAGCAAAAAGGTTTTTCATTTAGAATGCTCCTGTGACATGTCGAATTAAATAAACCGTTATAAAGCCTGTCAGCATAAAACTTAGTGTTGCCACAATAGATCTTTTGGACAATCTACTTAAACCACAAATGCCATGCCCACTTGTACAGCCAGAACCTAAACGTGTTCCAAATCCAACTAAAATACCTGCCATGATCATCATGAATGGACTTTCTTCGAGTTCAATTTCAGGCTGAACCCAAATACCATAGATAAACGGTGTGATGATGAGACCCATTAAAAACCACAATGCTGGTGTTTTGAAAACTTTATGCGGATTTAGTACTTGACCGATTAAACCACTAATCCCTGCTATTCGACCATTCACGTATAAGTATCCAACCACAGATAAACCGAGTAGTGCTCCACCTAAAAAAGCAATCACAAAATCATGCATAACAATTTACTTATTTACAATATATTTTTTTATATTATATAATTTTGAAAAATAATCAAGATGCTTTAACATACGCATCCTTCTGTTTCAAAGGAACATCCAATGCCGTCTGATGTTGAATTCAATCAAATGGATTTTTCACAAGTTGATCAAGTCAGCGATCGACTTAAAGTCCTGTCGAATCCTGATCGCTTAAAGATACTTTGTATTTTAGTAGATGGTGAATTGAACGTTCAGGAAATTGAGAATCGAACTCAAATTTTTCAACCCACGCTTTCACAACAGTTAACCGTATTACGTAAAGCTGAAATGGTGGTGACTCGTCGTGAAGGTAAACAAATTTTTTATCAAGTGAGTGATCCTAAAGTCCTCACCATTATGCAAACGCTTTATAGCTTATATTGCGATCCTACTTCATAATCTTGCAATTCTTTCAGTTGTGGATATGAGACTCAAATACGATCATATTCTCCATGTAAATGACCATGTATTAAATTTTAAAGTTTTGTATTCAAGAGTTCTAAAGACCAAAAAATTCTATTTTTCAAAAACTTCTTGCAAGTCTTTTGCCATTCCTTGCATAGACTTGAACTCTCCTTGTTGATTTTTCCATACCATAGCTGGCGTGGAAAAAAATCCATATTTATCCATAAGTGACTCGTTATAGTCGATTTTTTCATGTAAAGATTTTGATATATTTTGCGTAACAACTAATCGCTCTTTACCTTTCTTTTTATTGTAGTCATTAAATACTTTAGCAGGATCACTTGAGTTAAGTATGGTGGCAATCTGCCCTCGACTTTCTTCTCGAATTACACCAACTTGTATATGTCGAAGTTGAACTTTTCCCGAGTTTACCCATGGTCGTGCAGCTTCCCAAAATTGATGGCAATATGGGCAGTTAGGATCTGAAAATACATAAACAACGCGTGCTGCTGTATTTTCACCATCTTGAATCTAAGTCGACTTTTCAATGCTCTTCCATACATCATCTAATACGGCGTCTTTGACATGTGTATTTAATGCTTCAATAGAAATATTTTCACCTTGAGCATTATATAAATCACCCATAATGTAATATTTCTGATCATTAGAAATAAAAACCGTGCCTGGATGTTGGTTCATATGCCCTGCCCATCCTGTCATACCTGCTGGTGCTGGAATTTCTTTTACAAACTCAAAGCCCTCTGCTGAAATCTGCTTTTTTTAATCCGCATAACTGACGCTACTTATTAAAAATACGCTAGACAACAATATTAATTTATTTATATCTTTCATAACCTTTAGCTCTACTCGGCTGTCATTTTAATTAAATATTCTTGCAATTTTGCAGCGCTTAACTCACCCATATGTCTATCCACCAATTTACCTTTTTCATCGTAAAACAATGTAGTTGGCAAGCCAAAACTATTGCTCTGCTTGGGCATTTCCCCATTTACATCAAGTCTGACATTTTTAAAGTTGAAGCTGTGTTTTTGTAAATAGTTTTGAACCGTTGTGATATCTTCACCTTGATTGAGCATCACAAAATGAATATTGGGATGAGCCTTTTGTGCTTGAAAAAGTATTAGCATCTCTCTATGACATGGCGGGCACCAACTCGCCCACAAATTAACGACTGTAGGCTGACCCAAAAAATCTGTGAAATACCCTTCATTCTTATTTTCACTATGATCAGTTGGGAGTATCTGAAAACTTAGATCAGGATAAAAACTTTCAACCTTGTATTGAGTTTTTATCATTACGCCAATCGCTACCCAAAATAAAAACACCCCAACTAAAATGATCTTCATTTTTGTTCGTAAGCTTCGATTGAGAATGATATAGCTTAGCCCACCGAAGAATAATCCACTCCATAAGCTAAATCCTTTATCTTGGATTTTGAGTATATCTAAAGGATTTTCAATATAAATCTCCCAATAGAACATAACAAAGATGACTCTAGCGGCAACTGCTCCAATAATGATGCTTGTCCACACTGAATCTTTACTGATTTTGACTTGGGTATCTGTCCATTTATAGTGATGACCTAAAACATTGATCAAGATACTGATGAACAGTATCCCACTGAATAGAATCAATAAAACCCATGGAAACATGAGTGATCCAAGTTGAATCCCATCAAATGAAATCATTACTGAACCATCCCGACAGATTGTTCCTGCAATCGATTTAATAACTGTGTTGCAGTAAAAGTGCCAGTCAAGCGCAGATCACGTATTTCATCATGTTGCGTGTTTAAAAAAATAAATGTTGGCGGACCTAAAATTTGCCATTTTTTTAACAGTTCATCTTGGCTTGGTTCAAAATGAGTGAGATCTAATTTAATTAAAACCAACTCATTGAGTTTGGCTTGAACATCTTCACGCGGAAGTACCTCTTTTTCTATCGGTTGACATGCAACACACCAATCTGCGTAAACATCAATTACTACGGCTTTACCTTGATTTGCGTTCAAAACATTTGAAAGCTGCGCGGCAGAGTTGACTTTATGCCATGTATGTAATGTTTTGGCCTGCGTTACAAGCGAGTGCGTATACCCTTGCTGCACATAATTCACTCCTAAAAACATCATGCCAAGACTGAGTAATATGATGATGCTTTTAACCACTATTTTTTCGACATAAGGTCGCATTTTCCAGAGTAAATATACAGCGAATCCAAGAAGTAAAAGACCCATCAGAATTTGATAAATACTGGTTGGGATAAGTGGCCGTGCAAAATAAATGGCCACAAGCAACATCACGAAACCAAAACAGACCTTGAGTCGATCCATCCATACCCCAGGTTTAGGTAAAAAATGCGTACCGAAAACTGCCGCAATAAAAAGCGGCAAACCAATCCCAATGCCCAAAACAAAAAGATAAGTCGCCCCTAATAAAGGTTGGTTCATCTGTGAGACAAATATCAATGCTCCAGCCAACGGAGCACTCATGCAGGGTCCAACTATCAGTGCAGAAATCATCCCCATGAGTCCTGCACCGATCAATGTTCCGCCTTTTTGTTTTTGTTGCCAAAGATCTAAGCGTTGTAACATTCCTTGAGGTAAAGAGATTTGAAATGCACCAAAAAGATTAAGGGCAAAAATAATAAACAGGAGACTAAAAATACTGATGAAGATCGGACTTTGAAACCAACGCTGAAAACTATAGCCCAGTTGAGAAACAACGAATCCCATTAACGCATAAACGATAGCCATCCCTGTGACAAAAATAAAAGCTATTATCGCGGCACGATAACCTCTGTGATTTTGCACAAGAATGCCTGATAAAATCGGAATTAAGGGCAATGAACAAGGCAAGAATGCCAACAATATTCCAAGTCCTAAAAACACCAATAAATTAAGCCATACACTTTGTTGAGAGAGCAAATTTAAAAAAAATTGATCGTTGTTCCATACACTCGAAAAGCTGGCTGGCCTGTTCAGATTTTCTTTAGATAAATTTGCATCTAGCGTGGATTGATCCTCACTGATTAAATTATTTTCCCCAAATTCGGTTTTATCTAGCTCAAGCGCAGTAGCGTTAAATTTTTTACGATCTGCGACTGTATTATTATCCTTTGAAATGAGTTGTGTTTCTGTTTTTGGTGAAGCATTTTCTTGTGCATCTCGAGTATTTACTACTCCATTAGATGCCGCTGAAATTTCATTGAGATTTAAAACTTTCTTAGCTTGTGTAGTTTGCTGCGCTGGGAATAAACCTGTGCTGTCAGTTGTTATCGTTGTTCTTTGAATCGGATAACATAAACCACTTTCAGCACATCCTTGCCATTGAATCTTAAATTCTTGATTTGGTTTAACTGGAATATTGCTGATTACATCCTGATAATGCACTTGGGTCATACCAAAGTTTGGATCATCTTTCTCTTTTGGGCGTGGTAGAGATAACTTTACAGGACCTTGAATGTCTGAAACTTTGATTTGATCATGATAGAGATAGTAACCATCTGCGATCTTCCATTTTAGTTCAGCTTGATGATGACTGACTGATACTGCCTCAAATTGAAATGCTTGATTTGGTGGTAGAAAATCTGCAAATGCAAAACTACTCACCAAAGAACCAAGCAATAAACTACCCTTAAACCACTTATTCATATTGACTGTATCAGTTCCTGTCTAGTCGTTCAAAGTTCAAAGAATGAATTAAGAAAGCGTGATAAAACAAATGCCGCTTCAACGCCAATCGTCACTCGAGATCGCTCATACATTTGTACTCGCCCTAACATGAACTTTATATCGCAAAAAATCTCATTATTCCGTTGGAATTCTTTAAATATTTCTGTTGATCACCTTGGCACACCGTTTGTGATTGAGACTTTACTCGAACCACGAAAGAAACCCTCATTTGGTTTACCAAGCACTCCACAATAAGATTAATCTTTCTTTGAAAATAAGATGAGATTGAATGACGAGTACTGAAAACTCAAGTTCAGGTTAAACACCTTTAAAATTGAGCGAATTAATACACTCATATTGACTGAAGACAAAATAAGTTTAGATGAATTTATTTTAAAGTGTTCTGTTGTATCGATTGGCTAGGATAAGCAGCATGCGCATATTAATGATGCTCAGACCTTATCAAAAATCAAACAGGCCTTATAACACTGTGATCAAAAAAATTCGTGGTTATAAATCACATAATTAGTCCACCCAAATTTAATTAAAATACCCAACAATAATATTTGAGAATTAAATCACAATATACACCAACTCAATGTAAGAAAAACTTCACAATATAAGAATTAACTTTTAATAGCTTTGAATGAATTTCCAAAATATTTCGTTATGAGTTATTTATCAACATTCTACTAAAATAGTGAGAATTTATTCTCATATTAAATTAAATTCAAAAACAGAATCACACTTAAATATTTAAAAAAACAATAATAAAACATAAATTACTGATTTATATATACTATTAATTTTAATAAATATTAATCTAATCACAAATAATATAATAAAAATATAATAAAATACAAAATATATATAAATAAAATAATTTATCTAAATAATAAAATAACAAATAAAAAAATATTATTGTGACTCAAATCTCATTATAACCACCATGATATTAATTCGTTCAAATTAATAATTAAAATAATGTTTGTTTAATTAATCTAAATATTGAACAATAATTAAACACGAAATCTAGCTATTAAAAACCAAGCTAGATCTCAAATAATATCCCATCATTAAGGTGTAATTATGAAATCCTTCGCGTTTGGTATTATAAGTTCAATTGCATTAATCTCGACTGGCTGTGTTTCAACCACATCATTAGGCACTGTAGCTTCCGAACGCAAACAACTCATGATTATTCCGGAATCAGCTTGGAATAAAATTTCAAATCGTAGCTATAATAAATTTGAAAAGAAAGCGAAGACTAAGTCTTTATATCTTGAAGATCCACGCTTAAATCAAATTTTGGCACGTTTAATCCCACATGCTAATCAATATTTACGTGAAGGTCGTCAACCAATTCAATGGCGAATTAACGGTGTGCTCAGTAGCAAACCTAATGCCCAATCCTTTCAAAGTGGGCAAATTGTTGTTAATTCGGCTGTATATATGTTTGAAAACTTATCAGATGATGAATTAGCCACTCTAATTGCGCATGAAATGGCACACATTATCCGTAATCATAGTCGTGAAAAGGCTTCTCGTTTCGCAGCAATGAATTTAGGTCTAATGGGTGCAACCATGGGAACTGGGGCTGCCATCGGGCTTGCAAGTGGTTTATCTGGTAATCAAACCAATATGTCTCATCGCCGTCATCTAGAAGAAGAAGCTGATTTGATTGGTTTAGATTTGATGGTGAGAGCGGGCTACAATCACAATGCAGCACTCTCATTTTGGGATAAATTCGAAGCAAATCTCAACAAACGTAAAATGAATAAAGATCAATCAACTTTGTTTGCAAGTCATCCGAGCAATGACCAACGTAAAGCATTCTTAACTGAACAAGTCATGCAGATCGAGATGTATCAAAAGGATGTCAACCTTACTGCATTACGATAATTTAGTATAAATAATAAAGCCCAACGCTATGTTGGGCTTTCTCATTTATGGATCAACAAATAAATCGACCATCAATTCCTCATCTGAGGGCTCAACTCGATATTTTTCGAAATCAGTTTCACCTGTCTCTCTTAATATCTCTTCATCGATCATCATACGACCCGTGATCGAACGTTTCTCACTCGTCAAGATTGCATACGCTGCATCAGCCATGATTGCCGGTTTCCGAGCCTTGCTAAATAACTCACGTCCACCGAGAGAAAATTCTATCGCTGCAGTTGCAATAATGGTTCTAGGCCACAAGGCATTAACACTTATTCCATAACGTTCGAATTCTTGATTCATTCCCATGGTCAACATACTCATGCCATATTTACTGATGGTGTAAGGAGAATGAACCGCAAACCACGTTTCTTTTAAATTTAAAGGTGGAGAGAGACTAAGAATGTGTGGATTTTGACTTTGTTTTAAATAAGGCAAGGCAGCTTGACTACAGACCATAACGGCGCGAGTATTAACTTGATACATAAGATCAAAACGATTTGGATCAAGCGTTTCAACCCCACTCAAATTAATCGCACCAGCATTATTAATGAGGACATCTATCCCACCAAAATGTTCAGCAGCCTGTTTCATTGCGGCTGCGACAGCATCTTGATCTCGTACATCAAGTTGGATCGCTAATGCTCTCCCACCAGCTGCTTCTATTTCTTTTGCAACAGAATGAATCGTACCACTGAGTTTCGAATGTTCAGTGCTCGTTTTTGCAGCAACCACAATATTTGCACCATCTTTTGCAGCTTTAAGTGCAATCTCACGACCGATACCTCTGCTTGCACCTGTAATGAACAGTGTTTTTCCTTGTAGTGTCATAATCCCTCTGTGTTATTTTGTTTTTGAGTTTTCAATGTACAAAAAAAAAGCACTTATGCAAAATTTCTTTATGAACCTCTAAGTCGTAGAAGCATACATTTTGCAATTACAAAATTAGAATTGTTTTGATAGCATGCTAAAAAATTTAAATAACATTCTGTTTTTATTAATTTTTAAAAAACCAACTATAGTTGCATTTTGTGCCAAAAATTCACCTTTGATTTTCAATCTTATTTTGTGTGAATTTAAAAAAGTGAAAATCGCGCTCATACGACTATTATTATTCTGAGATAAAAAAAAGCCCAAGGAGGAGTACAATCTTTGGGCTTAGTAAACTGAATATTTACATTAAAATAATATACCTAATTGATATAAAATAGAAAGCACTAATTTATTTTTTTAATATTATTTTAAAAATATTTTTATAATCAACAATATAATTAGATTAACAAGTATAATTTTCTAGGATTTAATCTTGTCTATCTCGTATCAACTGCGTTGATGCAATATTTTCGTAAATCGTTTGCTGCAATTGATCTCTGAATTCAATCAAATCCTGTTCTGTTTTGATATTTGAGATTGATTGTCGTGGTAAAAATTTGAAATAGAATGGGACTCTTTTAGGAATAATATTTTTGGGTATTGAAGGCAAGACATCACCTTGACGGAGTAATTTTCCAATTTTAGGAACAGCTAAAAGCTTTTTAAACCACTTTTTTTCAAGCAAATAATTGGCATCAAGTGCCAAATCGAATACTTCATCACCACCTACAGCTACAAAAGGTGCAATGTCGTAGTCAAATTCTTGAGCTAACTTTAAGAATCCGTAGCGCTCTTTCCATATGAGTTGATATTCTTCCCCTTTGCGCTTTACTACCTCACGCCCACCACCTGGAAACACTAGGATAGAGTATCCTTGTTGCATTGCATCTCTGGCGTATTCTCTTAGACCCTCAATTGCACCCATTTTATGAACCATATCTTTCCAATACGGTATTTTGAAATGAATGTGATCACCTAAACTCACAATTTTAATTTTGTGCTCTGTATATAGATAATCAATCAATATTGGCGTATCAAATACGCCATAAATTGTATGATTACCCACATACATGGCAGGTCGATCAGCATTGAGATGTTCAACACCAAGAAAGGTCGGTTTAAAATAAAAACGTTGCAACAAACTACCATATCGGATCATTTTAGAATGGTGTTGGATTTGCAATGCTTTATTTTCCATTGAACATCTCTTTATCTAATTAAGCTACTCGCTTCTGAACCAGTATCGAACCAACAGAATAACCCGCACCAAATGAACATAATACACCGTATTCACCATCATTCACTTGATCTGCAGTTCGGTGTAACGCAATGATGACCCCAGCTGAAGAAGTGTTTGCAAACTCGTCTAAAATGATTGGAACTAAGTCTGGATCTGCTTCAGCAACAGCTTTACCCACCACTAGCTTTAAGATTAACTCGTTCATGCTGGCATTGGCTTGATGTAACCAGAAACGTTTAACATTCGTCGGTTCGATTTGGTTTTTCTCAAGTTGCTTTGTAATCATTTTCGCAACCAATGGGCATACTTCTTTAAACACTTTACGACCATCTTGACGGAAGCGTTTATCATCCGCGTTGGTTGTTTCACTTGGATTCAAGAAGCCAAAATTATTACGAATGTTATTAGAGAATTGCGTAAACAATTGCGTATCTAAAATTTCGAATCCAGTTTTAGAATCTGTATCTTCGATAATTGAAGCTGTCGCCACATCACCAAAAATGAAATGACAATCACGTGAACGATAATCTGTATGACCTGATGTGATTTCCACATTGACCAAGAGCACACGACGAGCACCAGACTTAATCGCATCATAAGCTTGTTTTAAGCCAAATGTTGCAGCAGAACAAGCAACATTCATGTCATAAGCATAACCTTGAATGCCTAATGCAGTTTGAATTTCAATAGCAACCGCAGGATATGCACGTTGCATATTTGAACAAGCCAATATTACAACATCAATGTCTTCAGCAGTTACACCGGCATTTTCCATTGCTTGTTTTGAAGCGATCACACCCCACTCAGCTTGAAGTGAAATTTCATCATCTGATCGTTCTGCTAAGTTTGGACGTAAACGATTAGGATCTAATACGCCTTCCTTCTCTACAACATAACGTGCTTTAACACCTGAAGCCTTCTCAATAAATTCTGCACTTGAACCACGGCGTGCTTCGATTTCGCCCGCAGCAATTTTTTCAGCATTCTCTTGATTAAACTTTTCTACATAAGCATTTAAACTTTCAACCAATTCTTCATTGGTGATGACATGTTCAGGATGGAATAAGCCAGTGCCTGTAATACGAATGCCCATGCAAAACTCCTTTTTTGAGTAACTCAATATTTCAAATTAGAGCTATATTAACTGATTCCGAGACGTTCCCATACTTTTTGAATACGGTTTGGCGAAATTGGCATCTTGGTTTTCATCGGTTGAGAGAATAATGAGATTCTCAGTTCTTCAACCATAAAATATAACTCTTTCAATTTCTGATCATTTTTATATTTAAATAATTTATCCATCCAAGGATCGACTTGAGCAATCGCATCATCATCTCGTTTGAGATTATGAGGCAAACGATCAATCCTGATCAATAAAGCTTTAAGATAGCGTGGAAATTCAATCCACACGTCTACAGATTTACTATAAGCAAAATCCGCTAAACTCATTAGATCAAGTTGATCTTCAATATCATCGATATTTTTACCAAATACATTGGCATCAATCATCATCAACTCGCGTCGAATTTGTTGCCATTGTACATAAATGTCATTAAAGGCAGCCAAGACCTTTTGACCATGCGTCAAGAAAGACTGCTTAACAGCTTGTAAAATGGTTTGGAAATCTTGCGCATCTACAGGCTCTTTCTCTAAAGCCATTTGCAATGTTGCGTAAACTAACATTTGTTCTAACTGAGCTTTATCACCCAAAGGGGAATAGGCTAATGCGAGTGGTTTAGAGATTTGTTTTTTAAGCTGTCGAATCAAATCACCTAGCTGCATATGAATCAGGCGAATAATACCAGCACGATGATGGCGTATTGCTTCGTGCTGATCATTAAACGTTTGAATGACAACACCTGACTCATCCTTTTGCTCAAGCTTAGAAAATTCCTTGCTTGGTACAAGTGCTTGATATTGTTTGACGACGACACCTGTGACTTTTTGCGATGCTTCAAACACAAAATGCTCAGGGAAAGTTTGATACTCACCTTTTAACTGCTTGACTGGACTATGCGTTTCAGTACGACAGCGTGCTTTTAATTCAGATAAATCGCGACCTTGCTCAATCACTCGTCCTTTTTCATCGATGACTTTAATGAGCGGTAAAAGATATTGTTCAATTCGATCTACATTAAAATCTTTTTCAGTGATCTGTTCGCCTCTCAATTGAAAAGCTAAAAAACTAAAAATATGCTTTTGTAAATCTTGCGCATCTATTTTGGACATCAGTTTACGCGCAGTATCTGGTATAGGTACCAAGCCACGACGCTTATCTTTTGGAAGAGCTTTTAATAGTGCTTCAATCAAATCAAGACGCCAACCTGGAATGCCCCATGACCATAAGTTTTCATCTACTTGTGGCAGGGCCTGTAGTGGAATCTTGACCGTCGCACCATCTTCATCATGACTTGGGTCAAATCGATAACTTGCCGCTAAACGAAGGTCCCCATTACGTAAGTAATCAGGGAACTGTTGGGTGGTTGGACGATCGTTAAGCCACAAAGCATCGTCATCGATGAACAAATAACGTGGATTTTGAGGCTCAACTGTTGCACGCCAATCTTCAAAACTACGCCGACTCGCTACATCTTCAGGCACTTTTGCTGCATAAAACTGATAAATCGTCTCTTCGTCTACCACCAAATCACGACGACGCAATTTGTCTTCAACTCGCTCAACTTCTTCTAGTTTAAGCAAGTTATGTTTTAAAAATGGTGGTGTAATCCCCAGATGACCCGTCGTTAAAGCATCGCGAAGGAAAATTTCATGCGCCGCAGTTTGATCGACCTTTTCATAATTGATTTGACGCTTAGGTTCAATAATCAAACCAAACAGTGAAATTTGATCATATGCGTTAACTACACCTGCTTTTTTCGACCAATGCGGTTCAAAGTAATGATGTTTCACTAAATCACGTGCAGCTAGCAAAATCCACTCAGGCTCAATTTTTGCCAGTGTTCGTAAATACACCTGAGAGGTTTCTACCATCTCAAATGCCATGACCCATGGTGTATTGGTTTTATGTAAGGTTGATGCAGGAAATATACGTGCCTTTTGTTGACGCACTGCCATGAATACATTGCGTTCATCTGTTTTATTTGCAATGAATGACAATAGTCCCGTGAGTAAAGCTCTGTGAAGATTTTCGTAACTGGTTTTCTTTTCATTAAAAGAAAGCTTTAAGCCTTGAGCAAGATCAACCAGTTGCTCATGTGTTTTTTTCCATTCTCTCAAGCGTAGCCAACTCAAGAAATGATTACGTGCAAATGTTCGACGCTTATTTTCACTCATCTCCCGATTTGCAACCAACGCATCCCATAATTTGAGATAGAACAGAAAGTCAGAGTCGGCTTCACGAAATAAGGCGTGCTTCTGATCCGCTTGCATTTGTTTATCAGCAGGACGCTCTCTTGGATCCTGAACAGCTAACGCAGCCACGATAATCAATACTTCATTGAGTGCCCCAAAATGAGCACCCCCCAAAATCATACGTGCGAGTCTTGGATCAATTGGCATTTTTGCCATTTGTTGACCAATTTTGGTGAGAGAATCGCCTTTGCCTTGAAGTCCACCTTTATCTAAATATGAGGCTGTTTTAGCCGCAAGAGAAGGATTACTCTTTTCCGTCATCGCCCCGAGTTCAATCAGCAGTTTACGACCATCATTGACGAGACGATGATCAGGCGGTTCAATAAAGTCAAAATCTTCGAGTGTTCCAAGACCTAAACTCTGCATCTGCAAAATAACAGATGCCAAATTAGTACGTTTGATTTCAGGTTCAGTAAATTCGGGACGACTTAAAAAGTCTTCTTCTGAATACAGTCGAATACACACACCCGGTGCAATACGACCACAACGACCTTTACGCTGATTGGCTGCTGCTTGAGAAATCGCTTCAATCGGTAAACGCTGAACACGCGAACGGTAGTTATAACGAGAGATACGTGCAAAACCACTATCAATGACGTAACGTATGTTTGGAACGGTCAATGCAGTTTCCGCAACGTTGGTGGCAATAATGATACGCCGTCCACCACCTGCAGGATTAAAAATCTTTTGTTGTTCAGATAACGCTAGTCTCGCATACAAAGGTAGAACTTCTGTATGACGAGGTCCATGTTTGATTAAAGTTTCCTGTAGCTCACGAATCTCTTGTTCCGTACTGGCAAAAATCAAAATATCTGCGTGTTCAGGATGACCTTTTTCCTGTGCATCTTTGAAACATTCTTCAACAGCTGATACTACTGCGCGCGGTAGGTTTTCTTCAAAGTCATCAAACTCATCATCATCACTCCCTACAATACTCATTTCAGAGATCGGACGATAACGCACTTCTACAGGAAAACTACGACCTTCAACCTCAAAGATCGGTGCGTTATTGAAGTAACTTGAAAAACGATTAACGTCTAAAGTTGCAGATGTGATGATGACTTTAAGATCTTTACGACGTGGCAAGAGCTGTTTTAAATAGCCCATGATGAAGTCAATATTGAGCGAGCGCTCATGTGCTTCATCAATAATAATGGTGTCATATTTGGTTAAGAAACGATCATGAGCCAATTCAGCCAGCAAAATACCATCTGTCATTAAACGAACGATAGAGTCCTGTGAACCCTGTTCGTTAAACCTTACTTTAAATGAAATAGACTCACCGAGTTTTTCACCCACCTCTTCTGCAATACGTTGCGATACACTGCGCGCAGCTAATCGTCGTGGCTGGGTATGACCAATTAACCCTGTTAAACCACGCCCCGCAAGCATGGCTATCTGAGGAAGCTGAGTTGTTTTACCTGAACCTGTTTCACCGGCAACAATAATGACCTGATGCTTTTGAATGGCCTCAATCAATTTGTCTGCATATTGGGTAACAGGTAAATCTTGATTAAGTTTGATATTAGGAATGCGTTGAATACGTTGTTGTACTTTTAAATTTGATTTTTCAAAAAGTTCTTGATATTGCTTTTCATTGGCATCTTTTCCTTTGCGTAGTCGATTTAAACGATGAAGATCTCGTGCCATCACCATTTGTTCTACATTTAACCCTATCGTCGCCAAGTTTTAGCCCTATACCAATTACGAAACGCTTTATTCTACTCATTTTCAAAGATTATCCCAAATCTGAATCGGACTATTTTTTTAGATTAAATGAGAATATAAAGCTTAAAATGATCTTATGTTGAAATAGAAACAAGTCAGCCGCGTTATGTGACAATTCATACAATTTTTGAAATTTTCATGTGGCTTTTTATATTTTTGAAAAACTAAATCCAAAATAATGATGTTTTTTTTAATATTTACCCTTGAATTTTCACTTCAGTGTCTTCATGTTGGTAGGCATGTGAAATTTTCTCATCCTGTCACGAATACATCATTTTGATGTGTTACAAGGAAGACAGATGACAAACTTAAATGGCAATCAATTTACATAATTCGGTTTTTCCGATTTTTGTAATGTAAAAATACCATTTCAGCACAGAACGAAAGTTCGATACTCTAATTGAAAATTAAAGACTAACCTCAATCATGGAGACAATGATGAGCTTAATTAATACTGAAGTTAAACCATTCGCAGCTACAGCTTACCACAACGGTCAATTCGTAGACGTGACTGAAGCTGATCTTAAAGGCAAATGGTCTGTAGTATTTTTCTACCCTGCTGACTTCACTTTCGTTTGCCCAACTGAACTTGGTGACCTTGCTGACAACTACGCTGAATTCCAAAAATTAGGCGTGGAAATCTACGGTGTTTCTACTGACACTCACTTCACTCACAAAGCTTGGCACGACACTTCTGACGTAATTGGTAAAATCCAATACCCATTAATCGGCGATCCAACTTGGACTCTTTCTAAAAACTTCGAAGTTCTAATCGAATCTGCTGGTCTTGCTGACCGTGGTACTTTCGTAATCGACCCAGAAGGTAAAATCCAAATCGTTGAAATCAACGCTGGTGGTATCGGTCGTGATGCTCAAGAACTTCTTCGTAAAGTTAAAGCAGCTCAATACGTTCACGCTCACCCAGGCGAAGTTTGCCCTGCTAAATGGAAAGAAGGCGATGCAACTCTTGCTCCTTCAATCGATCTAGTTGGTAAAATCTAATTTATTAGATAGCACTAAAAAAACCACGCTTTGCGTGGTTTTTTTGTGTTCAATCCATCAAATTCTCAATCACCATCAATTCCGCGTAATCATCAATAATCCACACCCAATATTCAGCGTCATCGTGCAAAAATCAGGATCAGCCTTTACATCCTTTAAAAAGCTTTGTATTTCAGCAGCATGGGAAATCACTTTATCTACAAGTATTACGCCATGTTCAGGATGTAGTACCTTTTTTAAATATTGCCAATAATCAGGATATGCATGTCGATTCGCATCTAAGATAATTAAGTCATACACATCGCCTTCATTAATTAATAAATCAATTGCATCACTGCTGATAAAATCAATAAGGTGACCTAAACTAAACTGTTTGGCGTACTGAGTCGCAAGTGCTGTTCTTTTTGAGTTTATATCAACCGTCGTCACTCGACCCTGATGATCCGAAACCGACTCCGCCATCCATAATGTTAAATATCCTGTCGAAGTTCCTATTTCAAGAATTCGTTTAGAGGTCTGGATCTTAATAAGCATCGAAATATAATGGGCAGATTCTGGTTTTATATTTCGATATCTCAGATCGCGATCAGTTTGATATGCATCATGTTGAATTAACTGCTGATATAAACTTTGCATTTGACTTAGAAATTCAGCATTCATGACATATTCTCATTGAATCGATTTCTATAAACTAATCAAAGATAAAGTCTTTACTATGACAATCATCATAATTTTTGAATCATTTTAAAACGTTCAATTTCACGATCATCATCTTCTAGATAAATGCTTTCCGTAAACATCGATAATGGCCTTACCCATATTGAATAATCTCCATAAAGGCATTGATAGACCACAAGCTTTTCTTGAGTTTCACTATGCGTCGCTACATGAAGAACCTGATAAAGTTGTCCTTTATAGTGTTTATAAATACCTCTTTCTAAGGTCATAATTGGTCCTCGCTCATATCTATTACAATAATTTCAATGTAAATATCTGAATTTAAATTGCTTTTATACTTGAAAATTCAAGTTTTAACTCAATATTTTCATACATCAACATCAATGATCTTGATAAAATTTATTTTTCCGATTGAATTTATAAAAACAAACTGTTTTATCTATTCAATCAGTTATCTTAGTATACCTGTATCGAATGAATTATTACTCCTTTGGAGACGTTAGCAATGTTAGATCAAAATACTTCAGCTCAATTAAAAACGCTTTTAGAACGCCTTGAAGGTCCAATCGAATTGGTTGCGACTTTAAATGATTCAGACAAATCTGCAAAAATCAAAGAACTTGTGGAAGAAGTGGCTGCACTTTCTCCATTCGTCACAGCTCGTTTTGATGGTCAAAATAAACGTGCGCCGAGCTTTGGTATTGCAAAAGCAGGTGAAGAACCGCGTGTCTTCTTCGCAGGCTTACCAATGGGTCATGAGTTCACTTCTTTGATTTTGGCATTGCTACAAACTTCTGGTTATGCACCAAAAGTAACTGATGAAGTATTAGCATCCATCAAAGCTTTAGAAATCAAATCTGACTTTGACGTATTCGTATCTTTAAGCTGTCATAACTGTCCAGATGTGGTTCAAGCACTTAACTTGATCGCAATCTACAACCCTGGCACAACTGCAACCATGATTGATGGTGCATTCTTCCAAGACGAAGTTGAAGAACGCAAAATCATGGCTGTCCCAATGGTGTTCCAAGACAACGAACATATTGGTCAAGGTCGTATGACATTGGAAGAAATTGTTGCGAAGCTCGATACTAACTCTGCAGCGAAAGATGCTGAAAAACTCAATGCCAAAGATGCATTTGACGTGCTTGTGATCGGTGGTGGTCCTGCAGGTAACACATCTGCAATCTATGCGGCTCGTAAAGGTATCCGTACAGGAATCGTTGCTGAGCGCATGGGTGGTCAGGTCATGGACACCATGGACATTGAAAACTTTACATCAGTGCAAAAGACGCAAGGTCCTAAGTTTGCGGCTGAAATGGAAGCACACGTTCGTGAATACGGTGTCGACATCATGAACTTACAACGTGTGTCTGACATCAAAGGTGCGGATGAAACTGCCAACGGTTTAGTTGAAGTGACTTTAGAGAATGGTGCAAAACTTGAATCGAAAACGGTCATCCTGTCTACAGGTGCTCGTTGGAGAGAAATGAATGTACCCGGTGAGCAAGAATACAAAACCCGTGGTGTTGCGTACTGCCCACACTGTGATGGCCCATTGTTCAAAGGTAAACGTGTGGCTGTGATCGGTGGTGGTAACTCTGGTGTTGAAGCGGCAATTGACTTGGCTGGTATTGTTGAGCATGTCACTTTAGTTGAGTTTGATACCAAACTACGTGCTGACCAAGTTCTTCAAGATAAATTGAACAGCTTACCTAACACGACTGTCATCAAAAATGCGTTGTCTACAGAAGTTGTGGGTGATGGCAAACAAGTCACTGCACTGAAATACAAAGACCGTGCGACGGATGAAGAACACACTGTCGAATTGGCGGGGATCTTCGTACAAATCGGTTTGTTACCCAACACGGATTTCTTAAAAGAAACTCAAGTTGAATTAACCAACCGTGGTGAGATTGTGATTAACGATCGCAACGAAACCAATGTAAAAGGTGTATTCGCTGCGGGTGACTGTACAACAGTACCTTATAAACAAATCATCATTGCCACTGGTGAAGGCGCGAAAGCATCACTGTCAGCGTTTGATTACATTATTCGTTCTGGACAGTAATTTCAGCCTTAACATACCGCATTAAAGTGTAGCCCTGAGAAAACTCTTTCTCGGGGCTTTTTTATAAGCCAATATTATCTTTACAATTTTTGAATAAAACTTTATTTAAAATCTGCTTATATTGTTCTCATCCATGCTACTTGGATAATCATTGAATTAAAAAAGGAAGATAAAATGAATAAGATTCTTGTTGCTTTAGGTCTTGCTGCTACAGTTGCTTTGGTTGGGTGTAATAAGGATAAAGCTCCTGAAACTGGCGCGACAACTGGTGAACATTTAGAAAATGCCGCTGAACAAGCAGGTGCAGATATTCAGAATGCGACTGAAGATGCAGCTCAATCAACTGCAACTGCAGTCGACAATGCTGCTGATGCGACAGCGCAAGCTGCAGATAATGCTGCTGCACATGCTGAAAATGCTGCGCACAACGCTTCAGAAGCGGCTAAAGAAGCAACTGCTAATGCAGCAGCAGCTGTAGAAGAAGGTGCAGCGAATGTAAAAGAAAAAGCTCAACAATAATTTGAGTTCTACCAATTAAAGCCTCTTTAGAGGCTTTAATTTTTTCTCTAACAGAGCAATTTTACAGCCCCAAGATACGAATCAAGCCTATACTGTATGAATAACAACTCTTTTTTGAATAACATTTTCAGATAATAAGACAAAATCCTATGAGCTATTCACATCATACAGAACCACATTATATACATCGCACTGGTTGGTTAAGAGCTGCTGTTCTTGGTGCCAACGACGGTATAATTTCAGTCACTAGTTTAATCATGGGGATGGCAGCAAGTGGCGCGAATCAACATACCCTTTTAATCACTTGTATTGCTGGTTTGATTGCAGGCGCAACGTCCATGGCAGCTGGTGAATATATTTCGGTAAAATCTCAGTCTGATATTGAAGAAGCTGATCTAAAGTTTGAAGCAAGTGAGTTAGCACGCAATCCACAAATCGAACTGAAAGAATTAACGCATATTTATGTACAAAGAGGATTATCACCCGAACTTGCTCATCAAGTTGCTATACAACTGAGCGAGCATGATGCGTTAGCTGCACATGCACGCGATGAAATTGGTATTCATGAAAATACAACAGCTCAACCTTTTCAAGCCGCTTGGTCTTCTGCCACCGCCTTTTCAATAGGTGCAGCTTGCCCTATGATCGCTATACTGATCAGTCCTCCTGCATATTTAGAATACAGTGTTGCCTTTTTTTGCATTTTAGCGTTATTTATTCTAGGGGCTTTATCTGGATATTTTGCTGGAACGTCTAAAGTAAAATCTGCATTGCGAATTACGCTTTGGGGAATCGCAGCGATGGCATTTTCAAGTTGGATTGGCTCACTGTTTAATGTACATGTCGGCTAACATATAAGAATTACAAATATATAAAATCAATATTACTCATCAGCATTTAATGCATAAATGCAGTGTAGGACTATCAACCCACAATCAATCAATTAAAATACTGATGTGTTTTATCAGCTTTTCTTATCTTCATGTCCATTATTGCAGCTCAATCTGACCGATCACACTCATCGGTCTGGATCGCTATTGTTTTATTGATTGTAGGCACCCTTGGTGCTTATCAAATTGTGGGAATTAATCAAGCCCTGTTATTCCTTATTGGTGGTGCGCTTGGTATGACGCTCTACCATGCATCATTTGGTTTTACATCGAGCTGGCGCGTTTTTATTAAAGAACGCAAAGGTCGTGGTTTACGTGCACAAATGATTATGCTCGCACTGGCAGTGCTGCTCTTCTTCCCAGCTTTAGGTGCAGGTGAATTATTTGGTCAACCCGTTAAAGGCAACGTCAATCCCGTATCGATGTCCGTGATGATTGGTGCATTTATTTTCGGAATTGGCATGCAACTGGGTGGTGGTTGCGCATCTGGGACGCTCTATACAGTCGGTGGTGGAAGCTCACGTATGCTGATCACTCTATTCTTTTTCTGTTTAGGCTCACTGATCGCTACTTCACATATTGAATGGTGGTTTGCACTGCCACACTTAGCCCCTATTTCAGTAGTACAAAGCTTTGGTGTTATTCCAGCGCTAATACTCAATTTCGTGCTATTTGGTTTGATCGCATTAGCAACAGTCTACTTCGAGAAAAAACGCCACGGTCAGCTTGAACAAGAACCTGTTGCAGCACATCAAGGCTGGAAACGTTTCTTAAAGGGACCATGGCCTTTAATTTGGGGTGGTATTATTCTCACCCTGCTTAATTTCGCCACGCTTGCATTGGCTGGTCGCCCATGGGGTGTCACATCTGCACTCGCAGTATGGGCAGCGAAAGGTGCAACATTAGTCGGAATTGATGTAACAGCTTGGGACTATTGGCAACAACCTGGAAATGCTAAAGCTTTAGCAAATTCGTTGTGGTTTGATATCACCTCTATGATGAATTTTGGCATCATGCTCGGCGCTTTACTTGCAGCAGGTCTCGCTGGAAAATTTGCACCGAGTCTCAATATCCCTAAACGCTCAATTCTAGCAGCAGTCATTGGGGGGATCATGTTGGGTTATGGCGCTCGATTAGCATACGGTTGTAACATCGGTGCTTATTTCAGCGGCATTGCATCAGGCAGTCTACATGGGTGGTTATGGCTGATTTTCGCTTTTATTGGTAATGGTATAGGTGTGAAACTTCGTCCACTATTTTTCCCGAATGAAAAGCCTCAGCCTGAAAAACTTACAGGTTGCTAATCAGCAAATATCGATATTTGAGAACGCCTAATTTCAATTGGGCGTTTTTATCTTTCTATAGTGCAATTACAACCACTTAATAGAATAAGAAAAAGAAAGGAGTATTAAATTTCAGCCGATTGAAATCAGCTAAGTCACCAAAGTTTGTTCTTATAATAAGTCTTAATGTGCTTACTTTGAGTTTGTTAAATGCTGCATCATCTATATAAAAACCCATCCGAAGATGGGCTTAAGATTTAGATATTAAAAGTGAAGTCAAGCCTCTACTTTCTTTTTCAAAGTTGCTTCTAATTGTTCTTTATCTAATGCATTATCCCAACGTGCTACAACGATTGCTGCACAAGCATTGCCAACAAGATTAGTTAATGCGCGGCATTCAGACATGAAACGATCGATACCTAAAATAAGTGCCATCCCTGCAACAGGTAATGCTGGAACGACGGATAATGTAGCTGCCAGAGTAATAAAGCCCGCACCCGTTACACCTGCAGCCCCTTTTGAACTAATCATCGCAACCAACAAAATTGTGATCTGTTCCCAAATGGTCAAATCGATATTACAGGCTTGAGCAATAAAAAGAGCAGCCATCGTCATATAGATATTTGTACCATCTAAATTAAATGAATATCCAGTTGGAATGACCAAACCAACGACCGACTTTTCACAACCCGCTTTTTCCATTTTATTCATCAGCGTTGGCAGTGCAGCTTCAGAAGAGCTCGTGCCTAATACTAACCATAATTCATCTTTGATATAGCGGATGAGATCAATGATAGAAAATCCATTGTATCGTGCAACTGCTCCCAGAATAAGCAGAACAAATAAAAGTGAAGTAATATAGAACGTTACGATTAATAATAGTAAATTTCCAATACTCGAAATACCGAAAGCACCAATCGTATACGCCATCGCACCAAATGCACCAATTGGAGCTAGTTTCATCAACATACCGACAAGGTAAAATACCGGAGCGGTCAGTGTCGTTAAGAAGTCTGTAACTGGTTTCCCTTTTTCACCCACCGCTGCAAGCGCTAAACCAAATAGAACAGCAACAAATAAAACCTGAAGAATCTCACCACCCGCCAAAGGACTGATTAAAGTCTTTGGTATGATATTCATGAAGAAGTCAACAATAGAGGCATCCTGAGCTTTTTCAACATAAGTTGAAACTTTGTCACCTTCTAAAGCAGCAGGATCGATATTAAGACCTTTACCCGGCTGAATAAGATTGGCAACAATCATGCCCACAATCAGCGCAAGCGTAGAGAAAGTTAAAAAGTAAGCCATTGCTTTACCCGTCACTCGCCCCACTGCGCCCATATTCGTCATACCAGCAATACCCGTGACCACAGTCAAGAAAATAACGGGTGCAATGATCATTTTGACGATTTTAATAAAAGCATCGCCAAGAGGTTTTAAACTTGCCCCCAACTCCGGCATAAAATGTCCAAGTGTGACACCCGCAATAATTGCAAAGATGACTTGAACATATAAAATTTGATAAAACTTTTGCTTCTTAGGTGGTTGAGATTGCTCATCAACGTGAATATCCATGGAAGACCCTTCTAATTCAAAAAAGTGAATCCATTGTTAAATGCAATAAATTTCACACTCAAAAATGAATTGCGCGTTAAATAATTTCAAAGGTCGAAATTCTAGTGACATTCACTTTTTGAATGAAAAAGTCGGGCTTAACTATTAGTCTAAGAAAAAAAGATTTATAGAGTCCAATTGGGCTGAGATGACTAAATATGAATCGTCATAAAATTAACTCATATAAAATTAAGTTTTGATATTTTTAGAAAAAAAATGAAAATTAAAAATTCATAAGTTAATTTTGAATATTAAAAATACAAATAATTTTATTTTATGACCCAATATATACCTATAAAGTATAATTAAATTTCAATGCAATCTAAGAACAATATATATAAATATATAATTCAATATCTTATGTAAATAACCCTTAAAGAAATATAATCAAAAAATATTAATAATTTTAGTAGTATAAATTTAAAACACTCTTACAAAATTGTTTTTATTATATTTTATCAAATAAATTCAATAACTTATTTTTAAAAAATCGTACTAAACCTGCTTTTCATTCATATATCTCCAATACCTTTTAGGTACGTATTGAACATGCAACTTAGGATTATCACGTGCCACTATATTTACACTCTTAAAATAATCCTTCCAAAGTTGATCATATAGCTCTTCTTGATCATCGAGTTCAATCATGAATGATTGACTAGAACCTATATGGATATTTTGATCAATTTCGGCTGCATTCAAATTAACTTGATGGACTTGCTTCAAATCATAGTAAATTCCGTAGCGTCGCTTTTCATCATAAATTAACCAACGCTGGTCTTGATAACGTGCTTTGAAATGCTTAGAGATTAATGGCAGAACATTAAAATCTGGTCTTACTAATGATAAAAATAAACCATCCTTACACTTTTTAAAGCGAACAAATGCCTCCATTCGGTGCTTTTCACGACCAACTTGTTTAGCCCATTGTGCAAGCGCTAAAACATCACGATGACCGAAATTTTTTTCAACGGCGTATTGATGCTTAAAGATATAAATGGAATAATCAAATAGATGTTGGTATGCCACTTCCTGCTCAGACAAAAAAGTAAAATACCAATTACGTAAACTTGAAGCAGAAATTTTAGATTTTAAACCTTGCCAGACTCGTTCAGCTTGCTTTTCTTCACTGTAAACTCGGACTGACTCATCAAACAAATTCTGGTGAGCGTTTCCTTCAGTTTGAACTTTTACGTCGAACTCTTTGAATTGAAAAGCTCTAAAAACACAGCACAGCAACCCAGTCATGGTACCATCAAAAACATACACAGCCATTTAAAACCCAAATCCTAGTTGAGGTGACAGTTGTTTCACATATTTTGATTGCCCACTTTGTAAAATTTGCTGGCGGATCTGATGAGCGTGCTGTTCTCTTTTAAACTTAGGTGTATCAGCACATCGAATAAAATGTTGAGCACGATTATAAGCAACGCCTAAGCGCTTTAACTGATCGATATGAATTTTTCCAAAACGGCGAGCCTGTACAATTTTCTTAGCAGATCTCACACCAATGCCAGGAACACGTAAAATCATTTTATATTCAGCAGTATTAATATCCACTGGAAACTGCTCTGGATGTCTTAAAGCCCAACCTAATTTAGGATCAACCTCTAAATCTAAATTGGGATGTGCTTCATCCACAATTTCGTTGGCTTCAAATCCATAAAAACGCATTAACCAATCTGATTGATATAAGCGATTTTCTCGCAATAACGGCGGTGCAGAACCTACAGCAGGTAAAGCAGACTCTTCTGGATTGATAGGTATATATCCTGAGTAATACACCCGTTTTAATTTAAAATCTTTATAGTGCTTGTCAGCCATCAAGATTACATCACGATCTGTTTCGTGATGCGCACCGACCACCATTTGTGTTGTCTGACCAGCAGGCACAAATTTAGGAACCGACTTGATTAGTTTTCTCTCATCTTTCAATTCAATCAAACGGTCTCTCACAATACCTAAATCTTTCTGCACTTCTGCATGCGACTTTTCAGGTGCAAATTTCACTAAGCCTTCTTCTGTCGGCATTTCTAAGTTAATGCTCATCCGATCGACATACAGTCCAGCCTCATGAATAATTTCTTGCGAAGCGCCCGGAATAGTTTTGAGATGAATGTACCCATTAAAATTTTCTTCCAGTCTTAATTTTTTTACGACTTGAAGCATTCTCTCCATGGTGTAATCCGCGGATTTAAAAATTCCTGAACTTAAAAATAACCCTTCTATATAGTTTCGACGATAAAAATTAATGGTCAGATCTACCACTTCTTGGACGGTAAATGCTGCTCGCTTTACGTCATTTGAACGGCGAGAGACACAATACGCACAATCATAAATACAGACATTTGAGAATAAAATTTTTAATAATGAAACACAGCGACCATCTTCGGTATAACTATGGCAAATTCCGGAACCTGTATTACCAAGACCTTTATCTTTGTTCTTGCGGTTACTACCACTTGAGGAACAAGACACATCATATTTGGCAGCATCAGCTAAAATCTGTAATTTTTCACGGATACGATCAGACATATATGTAAGGGGAAACAATGAGATTTCGAATATTATAATTGTTTATTTATTCTACTAAATGTCGCTGATCATTCATGCGACACAGTTTGACGCTTTGCATTTTCGCACTAAATAATGAATATAATTTGATTCTCCGATCATGATTGTGCAAAGTGAAATTAAATCATGGAGCTTGATTATGTCTTTACTCGAACAATTATCCATTCAGCATCCCATTTTTTTGGCGCCAATGGCTGGGGTATCCACACCAGAACTGGCAGCTGAAGTATCCAATCAAGGTGGTTTAGGGTCTCTTGGTTTAGGTGCTGCCAGTATCGAAAGTGCTCGACAACAAATTTTTGCAACTCAAAAATTAACAGATTTACCCTTTCAGGTTAATTTCTTTTGCCACAAACCAGCTCAACCTGATTCTGAACGTAATCAAAACTGGATAAATTATCTAAAACCCCACTTTGATAACTTTAATACTGAACCACCCAAAGAATTAAAATGTATTTACCCCAGTTTTTTAGATAATGATGATTTTTTAGATTTAGTCTTAGAAACTCGACCTAAGGCGGTGAGTTTTCACTTTGGGATACCTCATGCACATCAAATAGCTGCCCTCAAAGAGGCTGGTATTATTACGATGGTATCAGCAACGAACTTAGCGGAAGCTAGAGCAATTGAAGACGCTGGGATTGATATCATCATTGCACAAGGTATTGAAGCGGGAGGACACCGTGGTATTTTTAATGAGCATTTTGACAGTGCAATCAAAACAGCAGATTTAATAAAATTACTTGTTCCTACCTGCAAGATACCTGTCGTAGCAGCTGGTGGAATCATGAATGGCTTTCAAGCTAAATATATGATGAATCTCGGAGCTTCAGCCGTACAACTCGGTACTGCATTTGTACAATGCAAGAGTTCAGCTGCAAATGCAGCTTATCGTAATGCATTATTAAGTAAGCCTTTAACTCAAATTACATCAAGCATCTCTGGGCGACCAGCGAGAGGGATAATCAACAGTTGGTCAACTCTCGTAGATTTACCTCAGCGTGAGTTAGTTGCTCCCTACCCTTATGCATATGATTTAGGTAAACAACTAAATGCAGCAGCATTAACCAACAAAGATGAAAGTTTTGGTGCATTCTGGGCAGGAAGTAATGTAAATCAAATCAGAGTTTTAGAAGCACCTGATTTAATCAATCAAATCATATTAGAAATTGATCAATATGATGCTTAAATAATCGATAAAACCCATACCGAACTGAAGTTTTTTTATTTACAATGAATTGTTAAATTATGTAGCGAAAAGTATGGGTTTTGTATTATTAGCACTTGTGGCGATTGGATTTGGAATAGACAGCTATTCACATGCTCAAGATAAAGATCAGTCCACTCAACATAATGTTGAGCAGTTAGATGCTCAAATTTTAAATTAAGATCAATAACAATCTCCTGAAGAGAAAAAATCGGATTCTCAAGTAAATTTACAACCTCTTGAATCTCAACAGTAGAATGTATGAATAACTTATCTCAGTTGAGTGCTGACATATAGAAACTCAACCTGATTTTAATAAATCCACAGATTCCACTTGAACATCACTCATAATTTGCCCTTCTGACAAAAGTAAATCGAAATAATTGGCTACGACTTTGGCTTGTTCCACTGTACTTTCTACTTTGTACATATTCTGACGAAATTCATTACTTGAGTGGAGACCTTTGGTGTACCACGCGATATGTTTACGTGCAATGCGACAGCCTGAATACTCACCGTAAAATTCATATAGCTCATTCAGATGTCCCAATAGAACTTCTTTCACTTCAGCAATCGATGGCGCTGCAAGTGGCTGTCCCGTTTTTAAATAATGAGCAATTTCTCTAAAAATCCATGGACGACCTTGTGCTGCTCGGCCAATCATCACGGCATCAGCACCAGTATGATCTAATACATACTTGGCTTTTTCTGGGCTATCAATATCTCCATTTGCAATGACTGGAATAGAGATATTTTGCTTCACTTCTTTAATTAGATCATAACGTGCAGTATTTAAATACATATCTTCCCGTGTACGACCATGCAATGCTAAAGCTGCAATACCCGCTTGTTCTGCGCGCTTCGACACACGCATAATATTTTCATGTCCGTTTAAAAATCCTAAGCGCGTTTTAAGTGTTACAGGGACATCCACTGCCTCGACCACCGCATCTAAAATTCTGGCTACCAAGTCTTCATCCTGTAGCAGTGCAGAACCTGCTAATTTATTGCACACCTTTTTCGCTGGACAACCCATATTGATGTCAACGATTTGAGCACCATTTGACACTTGATATCGTGCAGCTTCAGCTAAATCCCGTGGGTCTGATCCTGCTATTTGTGCTGAAATTGGAGCAATTTCACCATCAAAGTTGGCTCGGTAGAGACTTTTCTTGCTCATACGCAGCGTTTTGTCAGAAGTCATCATTTCACTAACTGCATGTCCTGCACCAAAATATTTACACAAGGTTCTAAATGGTCGATCCGTTACACCTGCCATGGGTGCTACAAAAACAGGAGTTGTTTTTTCGCGATCAAATAAATCACGGATCACAGGATGTTGAGACATGAATAATACCAATGATGATGAAACAGTTTCAGAATGCTTAACTTTTTAAATCTGCACTCATTGAGAGATTGAAATTAGATACAAGCATTAAATTATATAACGTTTGAAACTAAAAATATGTTTTATCTCATTTTGCTTGAATGTTAATGGATGAACTTAAGCTCAACACTTAGATTTATATTTGAAGCATGCTGCCATTATCTTGTATACATATAAGTTCTCACAAATCGTGAATGAAATAGTATACTTCGCTAGAATCTTTATCCCTGATACTTTGCATTTATGAAAAATAGCTTTCGCTCTAATGTAATTTTTAAAGCCTGTAGTGTTGCTACATTAAGTTTATTCATGAGTGCTTGTGGTGACTCATCATGGTGGAACACACAAGATAAAACGATTGATGCAGAACAAATCTCAAAACTCATTCCTGGCCGCGTTAATAATCGTGGTTCATGGGCCGAGGATATTTATAAAATAACCGAGCAACTCGGTATACCCCAAACGAAAGAAAATGTGTGTACCATTATTGCTGTAGTCGATCAAGAATCTAATTTTGTTGCAGATCCCCATGTACCCGGACTAGGTGCCAAAGCAGTTAAAGAAATTGAAGATCGTTTAGATGAAAAATTTAAAGATAAATTAGGAGATAGTATCGGAGGCACCGTTGCGGGGTATTTCCAAGAAGTCTTAAAAAATCAACCTACACCTGAAGACAATTATCTAAAACAAATGCGAAAAGTCTCCACCGAACGAGAATTAGATGAATTGTATCGTGAGATTTTTGCTCACATGGCAAAACACTACCATGTCAGTGCACTCACTGGTGCAGCTAAACTCGTTGGTCAAGATATTGGTGAAAAACTAAATCCCATTACCACTTTAGGCTCTATGCAAGTTCATATTAGCTATGCAAAAGATCATAAGCGCCAAGGTGGAAGTATCGCAGATCTAAGATCAGACCTTTATAGTCAATATGGCGGACTCTATTATGGTATTCACCGCCTGATGATGTATCCAGCAGATTATGATCAACCCATATATCGCTTTGCAGACTACAATTCAGGCATGTATTCAAGTCGTAACGCCGCTTTCCAAAGCATGCTCAATGAATTAACAGCAGCGGAGTTAACGCTTGATGGAGACTTATTACTGTACAATAAAAATGGCAATCCAAAAGCTGAAAAGAGTCAATCTGAACAAGAACTTATCAATGTATTTGCCGCAAATAATGTATTTATTACACCTCGTCAAATTCGAGCTGATTTAAAGAAAGAAAAAGAGAAAAAGTTTGAAGATACGCAAACCTATAAAGCTGTGACTGAGCTTTACGAAAAGAAAATTGGAAAAGAAAAATTTTATGCCATTATGCCTGAAGTGGTTATTTCAGGTCCTAAGCTTAGTCGCGACTACAATACCAACTGGTTTGCTACGCGAGTTAACGGTCGATATCAAACATGTATGCAGAAAGCAAAAAGAATCAAAACCTAGCGTTATTTGATTTTGATGGAACACTGTGTGAAAAAGATAGTTTTACGAGCTTTATCTTTTACGCCTTATCAAAACGACATATTGTTAAGCAAGGACTAAAAACCCTGCCTTGGATTCAAGCCTATTTTTTAAATATTTACCCCGCGCACGCAATGCGCCCTAAGCTATTCAAGGCAATGTTTACTGGATTTTCTAGGTCTGATGCAGATCCGATTGCACTTGAATACGCCCATTCATTACAACAACACTTAAACTCACCCATTTATGAACAATTGATCAAGCATCAACTCCGTGGTGACCGCATTGCGATTGTCTCTGCATCCATTGATATTTATTTAAAACCCATTTCTCAGATTTTAAATGTAGATTTGATTTGTACTGAAACTGAAGTGCTCAATCAGTTTTATACGGGTCATTATTCTTCTCCTGATTGTAGTGGCGAAGAAAAAAGACAGCGCATACTCAAGCAATATGATGTAGACCAATTTCAATCAATTTATGCTTATGGAAATTCTTATGAGGATCAAGCGATGTTGGATATGGCTGATTATCCTTATATGGTCGGATCATCTCATCAATTACCCGATCTTGACCCACAAAAAAAGCTCGCCTAAGCGAGCTTTTATTAAATAAGAAATTAATAGATCGCCATATGATTGCGATGGATCATTTCTAATGAACGTGCTTCACCTAGAACTTGGTGTACCTTATCTGAGGGTAAGCCTTTGACAATTTCAGCGCTACGTGAACTAAAGTTGACACGACCAACTGCGACGCGATGCCGTTGCTGATCCACACACTCCACCACATCACCACGCTCGAAATGCCCTTCAACTGCTTTCACACCTACAGGCAATAAACTCCGATGATTTTCTTTGATCGCTTTCACAGCACCATCATCAATCACCAATCGCCCTGCAGTCTGCAAATGCGCAGCTAACCATTGTTGGTGAGCAGTGATTCGATCATTATCAGTGATAAACAACGTACCTAGCATCTCACCCGACATTAATCGAGTTAACACATGATTACTGTCTCCACTGGCAATCAGTGTAGGACATCCTGATTTCGCAGCTAAACGAGCAGCACGTACTTTGGTCAGCATTCCACCTCGACCAAACTTACCACCACCACCTGCCATATCAAACAAACTTTCATCTAATGCGCGAACTGTATGAAACAACTTCGCATTAGGATTTGAGCGAGGATCTGAATCAAACATCCCCTCTTGGTCTGTCAAAATAATCAATAAATCAGCATGAACTTGGCCTGCAACCATTGCAGCTAAAGTATCATTGTCTCCGAATCGAATCTCATCAGTAGATACAGTGTCATTTTCATTAATCACTGGAATCACTTTCCAATCGATTAAATGTTGTAAAGCATCACAAGAATTCAAATAACGGCGACGGTCAGCCAAGTCATCATGAGTCAATAAAACTTGTGCAGACTGAATATTGTGATTCAACAATACACTAGACCAAGTTTGTATCAGCCCCATTTGACCAATGGCAGCACAAGCTTGAAGACTGGGTAGATCCGTGGGTCGATTCTCAAGTTTCATTCGAACCATACCTTCAGCCACAGCACCGGAAGACACGAGAATAATCTCATGCCCTGCATTGTGTAGATCTGCAATTTGCCCCGCCCAATGCGAGATTGCATCTATATCTAAACCTTTTCCGTTTGCTGTGAGTAAAGATGATCCGATTTTAACAACGATTCTTTTGCAACCCTTGAGCTGACGTTGCCCATCTACCACTTCTATCATCTTGTCCTCTGTCTCTTATATAAAGAGATTAACGTACGTAGTACACTTCCATTTCGCCATCATCTTCATCATCGTCAAAATCGTCATCCTCTTGACTGGCAAGACGTTGTTTACGACGCATTTCACGATAAGCCTCTTTAGCTGCAATGGTTTGTTCACGTGTTTCAGCTTCAAGCTGATCACGGAATGCTTGCATTTCTGCTGCATACTCTGGATCTTCAACTTCGCGTTCGCGCTGTTGTTCAATTTGATCCATTAAATAATAAACGACTTCTTTGGTTCCCTCAGACATCAAGCCTGAAGTCTTAAATACTGGACCCTCCCATTTCAACTCTTCAAGGATGTGATTGCACCACTCATCTCTTGAGTCTTCAGGCAACTGATCTACTTTATTTAAAACCAACACCACTGGGAGTTTTGACAATGTTGGAGAGAACTTTAAAAGTTCATTTAAAATTGCCTTAGCATTATAAGCTGGATCTGATCCATCAATTGGCTGTACATCCACGATATGTAGAAGAATACGAGTACGCGCCAAATGTTTTAAGAAGCGAATACCAAGACCTGCACCTTCTGCAGCACCTTCGATCAAACCTGGAATATCAGCCATTACAAATGAACGGTGACGATCTGCATCTACAACACCAAGATTAGGTACCATAGTTGTAAATGGGTAATCTGCTACTTTTGGTTTTGCTGCAGAGACAGCACGAATAAATGTTGATTTGCCCGCATTTGGCATACCTAATAAGCCAACATCTGCCAAAACTTTCAGCTCTAGGCGAATTTCGCGGAACTCACCTTTGTTACCATGTGTACATTTACGTGGAGCACGGTTCGTTGATGACTTAAAGTGAGTGTTACCTAAACCACCGTCACCACCTTGAGCAACAAGAACACGTTGACCATTTTCAATTAAATCACCAATGATGTCGCCAGACTCAGTATCTACAATTGTTGTTCCTACTGGAACATATAGTGTTACGGATTCACCACCGCGACCTGCACAGTTTGCGCCAGCACCATTTTTACCACGTTCAGCACGAAATCTACGGGTATAACGATAATCTACAAGCGTACTGGTGTTGTCATCAGCTTGAATATATACGCTGCCACCACGACCACCATCACCACCATCTGGACCACCAAATGGTACGAATTTTTCACGGCGAAAACTGGCTACGCCATTGCCACCGTCGCCAGCCTCTACGGTAATGACTGCTTCATCAACAAAGCGCATAATGCCAATCCTCTAAAAACTTTAAAACCGCCTATTCTGCCATATTTTAAAGTATTTCTCGACTATATTTATGCTGGTTGAGAATAAGTTAGCGACTTTTTTCATAAATTGAGTCTTTAATATTTTGGTGTATCACTGCATTAAATTTGATTTATTCATTACTCATTGTTTTATCAAATAACATCATTGGTTTTATTTATTTCTGAAACCACAAAATAATGCCTATAGTGCATTAAATTGCACTCTAAGATTTTGACATGGATCGCTCTGCTACCCCTTTATCCTCACAATTCGTGCTTATTATGGCTTTGGCCTGTGGTGTCTGTGCAGGTTCAGCCTATTTCAATCAACCACTGATTTATTCAATCGAAAGAAGTTTAGAAATTTCGACCAGCCAAGCTGGATTTACCGTGGTTATCGCTCAAGTGGGTTATATGCTCGGACTCATGCTTTTGGTACCCCTTGGAGATTTTTTTAATAAACGAAAACTCATTGTGAGTTTAATGATATTTGCGGCAATTTCGCAGATCCTTTTGTCTTTCAGCTCAGATATTAGCACTTTATATATCTTTACCCTTTGTGCAACATTTGGAGCCATATCAGCACAAGTATTAATTCCATTTGCTTCTTCCATTAGCCCACCGGAATTAAGCTCGGCAGTTGTAGGTAAACTCATGAGCGGATTGGTCATGGGGATTATTTTATCTAGGACATTTGCCGGCTTTGTTTCAACTTATTGGTCTTGGGAAGGCGTTTATTTCATTAGTGGTATTTTGACTTTATGTTTTGCATGTTTAATGTGGAAAAAACTCCCCAACACTCAACCTGCTTCGCATTTACAAGTCACCGATATTTACAAATCACTTTGGAGCATCGCAAAGCATAATCCGCATCTCATACGCCGTGCCTGCGCGGGTGCCCTAGGATTTGGCATTCTCTCAATGGTGTTTACATCGATGACTTTTGTTTTAGGGAGTGCCCCATATCAATTTACTGATTTTCAAATTGGTCTATTTGGTCTGTTAGGTATTATCGGAATTTATTCCTCGAGTTGGTCTGGTAAAACGGTTGGCAAAGGGAAAGAAGAATTTGTCGCTCAATTATGTATCACCTTGATGCTGTTCTCTTGTATTCCATTATATTTCGCGCAACAGAACATCTTCATTTATGCACTTGGCGTGTTGATGAGCTATTTTGGTCTCACGGCATTTCATGTTTTGAATCAAAATCTAGTCTATCGTATTGATGGTCAAGCACGCTCACGAATTAATGCTGTATATATGACCATTTACTTTTCAGGCGCTGCATTAGGTTCTTTAGGTGCTGTCTATGCTTGGGAACATTATGCATGGATTGGTTGCGTTGCTTTGGGATTGTTTTTCTCAATTTTAATTTTATGTATTGATCGTTATGATTTTAAGATCATGAAAACCATATAAACATCTCGCTCAGTACACACTTTAAACTGAGCGATAACGAAATGATGAAATATAACTATCGCGTAATAATTGCCTTACTTTCCAAAATCTCGGGTAAATTTCGCTCAATCCAATGGATCAACTCATTTAATTTCATCGCTGCATTTGAACCCAATACAGTGAGTTGATACTCCACCTTTGGAGGAACTACTGGATAGACAGTGCGCAAAATAAAACCATCTTTTTCTAAGGTTTTTAGTGTCTGAGCCAACATTTTTTCGCTCACCCCCTCAATTCTTTGTTTTAGCTCACTAAAACGATGCACACCATCACTCAAGCAACTTAGGACGAGAACTGACCATTTACTGGTGAGATGCTCCAAAATTTCACGAGAAGGACATTCACTGGATAAAACTTGACCTAATAAATCACTATGCGCATATGTATTCATCATTTTTCTCTTAACAGTTAATAACTTACTTTTAGGTACGTACTTTCATTAAGTAAGTTAACAGATTAATATGCCTTCATCAAGTTTATTTTTTAGCCACAATGAGAGGAAATTAAAATGAAAATTGCGATTACAGGTGCAACTGGTGAATTAGGTCGTTTAGTTGTTCAAGAACTTAAAAAACTTCATAGCAAGCATGAAATTATTGCTTTGGTTCGCAACCCAGAAAAAGCTAAAATTTTATTTTCTGAAGATATTCAAGTACGCAAATTTGATTATGATCAGCCAGATGATCTCGCAAATTCCCTTCAGGATGTTGATAAACTCCTGCTCATTTCTGCCAATGAAATTGGTCGTCGCACTCCACAACATAAGGCTGTTATTGATGCTGCGATTCAAGCTAGAGTTCCTCACTTAATCTATACCAGCTTACTGAACGCAGATCATTCTCCGCTTGGATTAGCCAATGAACATCGAGAAACGGAAAAATTAATACGTGAAAGTTCTATTACCTACACCTTTTTAAGAAATAATTGGTATAGCGAAAACTATTTATCTGCGCTCACCCATCAAATCGAGACAGGCATTGTGTACGGAGCGGCTCAAGATGGTTTAATTAGTTCAGCTTCTCGTTTGGATTATGCCACTGCTGCAGCTCAAATATTAAATGATGAATCCACTCAACATTTCAATAAAGTTTACGAGCTTGCTGGTAGCGAAAGCTTTAGCTTAAAAGATTTTGCGACCCTACTTTCTGAGTTTTCACAACAGCCTGTGAAATATCAAAACTTATCTCCAGAAGATTATCGTCAAGGATTAATTCAAGCTGGTTTACCAGTAGGTCTCATTGACGTCATTGTAGATGCAGATCTTCACACTTCCCATGGTGCGATGTACAGTGAACACAAAGATCTTGAACATTTAATTGGTCGAAAAACCACATCGATTCGTGAAAGCATTCAGCAAGCCCTGAATGCTTAGAGGATAGACTCCCCTTAAAGGGGAGTTTTTACTTTTTAATATTGCGAAGGGGTAAATCCAAGTTCATATCTAAATTCGCCTTTGTTTCTCGCTCCAAGTTATACATTGTTGCTCTAAAACTAGATATATCCTTCATCAAAATTGGATCATTTAAATGCAATACCGGTTTGAAAACATGATCAATATCCACATCAAGCTGCTCATGCAAATCTAAATAGACAGGACCATCAAAATCAATCGTAATCGGAACCTGATAAGTACGCTTTAAATGAAATGGAACTTCAAGCTGAATAGGCAAATCTAAATTTAACGGAAATTTAGGTAAAAGTCGTGTTTTATACACCAAATCTGTTGTTGCACTAATTGGAATCGTTTGATCGATTTTTACTTTCGTTTGATAATCCACACTCACAGAAACAGGGACTTCGACTTTAAACTTGAGATTGGTTTTGTATTTACCCTGCAAATCTAAATCAATATTTTCCTGCACTTTAATTTGTGTATTTAGCGCACCAATCGCTTGTACCTCAAGATAATTCCCAACATCAATTTTGGTCGGCAATGATTCTGATAATTGTACACTTGCATTCTTCGCAGTGACTTGAATGGATGCTTGAATATTGAGATATAGCCAAAAACCTACGGCGACAATGCTTGCCACGATAATAAACAAGAGCGAACCATATCCCACGATTTTTTTAGCACTCATGCTTCTCGAGCTCACTGGGCTTTCACCGATTCAGCAGATTGATCATCCTTCTGAACTTTAATGGGTGATGCTGCTTCCACTTTTTGATTTTTTTGTAATGTTAAGGTATTGAGTGGGATAACCAACTCACCTTTTTGTATTTTAATTGGCAAAGTATTTTGTACGTTGACTGAAGCCTCTAACGCAGTTTTAATTGGTGCATTCAAATGACCTTGTACTGGTATATCCACATCTAAATCCTTATTTAATGGGATGCGTAGATTCTCTTTTAAATCCGCTTGAACAGGTGCTTGAAATTTCAAGTGAACCATTTGATCTAAGGGAACATCCATTTCAACAGGTACATCAAGTTTAATTGGAATCGTCCCTTTCAATGGCAGTGTAATATCTTTGCCCAAAATGCGAACCTTAACTTTAGTATCTACTGCTAAATTTTGATCCACAATCAAATTTTCACGGACTGGAATAACCGTTTTAATTGGTACTTGATTGTCGAAATGAACCATAGGATCCAATGTTTGTTGTACAGGAATAGAAAGATTTTCACGTATAGGAATGGTCGTTTTCACACGACCTGTCACATTCACATCCAAAGCATCATGGATTTGAACTTTCGCTTGCAATGGCTCTTGAAGATCAATATTCACGGCTTGATCTTCAAGTGGAATGTAAATTTTAAAATGTTGAAAAACCCATAAGGCAATTGCTATACCACTCGCGGCAGCCAAAGCAATCAGCACGAAGCCAATGACAAGATATTTGATGCGCAAAAATATAATCCTTTAACACTTATTTTTTTAATCACCTGCTCACAATCCATATTTTATGTGAACAAATACACAATTTTTCAATATTAAACCACTTATTTTGAAGAAACCATATTGCTCTAAAGTCTTAATTACGTAAATTTAGGCAAATAAAAAAGAGCCTCGAAAGAGGCTCTTTTTATGTCTTACAAATTATGCATTTGTTTCAGCAGGAACTTTTGGATAGCTTACGCCGCCCATTTGTTCAGCAATACGCAGAACTTGGCAGCTATAACCTACTTCGTTGTCGTACCATACATATGCTGTTAAACGGTTACCAGACGTAATTGTTGCTTGCGCATCAAAAACACCTGCAGTGCGTGAACCGATAAAGTCAGATGATACAACTTCAGTAGAGTTTGTATAACCAATTTGACCTTGTAGATTAGAGTTGATAGAAATTTGACGAATATATTCGTTCACTTCATCACGATCAACTTCTTTATCTAAAGTCAGATTAAGGATTGCTAAAGACACGTTAGGTGTTGGAACACGTACAGAGTTACCAGTTAATTTGCCTTTAAGCGCTGGAAGTGCTTTAGCAACTGCTTTAGCAGCACCCGTTTCAGTGATCACCATGTTCAACGTTGCAGCACGGCCACGACGGTCAGCTTTATGGTAGTTGTCGATCAAGTTTTGGTCATTCGTGAATGAGTGAACTGTTTCAACGTGACCATTAATCACTGTATATTTGTCATGAAGTACTTTCAACGTCGGTGTAATCGCGTTTGTAGTACAGCTTGCAGCAGAGATGATTGTATCTTCATCAAGAATGTCAGCTTGGTTAACACCAAACACAACGTTCTTCATATCACCTTTACCAGGTGCAGTTAAAATTACACGTGCAGCGCCTGGGCATTTAAGGTGCTGAGCAAGACCTTCAGCGTCACGCCATTTACCAGTGTTGTCAATCACCAATGCATTTTCAATACCATATGCAGTGTAATCCACTTCTGATGGATTAGATGCATAGATCACTTTGATGAATTGACCATTCGCAATAATTGCTTCGTTCTCTTCATCTACAGAAATCGTACCTGCAAATGGACCATGAATAGAGTCACGACGAAGTAAAGAAGCACGTTTCTCTAAATCACCATCTGATGATTTACGAACAACAATCGCTTTAAGATTTAGACCACGACCAAGACCAGACTGACCAATCATAAGACGTGCAAGGATACGACCAATACGACCAAAACCATAAAGCACAACATCTTTATGCTCAACAGATGCAGCATTGCCTTGTAGTGATTTAACAGCGTCAGCAACGAATGCATCTACATCGCCACCTTTTGCTTTAAATTCTACAGCAAGTTTGCCTAAATCGATTTCAGCTGTGCCGATATTTTGTACTTTAACCAATGCTTCGAGGATTGGGAAAGTATCTACAGCAGAAAGTTCAACGTCTAAAACACGTGTACGACGATGAGCTTTAAGAATTTGGATAACCGAGCGGTTAATTAAAGAGCGACCGTATACTGTAGCTACGATGTTTTTTTCACGGTATAACTGACCAACAAGGGCAATCATACGTTCCGCGAGTTCTTCACGGTTTTTCCAGCGACCTTGGTGCTCTGCATGTAGGGCAACGATAGTGTCTTTGCTCACAGATACGTCCTCTAATTAATTGTAAATCTAAGCATAAATTTCAAAACCCCATAATTGTAAAGGAATTAACTCAGAGTTGAAATGAAAACTCGTTTTATTTTTTACTAAAGCAATTTTCTCTTTGTAAAAAATATATTTTAGCAATTGAATTACAAAATAATTTTTTGGATAAATGATTTCATTTAGATATCAAATACTGATCATTAAGCCTACAAATCCAATTTCGTCACTGAGTTACATCCTGTTCAACTAAATACTGGTGAAGCCGAAATATCCTGACTCAACATCATATTTAAATCTTCTAAATTAAAATCTTCTAAGTTTTCTGGGAGTTTGACCAATACTGGAAGCTTAGTTAAACCATTTTGCCCCGAAGGGAATGCATAATGTCGTTCAAACTCACTTGTAGCTGAAAAACTTTCAAATTCAATAAATACACTATATTTTCGATAGTTTTTAGGCACACTTAAAATATCTAGATAAGCCTGCTTCTTGATTTTCACCATGGCCAATGAAGTTTGTTGAAGTTCTTTTTCTAACTTTTCTCCAGCCACCATTCTTTTTAAAAATGAGCCTTGAACTTCAGCATAATCTCGTTTCAAACGCATCGTATGAGACAGCATTTCTCGGTAATCTTGAATATGTTGGCTTAAATCTTCTTGTAATGCATTTAACGGTTTCTTGGAGCGCTCATGCATGACTCCACGCTCATACATATTCAATGGTACAAATATTTCATCTTTACGCTTTTCAAGTAGTTTTAAATAGGCTAACAACTTGTATTCAAACAATTGAACTGAGGAATTAAAAAATAATGAAGGCTGTTGTTTAAAATCTTTATAATTCGCCAGAATATCTGAAAATATGCGATGCACACTTTTAAACAGATGCTCATATTCTTCAATATGTGATAAATGCTGTTCTAAAGCCACCACGAGAGGTTGTAGCAATTCGACAGTCAATGCTTGCTCAATCTTCCGTAAATGCTGTTTGGCTACAAAATCACTATTACTTCCAGCCATCCCTAAATTTTGTGTCAAAAGCGGTAATATCTTCTGTTCAGCAACATCTTCAAATTCTTGCACAATTTGAATGACATCTTTATGCACTTGATGCTGAATAGTAACCATCATCTGCACGTGTTCCATAAACTGTTTGATATACCCCTCTTCATTGTAACGGCGCATATCCAAAACCAACCCATTGAGATAAATTTGCTGGTTGTATTCCATTCGATCTTCAAATAAAAAACGACGGATCGAAAATGGATTCTGTTCAAACTGACTGGTTGGTGCGATGACGAATAGAAATTCAGAGGTTTTAACAATATCAAAGTGTCGAATGGACTGTTCTTTCAGCAACCATTGTGCAAAAAAAGGATGCTCCATGATCGATGAGCTTCTAGGTAGAAGGGGTTTAAACCAATACCCCAATAATTGTTGCTTAATAAATACTTCTATCATAAAGCTCTTAATCTGAGCTGAAGTTAACTGACGAGCTCCAACTGGTGTTTCAAGATTTAATTCACGAATTAACTTAGCAACATCTTGCAAAAAAACCCGACGCATTAACATTTTTTCGCGTTGTAATTTTAAATTGTCCTCAACAGCAATCTGGTCAATTTGATACAGCGCATTTTCCAAATAGTCCGCCACTTGTACGCAATCCGTCATCTCCTTCAACCATTGGATAGATTGACATAACTTTGCTGCAATGGAGCGCATTCTTTCACTAGAAAAACTGTGCTTTAAAATTCCCAGCGACGTCGTGACTTTATATTCGAACGTGTTATTCACACGATTCCAAAATATATCTTTAGGTTTTAGAATTTGACGATCAATTTCTTCGCGAACATCACTATCAGAATGTTGAAATATACGCTCTAAGAGTCTTTGCCAGTTTAAATCCAGACTAGGCTCCATCTGTAATAATGCTGCTCTTGTTTGGTACTGAATCATGATTGTTAAATTAGAATTATTATTGATTTAATAAATTTATCACATTTTTATATTTTAGTTAATTGTGTCACAAATATTTTTAAAGAATAAGTAATTATTCTTATCATTCAGTCAAAAACTCTTATGTACAACTCATCCTTATGTAATGATATGAAACTTAGTGCTCATCATTTTGGGCTAGACGCGATTGTAGTTTCTTATGTTGATATTGAAGTAACTTTTCAGTTCTTCTTTGACGATAGAGATAAATTGCACCCTCCAAAATAAGGAGCAATACAGCAAACCAAATTGGAATATAAGTCAACCATTCTCCTGCTTCCACGCGTTCACCCATTGCCATTGATGCTCCTGCCAACAAAATCGGCTCTAAATAACTCAATAACCCAAAAATCACAAATGGAAGATATCTGCTCGCCAAGATGTAACTTCCAAGCCCTAAGGCACTTAAGCAACCTAAACCTAGTACGGCTAAAATGAGATATTTAAACTCAATAATCAGGGGCAATGTGTTTGAATAAAAAAATGCTAGAAAAATAGCAACTGGAATCACCAGCAATAAATCCCACCAGAATCCACCTAAATGATCTGTTCCAAATTTTCTTCTTAAAAAAAAGTAGATCGGATAAGCCACAGCAACATACATGGTCTCCCATGCCACAGTACCGATGCGCCAGATTTCATGGCTGACACCAAGAATTGCAAAAAACACAGCTGCAATTTGCCACTTTGAGAGCTTTTCTTTGTAAAGAACGCAACCAAAGAGAACCATCACCAGAGGCAACAAAAAATATCCTAAAGAAACCTCAAGCCCCCGACCATTGATTGGCCCCCACAAAAATAACCAGAGTTGAGTTGTACACAAAAATGAACTGATCAAGAGCCAAATTAAAATAGATGGTTGTTTGCAAATTTTATTATAAATTTCTCGAACATATTTTAGATCACCCGACCACCACATAAACAGCGTTAAGAAAGGTAACGTGGCTAACATTCGCCAAGCAAAGGTTTGCTCGCTGTCTAGTGGTCTAAGAAAATACGTATAAAAATATAGCACCCCAAATGTCACTGATGCCATAACTGACAATGCTATACCTTTTAACATATCTGAACCTAAATTTTACCAAACGATATTATAGCTAGAATTCGTAGCAATAGATGTTGATGCATAAAAAAACCACGCCTTAGCGTGGTTCTCATCATTTTCAACATTATTTTGTTGAACCAGGTGCTTGACCCGTTTGCTTTGTACGTATCACATCGCTTAAGTCATAACCAACGGATTTAGCATAATCAAGATACTCATTCACAACTGCTTGATCAGGATTATGCGTGCGAGAAAGCACCCACATATACTTACGTTTAGGCTCACCCACAAGTACAGTTTGATAATCCTCATCCAGTTTCAGCACCCAATAATCTCCACGACCAACTGGTAACCATCGAATAGCACTCGGCAAGAAACTAACTTTCAATTTTGTATTAAATGGCTGATTTTGTACAAATGCCTCACCCACTGACTGAGTAACTTTACCGTCAGCAGTAAAACAACGGTTATCAACATTGACATTACCATTTTCATTTAATGTATATGTCGCAGTCACATCACGATCACACTTGTTTTGGAAATAAAGTGGCTTACGTGCTACTTCATACCAAACACCTAAGTATTTATCGAGTTCAACTTTTTCAACAGTATTGAGTGGCTTGTCCTGAGCATAAACCATCGTTGCTGCCCCTAAACCAACCAATAAGGCACCACCCAATACAATCTTGCTAACATTGAAACCAGCTGATGGGAGATTCTTGATCATCTAAATAACCCCTATTTATTGAATTTGTTTGTGAGTATTAATTTACTCTTCAACAATAACGGTTATTTTTCGGCTTAATGTTACGTTATGTGATGATTTTACAGTGTTTTCTGTAAATTAAATCACTGAATTAACTGTGCTTTTAAACGCACGATCTCATCACGGAAACGCGCTGCTTGCTCAAACTGAAGCTCTTTCGAAGCTTTGAGCATTTCCTTCTCTAATTTAGCCAAATGTTTTGCCAATAGTTTTGGATCGGAAACTATATGGCGCTCATCCGCACTTAATGCACGTGCTTGTCCCGATACACTCTCATCAATTGACTCATCATCATACTCTTCACCAGTATCAATTTCTTTGATGACTTGGCGGACTGCTGAACGCGGAGTGATGCCATGTTCTAAGTTAAAATTAATTTGTTTGGTACGGCGACGCTCCGTTTCATCAATTGCTTTTTGCATTGAATCCGTAATCCGATCTGCATATAAAATAGCCTTTCCTTCAACATTTCGAGCAGCACGACCAATGGTTTGGATAAGTGAACGTTCTGAGCGTAAAAAGCCTTCTTTGTCGGCATCTAAAATTGCGACTAAAGATACCTCAGGCATGTCTAAACCTTCACGGAGTAAGTTAATTCCAATCAATGCATCGTAGACACCTGTTCGTAATTCATGAATGATCTTCACACGTTCAACAGTATCGATATCAGAGTGCAGATAAGCCACTTTGATCCCGTACTCTTTTAAATATGACGTCAAATCTTCAGCCATGCGTTTGGTTAACGTTGTGACCAAGACACGTTCATTTTTATCTTTACGTTGATTAATCTCCGAAAGGACATCGTCCACCTGAGTCAATACTGGACGAATCTCAATAACGGGGTCAATCAAACCTGTTGGACGCACCACCTGCTCGGCAATTTGTTCTGATTTTTCTAATTCATAATTGGCAGGCGTCGCACTGACATAAATTGTAGTAGGAATAATACGTTCCCACTCTTCAAACTTCATTGGTCGATTATCCAATGCACTTGGCAAGCGGAAACCATAATTCACTAGATTTTCTTTACGTGATCGATCTCCTTTATACATCGCACCAATTTGAGGAACCGTAACATGCGATTCATCAATAATAAGTAATGCATCCTCAGGCAAGTAGTCGAAAAGCGTTGGCGGGGCCTCTCCAGCTGGTCGACCTGATAAATGTCTCGAGTAATTCTCAATACCATTGGTATAACCAAGCTGTTGCATCATCTCAAGGTCATATCGAGTACGCTGTTCGATACGTTGAGCTTCAAGCAATTTATCTTCAGCTCTGAAATATGCCAAGCGCTCTTTGAGTTCTTCACGAATCGTTTCGATGGCACGCTGCAAGTTATCTTTAGGCGTCACATAGTGACTTTTAGGATAAATCGTGATTCGTGGGACTTTACGAATCATTTTTCCAGTCAAAGGATCAAACCAGCGGATCGAATCCACTTCATCATCAAATAGCTCAATCCGCACTGCATTTTGTTCTGACTCTGCGGGGAAAATATCAAGAATTTCTCCACGAATTCGATAAGTACCTCGTAAAAATTCGAGTTCATTACGCGTATATTGCATTTCTACCAATCGACGAATCAACTCATCACGGCTGACTCGATCACCTGTCACAATATGTAAGAGCATATTCATATATGCGTTAGGATCACCTAAACCATAAATGGCGGACACCGAAGCAACGATAATGGCATCCTTACGCTCAAGCAAAGCACGCGTTGCGGACAACCGCATCTGATCGATGTGATCATTAATAGCAGAATCCTTCTCAATAAAAGTATCAGATGATGGTACGTATGCTTCTGGCTGATAGTAATCGTAATAACTTACAAAATACTCAACAGCATTATGTGGAAAAAAAGCTTTAAATTCTCCATAGAGTTGAGCCGCAAGGGTTTTGTTGTGTGCCATTACAATAGTAGGACGTTGTAATTGCATAATCACATTCGCCATCGTATAGGTCTTACCAGAGCCTGTTACCCCTAATAGCAATTGATCCTTAAAACCTTGTTGTACTCCTTTAACAAGTTTCTCAATTGCTTGAGGTTGATCTCCTGCAGGCTCGTAATTAGTTACTAATTCAAATGGACGACTGTCACTCACTCGATAATTCTCGCTATACAGATGATAAAAATATGCAATAACACTGGTAATGCATGGCTTGCTTGCTCAAATCTTTATGATTTACTCATCTGATGATGAGGGTGAAAACCATAAATTCAATCAATTTTACTTGACCCTTACAGCAATCAATTGCACCATGAACTTAAATTGCATGTTGATGTAAAAAACTATGACTTACCAATATCACGATGAAACGATTATCAACAGTTTAAATGAAGATACAGTATTTGTATTTGGTAGTAATTTAGCAGGCACGCATGCAGGTGGTGCTGCAAAAATTGCACTTCAACATTTCGGTGCGGTTAAAGGTGCTGGCCGCGGCTGGGCTGGACAGAGCTATGCAATACCCACCATGAATGAGCATTTGCAACAAATGCCTCTATCCCAGATTGAACACTACATCAATGATTTTAAGATCTATACAAAAAACCACCCCAAGATTAAGTATTTTATTACAGCCGTTGGTTGTGGTGTAGCAGGTTACAAAGTTGCTGAAATAGCACCCATGTTCAAAGGTATATCAAAAAATGTGATTTTCCCGATTTCATTTAAACCTTTCGTTGAACGAACCTTTCCTAAATTAAGCCAACCTTTATTACATGCCATTTTTTCTTCCGAACTACTGTTCGCAGATTCTTTAGAAACGGCATTTGAGCAACTTAATTTAAATGAATCTGAAAAGAAACTAGCCAATATTTTGATCGAAACGCCGATGTTCCCCGTGGACAGTAATGGACGTGAACGCATATTTGAAATCGAAGATATCCTCTATCATCTAAAAGATCAAACCTTCCAATATGAACCTAAGTCCGATCGTGCATTCATGATGGGTGGTGTGGTATTGGCTTTACTTGAACTCTACCAAATGAATGAACAAGATTTTGTTGATGTTTGGCAAGGGCTTAAGTCAATTTCTGCGCCAAAACCTGAGCATCGAGCAAAAAAATCAGTTTAATAAGATGTTGATTTTATAAGATTCATTCACTTATATTGTATAAATGAATGAATTTTAAACACCAAGGCTCGCATCTATGGATCATTTAGATCTGACCATCTTTGATTTATCTCCAATTGCGATGTGGCTACAAGACTTCAGCGGTGTTAAACAAATTTTTGAACAATGGACTGCTGAAGGTATTGAAGATATTGAAGCATATTTGATGGAGGATCACAGTCGTCTCCACCTTTGCTTGAGTACGATTCATACCTTACGTGTTAACCAAAGTACGCTTAAACTGTATGAAGCAAAAAACTTAGAAGAAATTTTAGAAAGTTTTCAGAAGTTCCTTCATCCTGAAGTCAGCACTTTCCAAATCCAATTTTTCGTATCACTTTGGAAAAATACTGAACATCATATTCCAGTGATCAATTATACGACCAATGGAAAGCGTTTAGATGTTCAATTACGCGGTATGAAATTAAAAGGTTATGAGGATAATTGGAAATGCCTACTCATGACCACCGAAGATATTTCCCAATATCAAAAAGCACGTCATTTTGCCGAATCTTTATTTACTTATAATCCAACAGCACTATGGATCATGGATTTTAGCCAAATTAAAAAAAGATTTGAGCTGCTCCGTTTGCAAAACATTGAGAATTTAGACCAACACATTCATCAACATCCAGAATTTGTTGTGGAATGCTTTGAGCAAATAAATTTCATTGATGTCAATGAAGCGGCGCTCAAACTTTTTGCTGTGAAAGATAAATCTCAATTTTTACATCATTCTCATGATTTATTTGATATTAAACGTTTGGAAAATTTTAAAAGCCAGTTACTACAATTGTGGAATCATGAAGAATATCAACAGCGAGAAAGTAGTTTCTACAACGCGAATGGAGAACAAATCTTCGTTTTAGAACAATTAAATATTTTTCCACATAATTTAGATGATTGGGCGGTGATACAAGTCGCCCTTACAGATATCACTGAGCGAAAAAAATTAGAAAATCACTTACATTATTTGGGTCAACATGACATTTTAACGGATTTACATAACAGAACTTTTTTTAATGAAGAAATTGAACGGATTGAGCAACTTGATCTCTATCCAGTGTCTTGTATTTACATTGACATGAACGGTTTAAAAATCATCAATGATCAGTTCGGACATGATGTCGGTGATCAGTATCTAAAAAACTTTGCCGAAATTCTTCAATTTGTCACCCACAAAAAAGATTTTTCAATTTCTAGGATAGGTGGTGATGAATTTGTATTGTTAATGCCTCATGCCGATGTTGAGCAAGTTAAAATCCTAGTTCATGATCTTGAAAGTCAAATACATCAACATAATCTAGATCACCCTCATCTTTCTATCAGCGTTTCACTCGGACATGCCACAAGACTTAAAGGAGAAACCTTAGAAGATATGTTACGCCGTGCAGATAAATGCATGTATATTAACAAGCATCATTTTTACCAAAATAAAAATCTAACGAATTAAGCATAGGATTTAGCTCAATGTTAGCTTAGCTTAAAAAAGTGTCTTAAATCACGTAAATAATAAAAAATTTGAATTTTATATCAAAATAATTTAGTGCTATATTATCCACAATTTATTGTTTTAAAAGAAAAGTTCAAGGATAGTTATGGAGATACTTGATTCATCAATTTTTGATTTATCTCCTATCCCAATGTGGTTGGAAGATTTTAGTGCCATTCAAACCATCTTTAACCAATGGCGTAGTGATGGGGTCACTGATTTAGCTTTACATCTGCAGCAAAATCCAGATCTTGTGACTTTATGCGCACATCAAATTAAGATTGTTAAAGTAAATCAAAAAACTCTCGATCTTTTTGAAGCACAAAGCCTTAAACATCTCACACAAAATTTAAGCACCATTTTCCAACATCAAATGTTTGATGCACATGTAGCGGAATTAGTTGCACTTTGGAAGGGTGAATTAGAGTTTACAAGTACAACCACTAATTTCACCCTGAGTGGTCAACCCTTAGACATAAAACTGCGAGCTGTCGTTTTACCTGGTTCGGAACAAAGTTTAGACCGTATTTTGCTTACTACAGAAGATATTAGTGGTTATATGCAAGCTCGGCGTTTAGAAGAAAAAAATCGTCGATTAGCTGAAGCAAGATTTAGTTATTCACCCACATCATTATGGGTTGAAGACTTTAGTCGCATTAAATTAAGACTCGATCATCTTAAATCAATTGGTATTGATGATTTCAGAATTTTTTTAGATGTCCATCAGGATTTCGTAAAACAATGCATTGAAGACATTGTATTACTAGACGTCAACCAAGCAACATTGGATTTGTTCAAGGCATCGACGAAATCAGATTTATTTCAAAATCTAAAAAAAGTTTTCTCGAAAGAAATGCATCAAACTTTTAAGGAACAATTGATCGAACTATGGAATGGGAAAATTCATCATAGTCGTGAAGCGATCAACTATGCTTTGGATGGTTCAATTCGATATGTTTTACTTCAATTCACTGTGTTTCCAGGTTATGAAGAAGATTGGGGACTTGTACAACTTGCCCTAACGGACATTACAGCGCGAAAAAAAGCTGAGAGCTATTTAGAATATTTAGGTAAACACGACGTTTTAACAAAACTCAAAAATCGCTCGTTCTACACTGAAGAAATCCATCGATTGGAACGCGCACTTATTCGCCCAGTTTCTGCAATTTTTCTAGATATGAATGGCCTTAAACCGATTAATGATCAATTTGGTCATGATGTAGGTGATGAGATTTTACGCAGAATGGGTAATATCTTAAGTAGAACGATTCACAATACCAGTTATACAGCCTCTCGAATTGGAGGTGATGAATTTGTTATCCTGATGCAAGGTGCAAATGAAACTACCGTTCAGTCGACGATTTTGACCATTCAAGAATTATTGAATATCGATAATCAATATTATTCTAACCATATCATCAGTGCATCAATGGGATTTGCTACAAGCCTTGAGAATGAAACAATTGAGGATATGTTAAAGCGTGCAGATCAATCCATGTATGATCACAAGAGACAATACTACAAATATTTATCCAATAAAAATCAATAGTTTACAATATTTATATTTTTAGATCATACATTTTATTTGCCCTTGAAACACTAGTCATTGCACTGGTGTTTTTTTTTGAAAAAAATCAATCTTATTCAGTTCTCATATAAGCTTTACTATATTTTTCATTAAATTATGACAAAAAATTCATGATCTTGTCTAACAAAAGCAATTGATTTTAAATTAATAAAATGTGATTCTCATCACACTTTAATCACAAACAATGATTAAAAACACTTTATTTTTATAAGAGACTATAACAATGGCTTTGTTCAATTATAAATCATTCGATTACTTACCTAACTTTAAATTAAGTTCAGTTCTCTCAATTCCAGCTCAACTCGTTGGTAATGGTCTAATCGCTGCCACCAATGCTGTGAATACTGTTCTTGATGTAGTATCTCCTATTGGTTTAGCAGGTAATGCTTTACTTGGCAAACCTTTCGAAGCAGTGCACGAACTTGGTGATAAAATTATTGATGCAGCTTCAGATGCAGTGAATTCAGTGGGTAAAGCACTTGGTGCAACCATCGAACCGAATGACACTCATCATAAAAATGAGTGGGAAGACAAAGAACTCAGCTTAGATAACATTTTAAGCCTTCCTGAGGATTTAATTGGAAACACCATTATCGGTGCAACCAATATTGCCAATGATATTCTTGATGCTGCTGCACCGATTGCTATTGCAGGAAATGCGCTTATCCCTGGTTTTGATGTTGTTCATAAAGCTGGTGATACGATTATTGATGCTGTCTCTGATGTGGCTAATGACATTGGCTCAGCGATTGGCGGGACAATTGAACCTAAAGATACTCATTATGATAATGAATGGTCTCAAGAGCTTCCATCAGCTACTGAAAACCTAAAATCAATTGTGAATACAGTTGCAAATCAAGTTGAAAATGCACTTGAACCTATTTTCGATTATGTTCCTGATTTCAAATTTAGCTCAGTACTTTCTATTCCAGCTCAGTTACTAGGTAATGGTTTAGTCACGACAGCAAATTTAGTCAATACAGTTTTAGATGTGGCTTCGCCTATTGGCCTAGCAGGTAATGCTCTACTTGGTAAACCATTTGAAGTTGTTCATGAGTTAGGTGACCGCATTATCGATGCAGCATCGAATTTACTCAGTGGTGCTGGTGAGGCCCTCGGCTCAAATGTAGAAGCAAAAGATACACACCACAAAAATGAATGGAAAGATGGCGAACTTAGCCTTGATTCAATTTTAAAAATTCCAAGTGAACTAATTGGTAATTTGATTATCGGCAAAGATGGCATCGTGAATGATTTATTAGATAGCGTTGCGCCATTGGTTAAAGTTGGTGATAAATTCATTCCTGGTTTCGAAGAAATTCATAAAGCCGGTGATGCAATCATTGATCAAATTTCAGACATTATCGTAAATATTGGTAAGGATATTGGTGCCACTCTTCCACCTTCAGACTCACATTTTGATCGAGAATGGGGGCAACCAAAACAACCAGATCAATCTAATCCATCAGATGACGGTCGTCCTAAATTCTACAAAATTGACAATCAATTAAGTTACCGTGTAAGTGAATCTGCATTTAAACAAGTTCAAGAACTATATAACAAGTTTATCTCAACTGGTTCTTTACAAGGTAAAAATTTCTGGCGCCCTATTTATACCGTGATCAAAGAAGATTTAGCATCAAATGATGCAGTTGATCAGGGTACTAAAAACTGGTTAAAAGTTGCTGAAGCTGTTGCAATAGCTGATCCTCAGAGCTTCCTTTATCAATACGTTCGCTTAGGAACAGGTAAATCACTCGCAGATAAAGGCATCTATATTACGGATGAACAATTCTGGCAAGCATCAAATGTATTGATCAAAACTTTAGCTGACAATTTCTTGAATGGCGTTAAAAATGCTGATGGCGAGACTGTTGTTCCAGCAGGATATTTACCAAGCTCTGATGGTAAGTTTGGATTGGTACTTATGGATGCAACTCAAGCTCTTGAAAACTTGGGTGGCGAGCTAGGTGATTGGACAGGTATCACACCATTAAGTATTCTTGATCACTATTTAGGTGTGGATACTTCACAATTGAACGGTGGTGATAGCCGTCCGTTTACTTGGTATTTAGAGCTATTAGGTGATGTGGTTAAAGCGAACTTAAAAGCTGGTGCGAGTATCTTTGATGTTGTGAATCAAATCGTGACTGAGGGCTTAAACTTCGTTGGACAATTCATCAAAGGTGAAATATTTGATGATGGCTTCTCTTCACGTGATCAACTTGTAAATACATTGACTCAACTTGCTTACGCATATGCAGGTGATTTAGCTGGTTCTGTAGCAGTAGCGACAAACTTATTTAACCCTAACATCAACATTATTACCACTTACTCAGTTTTAGGACGTACCTTAAATGGTAAAGATGGTAATGACATCATTAAAGGCGGTGTCGGCAATGATACGCTTGTAGGTGGTAAAGGTGATGACTTGCTCTTTGGTGGTTGGGGCAATGACATTCTTAAAGGTGGTGAAGGCATCAATGTCCTTGTAGGTGGTCGTGGTGACGATACCTATTATGTGCAATCAAAATATGATTTCGTACTTGAACACAACTATGAAGGTACAGACACCGTCATAAGTTCTGCAGATCAGTATCAATTAACTGAAAATGTTGAAAACCTTACGCTGATCAATCCAATCAAAGAACTTTTGATTGCTGGATCAGAAATTCAACAAAGTGGTACGGGTAACCAATCTGACAACATTATCACAGGTAGCAAATTCGTAAATAACGAATTAAAAGGCCTCGCTGGAGATGACACCTTAATCGCAAACGGGGGTCTAATTAACATCTTAAATGGTGGTATTGGTAATGACAAATTGTATGGCGATCTTGGTAACGAGACATACTATTTTGATCAAGGCTTTGGAGTAGATACAATCTATGAAAAAGGTGGTCAAGATACCATTCAATTTGGTGCTGGTATCTCAATTGATGATTTACTCGTTCAAGACTCTGGGAATGATCGTATCATCAAACTTAAAGATTCTTCTGATCAAATCACTATTAAAGATTGGGCAAAAGGTGAAGCACATCAAGTTGAATCAATCGTATTTAAAGACGGTTCTACATTCAACTTACTGACTCTAGATCAAAGCTTAAGTTACGTGTAATTCTTTCCCGCAAAAAAATAGGTGCTTAAAGCACCTATTTTTTTATCTTTTACCCATTGAGCGACGTGTACCACGTGGCGGCATCCATGTGCGATCAGCATAGCGCTGAGGCTTTGGACGTAGATCTTCGATTTCTTCATCAGCTTGCTTTGCGTCATTCACTTGCTTGATAGGAAATGGAAGATTCACTACAGGCTTCTTTTTGGGAGAATTTTCCGAACTCATTTGAGACCACTCATTTCAATCTAACGCTATTGTACGGAAATTTGTTTTTTTATGCGACCCACGTTGTTTAATATGGATATGTATCATTGCATTAAAATTCGATGAATTTCGTGATTTTTTGCTAATTTGCCTAGATATTGGACGACTAAAACATTCAATTTAAGCTAAGATAGTGTGCTTTTTATTTTTTAATCCCTATAAGAAGGAATACTGCCGTGGACGTACGTCTCTCTGATCGTGTCAATGCCATCAAACCGTCCCCAACGCTTGCTGTGACCAATAAAGCTGCAGAACTTAAAGCTGCTGGTAAAAACGTTATTGGTTTAGGTGCAGGTGAACCGGATTTCGATACACCACAACACATCAAAGATGCAGCAATTGCAGCGATTAACAACGGTTTTACTAAATACACCGCAGTTGACGGTACGCCAGGTCTTAAAAAAGCAATTATCGCTAAATTAAAACGTGATAATAACCTTGATTATGCTGCTAACCAGATTCTCGTTTCTTGTGGCGGTAAGCAATCATTCTTTAACCTTGCGCTTGCATTGTTAAATAAAGGCGATGAAGTAATCATCCCTGCTCCATTCTGGGTAAGCTATCCAGATATGGTGATCATCGCAGAAGGTGTGCCAGTTATTGTTAAATGTGGTGAAGAACAACGTTTCAAAATCACACCAGCTCAATTAGAAGCTGCAATTACTGATAAAACTCGCCTAGTTGTTTTAAACAGCCCTTCTAACCCAACAGGTATGATTTATACCAAAGAAGAATTAGAAGCATTAGCTGAAGTTCTCCGTAAATATCCTGAAGTATATGTTGCTTCTGATGATATGTACGAACCAATTCGTTGGGACGACGAGTTTTATAACATTGCTACAGTTGCACCAGATCTTTACGATCGCGTAATCGTTCTCAACGGTGTATCTAAAGCATATGCAATGACAGGTTGGCGTATCGGCTATGCAGCAGGTCCTGCTAAATTAATCGGCGCAATGAAGAAAATTCAATCACAATCTACTTCTAACCCAACTTCAATTTCGCAAGTTGCGGCAGAAGCTGCATTGAATGGTCCTCAAGATGTACTTAAACCAATGATTGAAGCTTTCAAACGCCGTCATGATTTGGTTGTTAATGGCTTGAATGATATCAAAGGCATTACATGCTTACCTGCTGACGGTGCATTCTATGCTTATGCAAACATTCGTCCATTGATCCGTGCAAAAGGTTTAAAATCTTGCACAGAATTCTCTGCATGGTTATTGGAAGAAACTGGTGTTGCGGTTGTTCCTGGTGATGCATTCGGTTTAGGCGGTTATATGCGTATTTCATATGCAACAGCAGATGAAGTATTGGTTGATGCGCTTGCACGTATCAAAAAAGCAGCTGACTCAATCGAAGGCGTAGATGCAGCAATTGCTTCTATCGCAGCTGAAAAATAATCTGATAAATTAATCAGATCAAAAACCCGCGATTTTCGCGGGTTTTTTTTTATTAAATCTAAACCCCTTCATGCACCTACATAACCCAATACGCAACATAAAACCTTTTGGTTAATACGCTCTCTCACTGAAGCGAAAAAAGTGTGCTTTTAGGATTGGATAAAAGTCAGAGATTTTTTAAAAAGCAACTCAAACATGATCCAACAGTGATCCAAATAGAATATTGAAAATATTGAAATTTAAACACTATTCATAGTATCGATAGCTCATTCTGAAAGATCATATTTATCACTGAAAAATCCCATTTATAGATATGCTTTGCACCATCATATAGAAGATAAAACCGATCTAAGCAACCACAATATAGGATTTAATTAATAAAAAAAAACTTCTAGAAACACCAATTCACCCTACTAAAGAAGATAAAATGACACAGGCTAACTTGGACTATATTTAAAAAAAATCAATTCATTCAACAATTTCAGATTTGACTTGTGAAAATTTGCCTAAACTGCAAGCTGTTTATTAAACAAATGCTTTGAAGGACGAGAACAACTTAGGCATTCAACATAATATTTAAGTGGTGACTTTAATAAAATCTCGCTCACCGCATTCGACTCATTTACCCAAGCAAACGATTTATTCGTGCCAAGAATGGCATTCCCTTTTATGGAGTAGATATAGAGTTTATTTATGTTAAGTGTTAAGTCATTTGCTGCCAAATATTGTTCAAGCGTGCATGATTGATCGTAATCAACAGACCATTTTTCAGAAAACCACAGCTGTAATAGCTCACCCAAAACCAGATGATGTTTTTTAAAAGGAAATACATCAATTACCGCGCCCTCGACTTCAATGAAATAAGAACTAGGCGAATTCAAGATAGACAGGTAATTTTGTTTATAGAACTCAAGATTAGAAAAGATCTGAGAAATGGTAAGCGTATTCATTCGCTTTCTCCTATTTTAGCCATTTAGTGCTGGCAAGTTGGTATAAATCCACACTGCTTAAAACTCTGTTTCAAGCGCTCTGTTGTTAAATAAATCTAACAAGCTCATTCTAAATTGGCAAGTAAATTTAAAAAAAACATTTTATTTGAGCAAATAAACAACATGCGGCTCAAAAGTGACAATTGTATGGCAATTTACACTTGACCCAATCTTAAATCCCCTTATAATCGCATTCAGATTCTCCAATAGCTCAGTCGGTAGAGCGACGGACTGTTAATCCGCAGGTCCCTGGTTCGAGCCCAGGTTGGAGAGCCAAATACAAAAAAGCCCAAGCGTTTAAGACTTGGGCTTTTTTTTATGCCAAAAAAATCCCCCACTTGGGAGGATTTTCTCAACCATATTTTAAGCTGCTTTTGCTGGAACTCCACTGTGAAAACGGAAGGTTTCATCAGGTGTTAAGATGAGTTGCTTTTCAACTTCACGAATGTGCTCTATACGACTTTGAATATCCTCCTCAGGATCTTTCAATTTCGCAGTTTTAGCCACATCCAGAGCTAGAGCCAAATAATCCTCATAATGGCGTGATTCAGATTTTAGTAAGTAGCGATAATAGCGCCCTAATTCCTCATCGACTCTAGGCGCTAATGCATAAAAACGTTCACATGAGCGTGCTTCCACAAACGCACCAATAATTAAAACATCAATTAGCGCTTCTGGTTCATACGTCCGAATTTCTTTGCGTAAGCCACCCGCATAACGCCCAGCACTTAAACCGACCCATTGCTGCCCGCGCTTGTTCATAAACTCTAAAACCTGCTCATAATGCAGCATTTCCTCACGCACTAATTGAGCGAGCTTAACTTGTAAATCTACAAAAAAGCTGTATCTAAACATGAGATTCATGGCTGTACTGGCTGCTTTCTTTTCACAGTTCGCATGATCTTGCATCAAAATATCAAGATTATTTACAGCCTCATCTAACCAAGCTTGTGGAGTTTCGCAACCAAGGAAGCTTATGACAGGCTTCATTAATTCATCATAATCAATATTTGACATAGTACTCATCAATCTTATCGTGCAGCTTTGATTGCTGCTTTCATATCTTGAACTGCTTGCGTAAGTCCTTTGAAAACAGCATCGGCAATCAGAGAATGTCCAATATTCAATTCGTGTATTTGAGGAATTGCTGCAATAGGAGCAACATTGTCAAGATTAAGTCCATGCCCAGCATTTACGACCAAACCTTTAGCAGCAGCGTATTCTGTTCCACGGATAATACGTTGTAACTCTACCTGCTGTGCTTCTTCTGTTTCAGCATCTGCATAAGCACCTGTATGAATCTCAATAGTTGGCGCACCACAGGCAATTGCAGCATCAATTTGTTCAATATCAGCATCGATAAATAACGATACATCACATCCAATCGCTGCTAATTCCTGTGTAGCAGACTTAACAGCCTCAAAATTACCAACAACATCTAAGCCACCTTCGGTCGTGACTTCTTGACGCTTTTCAGGCACAAAACACACGTGATGCGGCTTTATTTCTTTAGCAAATGCCACCATCTCATCTGTCACTGCCATTTCAAGGTTCATGCGTGTTTTAAGTACAGGGCGCATGCGACGGACATCATCATCATGAATATGACGACGATCCTCACGTAAATGCAATGTAATGCCTTCAGCCCCAGCCTCTTCACAAATTAGTGCTGCCTGTACTGGATCCGGATAGCGTGTGCCTCGAGCCTGTCTTAGAGTTGCAACATGATCAATGTTCACACCAAGCAATGCAGCCATAACATTTTCCTAATTTGATTTTGATTGAGCGTTTTGAATCCACAATTGACGACTTTTTAGTGGGCGATCACCCAATAATGAAGTAATCATTTGACGATATAATTTATTCAGTAATTGTAACTGTTCAGCGTTGAAATCTGTACCATTTTCATAATTTAACATGCTTCGAATTTGCTCACCTGTCAATGTAGCAGCGCTTAAATAATGAACTGGTACGAATCCTTCATTTAATTGAAATTGATATTTTTGTGAAGTTAATATTTCATTTTGGTGTGCATCTATCGAGTAATCAATCGCATAACCAAGCTCTTCTAGAAGTACGTATTCAAATTGACGAAGAATTTGCTTCAAGAATTCGTTAGGATTTGAATGTTGAGCTAATTTTTGTAAACTTTCTAATGTCTTGTGGTACTGTGCAAAAGTATCTGGCATTGCCTCTTCTAATGGACATAATCTCAATAAGATTTCATTTAAATAAAATCCTGAAAAGAATGCATCTCCATGAAAAAAAATAGGATGATTAACAATTTCTAATTTTGTGAAATTTTTTAATTCAGACTTACCTGTCGCTTGGAGTGCGATAGGCTGATATTGCGGTGGTGGAGGTTGTCTTAGTATGCCGTCAACTCGTCCATACTCTTCAGTGAATAAATGGACAATATGACTCCGCTCTCGATACTTTCGATGATGGATTAAGTATCCATGCAAAAGTTCATTTCGCATCGACTAATCTTATTATTTATCTTTCTTTAGTTCTTTTTCATCATCGTCATCACCATCGGGAATAACAGCCCCAACTACTGCTGCAGTACCTTTGACGACTCCTTTGGTGGTTTTATACGCAACTTTTACAGGAACTGTGACAACTTTATGAATGCAACCTTGTAAAACCAAAGCACATACAATTATCGCAACCATCTTCATCATCATCAGCTCCTATAACCGTTTAATCCTTAGATATCACTATATCCTAGGCTTTTTAATGCACGCTCATCATCAGACCAACCGCCTTTGACTTTAACCCAAAGGGTGAGCATGATCTTTTCTTCGAACATTTTTTCCATATCAGCACGTGCATCCATACCAATTTTTTTCAATTTTGATCCTTTTTCACCGATGACAATAGCTTTTTGCCCAGGGCGATCAACAAAAATCGTAGCATCAATATAGGTACAAGCGGGCTTCAGACGACCAGTTTTCTCATTTAGAGTCGCTTCTTCTGTTTTAAACGATTCAATTTGAACCGTTAAATCATATGGAAGCTCTTCACCCAGTTGACGCATGATTTTTTCACGAATAATTTCAGAAGCTAAGAAGCGTTCAGAACGATCTGTGAGTTGATCTAGTGCATACAATGGTGGTTGAAACGGTAAGTATTTTTCGATCGTATCACGAAGATGATCAAGGTTAGCGCCACGCAATGCCGATACCGGAACGATCTCAGCAAAATTCATTAATTTAGTACGTTCTTGAATTAGTGGTAATGCCTGATTTTTATTCTCAAATGTGTCCAATTTATTAATGACCAAGATGACAGGCATTTCGGCATTTTTGAGCTTCTCAAGGACTAATTCATCATTTTGAGTCCATTTGTCAGCGTCTACAACAAACAGTACAAGATTTACATCACGCAAGGCTGAATGAGCTGCACGATTCATCATTTTATTGATAGCACGGACTTCTTTCTTATGCATTCCAGGGGTGTCAACAAATACTGCCTGAGATTTCTCACGCGTATCAATACCCACAATCTTGTGTCGAGTTGTTTGAGGCTTACGAGACGTAATCGAAAGCTTCTGACCCAAAATATGGTTCATTAATGTAGATTTACCTACATTCGGACGACCTACAATTGCTACAAAGCCACTTTTGTAGTCTGAGGGAATTGTAGTACCTTGAGAACTAAAAAATTGATTGATTAAATCATTGCCGCTGTCTTGCGACTCGTGATCAGCATCGATGTGATCGGAATGAGTAGTCATGAAGACTTTTGCTCCAAAAATTTTAAAATTTCCGCCGCTACTGCTTGCTCAGCAAAACGACGACTTGAACCCTCACCCATACATTTTGGCAAGCCTTCAACCATACATTCCACTTTAAAATGTTGGTTGGGTGCATCACCCTGAATATCAACAACCTCATACACTGGGAGAGGTTTTTTACGAGCTTGAAGATACTCTTGTAAACGGGACTTAGGATCTTTCAATTGATCTGTTGGTTCAATATGATCTAAATAAGGTTCATACCATTTCAACACAATTGATTCTAACAACTTTAAATCTTGGCTATCAGTATAGATTGCACCAATAATCGCTTCGACTGTGTCAGCGAGTATCGACTCTCTATGATGACCACCAGATTTTAATTCACCAGTACTGAGTATTAAACTCTGACTAAGTTTCAAATCTGTTGCAATTTTGCCTAACGCTTCTTGTCGAACCAAAGTAGCTCGCATACGCGTCAGACGACCTTCGTTTTCATGTGGATAAGCATGATAAAGGTAATTGGCAATAATCATACCTAACAATGAATCGCCTAGAAACTCTAGGCGTTCATAGTTATGTTTATGGCTAACCGATCGGTGTGTCAATGCAAGTTGAAGTAATTCAATTTTCTTAAACTGATAACCGATGCGACTCAGTAAGCGAGAATCACTTACTTTGAACTGACCTTTGATCAAAACTTTTCTCGAATGTGAGGACTAAATCAATATTAAATAAGAATGGCTTTCTTACTTCATATTTCTTTGTCACTTGTAAACCTTGTTTAGATTTGACAGTCGCAATATCTTTGAACTCAATGTCACGGATATTGTTCATGCTAAATTTCTGCCCCATTGTTGAAGCAAACTGTTGTGGTGTTGTCGCCTTTGAGCTGATTGCAACTTGTTCTTCAATCAATTGATTGATTAGTCGGTCATCCCAATAAGGCTGCCACAATGCTACGAGCACTTTAAGTCCAAATGCCGCAACAATTACCCCTAATAAAATCGCTGTATACGATGCACCACGTTGAGTGTTACGCATTTTTTATTATCCATATATTTGAAGATTACTGAATTTGACCATTACGACTGAATGATGGCAACTTCAAACCAGCTTCTTTATGCATCCATACATAAATTGCTTGTCCTGTTAAATTTGCCTCAGGTACGAATCCCCAGATTCGACTATCAGCACTCTGATCACGGTTGTCACCCATGGCAAAGTAATATCCTTTCGGAACAGTTACTTCCCAGCTTTGACCATTTGTTCTTACAAAGCGATCATTCGCAGTGGCAACATAAGGAAGATCTTCTTTGGTTTGTGCATAATTGAAATGCGCAATAATCGGGTTTTGACCTTCCAAATTACGAACCAAATACTTATGATCACCTAAAGTTTCATAATGATAAATTGAATTTGGCGTGTCTGAAACATCTTTTTCACGATTAAATTCAGCCGATTCCGTTACAACTTTTTCACCATTGATGGTTAATTGATTATTCTCAAAAACGATATGATCACCAGGTAAACCAATAATACGCTTGATATAGCTAATTGATGGGTTTGGTGGATATCTAAATACCGCCACATCACCACGTTCAGGCTCATTGACATTCAACACTTTGGTGTTACTAATCGGTAAACGAACACCATATTGATATTTGTTCACCAAGATATAATCACCCGTTTCCAATGCTGGAACCATGGATTCAGATGGAATATTATAAGGTTCAAAGAAGAATGAACGCAGCACTAACACGACTGCAAGTACAGGCCAAAAATCATATGCCCATGTAATAATGAAATTTTCATTCCCTTTTCCTTTGGTTGCTCTTTGTTTGAGCACCAATTTATCCAGCAACCATAATCCAAAAAAGATTAGGGTTGCAGGTACGAGAATGAGGTTAAAATCAAAATCCATGGGATATTCCTTGTTGTTATCGCTCTACTTTTAAAACAGCTAAGAAAGCTTCTTGCGGGATCTCTACACTACCCACCTGCTTCATACGTTTCTTACCTTCTTTCTGTTTAGCGAGAAGTTTCTTCTTACGTGAAACGTCACCACCATAACATTTTGCCAATACGTTCTTACGCATTGCTTTTACTGTTGAACGCGCGATAATTTGAGCACCAATCGCAGCTTGAATCGCCACATCAAACATTTGACGAGGAATCAAATCTTTCATTTTTTCTACAAGTGCAATACCACGATGACGCGCATCTTGACGGTGGCAAATCATTGCCAATGCATCAACTTTTTCACCATTGATCAAGACATCTACTTTTACAAGAGAAGAAGACTCAAAACGGATGAAGTTATAATCTAATGATGCAAAACCACGTGAACATGATTTCAATTTATCAAAGAAATCCATCACGACTTCAGCCATTGGTATCTCAAATGTAATGGCTACTTGGTTTGCCATAAACTTCATATCTTTTTGAACACCACGTCGTTCAACACACAACGTCATTACATTGCCAAGATATTCTTGTGGCACAAGGATATTACATTCTGCGATCGGCTCACGAAGGTCTTCTACAGTAGATCCATCTGGCATTTTTGATGGACTGTCGATATAAACTGTCTCACCACTCTTCATGACAGCTTCGTAAATTACAGTCGGTGCCGATGAAATCAGGTCTAGATCATATTCACGCTCTAAACGCTCTTGAACAATCTCCATGTGCAGCATACCCAAGAAACCGCAACGGAAACCAAATCCTAATGCATCTGAACTTTCAGGTTCAAAGAATAATGCTGAATCGTTAATTTGCAGTTTTTGTAATGCTTCACGGAAAGGTTCAAATTCACTCGAATCAATTGGGAATAAACCAGCATATACCTGTGGTTTAACTTTTTTGAACCCAGGTAAAGTTTCTACTTCCGGCGTTGTAGCAAGTGTAATCGTATCACCAACTGGCGCACCAAAAATATCTTTGATACCAGCAATCACAAAGCCGACTTCACCTGCTTCTAAAATATCAGTTTCTGTATGTTTAGGATTGAAAATACCGACAGAGGTAATGATGTGCGTTTGACCTGTTGATTTCATCAACATTTTATCGCCTTTACGCACACGACCTTGCTTAATACGAACTAAGGATACAACACCTAGATAGTTGTCAAACCATGAGTCAATAATTAAAGCTTGAAGCGGCGCTTCACGGTCACCCGTCGGAGCAGGAATGGTATTCACAAGTGTTTCTAAAACACCTTCGATTCCTAATCCAGTTTTAGCTGAACACGTAGGTGCTTCAGTTGCTTCAATTCCGATAATGTCTTCAATTTCTTGAATAACACGCTCTGGTTCAGCTTGAGGTAAATCAATTTTATTAAGTACTGGAAGAACCTCAAGACCTTGCTCAATAGCTGTATAACAGTTTGCAACTGACTGAGCTTCAACACCCTGAGCTGCGTCAACAACTAAAAGTGCACCTTCACAAGCAGCAAGCGAGCGCGAAACCTCATATGAGAAGTCAACGTGCCCAGGTGTATCAATAAAGTTCAGTTGATATTCTTCGCCATTTGGGTGTGTATAATAAAGCGTCACAGATGCAGCTTTAATGGTAATCCCGCGCTCACGCTCAAGCTCCATTGAGTCTAGAACTTGCGCTTGCATTTCGCGATCTTGCAAACCACCACAGGTCTGAATAAAACGGTCAGCTAAAGTTGACTTCCCGTGATCAATGTGAGCAATGATCGAAAAGTTACGTATATTTTTGATATTTACGGATTTTTTAGCTTGCGCCATGGGTTACCTTGAACAATAAATTGCGCTATGCATGAAATAAAAACTACATAGCAAAAGCTGTTTAACAAATTGCGGACGATTATAGCAGATGGATTTTTCAAAGTATTCATAATAATGAACACCATGTGGTGAAATATTTAATTCGTCCGACTCAAGCAATTCTTTAATTAGCGGGTAAAGAATAATCTTGAGTGAAATCCAAAGGATTTAATACCTCAGAAATAGGCTGATAAGCTTGAGTAAATGTTGGCGATAATCGTTTAGGTCTGCCTGTCGCAATCTCTACACAGGCCCATTTGGTATTTCCCAGAAATAATAATGATTGGTCTGAAGGTCTAAAAAAAGCGTACTGACGGAATGAATACATCGCATTCAAATCATTAAGCCAAGTTCTTAAAATAATTTCATCATTTTCAAAACACGCCTTTCTGTAATTCATGTGATGCTCAACTGCAACCATGGCATGTTTGAGTTCTAGATATTGCTCAACCCCCAAACCCAGTTGTTCGATATGTGCTGTTGCAACATCTTGCATCCATTTTACATACACCACATTATTCACATGACCTAAAATATCAATGTCTTGTGCTGTTGCTTTTATTTTAAGGTCAAAGATTGTACTCACTGTATTCCCTTGTATTGCGTATTCATCATCAACATTCGAAAAGAGTTTAATATAATTTTAGGGTTAAATAAAAAAGACCTTGCTGTCGCAAGGCCTTTTATTCAATTTATGTTTATTTGATTCTTAATCCGATCATGGCATTTCGCCCTTCACGGATGATACCCACTCGTGCAACTGTATTCGTTTTAAGATTAGCCACCGCTTCCACAAAATCTTGTGTTGTACTTACATTCTTACCATTAATCGAGGTGATCACATCACCAGCCATAATACGAGATTGTGCCGCCAAACCTCCGCGTACAACCTCTTGAATGTAGACACCACCTTTAACACCAAGGCGTGTTTTTTCAACAGGTGCAAGTTCGCGTATCGCAACACCTAATGTAGGTCCGCGTTTTTTAGCTTCACTTACATTTTGCGCTTGTGCAGGTGTTTCATCTGGTGCTGATGCAAGTGTTGCTGAAATCGTACGTACACGTTCATCGCGCAAGATTTCTAACTGAATTTTTTGATTTGGCTGTGTTCTATTTAAGTAATTTAATAGCTCACTCGTTCTTGAAATTGCAGTTCCGTTGTATTTCAAAATAATATCATTTTGCTTTAAGCCAGCGCGCTCTGCTGGGGAATTTGGCGCAATTTCTGTAATTAAAGCACCTTCAGGTTTTGGTAATTTATAAGCTTCTGCGAGGTTACGATCAATCTCTTGTAATTGAACACCAAGATATGAGCGACTGACTTTACCATTTTTCTTTAATTGATCCGCCACATCCATCGCCACATCGATTGGAATGGAGAATGACAATCCCATATATCCGCCAGTACCACTGAAAATACGAGAATTCACACCAATCACTTGACCTTGTTGATTAAACAATGGTCCCCCAGAGTTACCAGGGTTTAATGCGACATCGGTTTGAATAAACGGAACTGATGTTTCACCCAACATATTTCTTGATTTGGCACTGACAATCCCTGCAGAGGCCGAGTATTCAAAACCAAACGGTGAGCCAATGGCGAGAACAGGTTCCCCAACTCTTAATTGGTCGATATTCCCAGTCGAAAGTGCTGGGTAGTTCGTACCTTCAACTTTCAGTAATGCCACATCAGTACGTTCATCACTACCAATAACTTTGGCATCAATCTCGCGACGATCATTTAACATGATGGTGATTTGTGAAGCATTTTCTACAACATGATGGTTGGTAATCAGGTAACCATCACGGCTAATAAAAAATGCACTTCCAAAACCCGTTTTCTCTTGAGGAGCTTGGCGCTGCGGAATAATAATTTGATTGCCGAAGAATCGTTTCAGTAGTTCAGGTACTTGTTGTTGAAGAATTTCTTCTTGTGTCATTTTCTTAACAACATTCACGCTGACGACACCCGGACTTACTCGCTCTACAAGATTTGAAAAGTCAACAGTAGCCGCCGCTTGAGTTTGCACTGCCGCAGTAAAGACTGCAGCAAAAAGTCCTGATGCTATAACGCGATTTTTCATGTTAAGTGAACTCTCATTTATGATTCTTGGATAAAATAATTTTTAGCACAATCAAAATTCTCTGTGCGTAAATAAATGTTTCTATATTAATAGAAAACAATACTTTACTTAAAATATGATTAAAAACTATTAGTTCAAGTGCATAAAAAAAAATTTGATCAATCAAACTCTTGAATTTTGCTTTGAAAAAGAGCCATATTAACGCACTTTTAAAATTCAGTTTGCGAATGGAAATGCCGAAAAATACAAGTACGCATCAATTTGATGTGATTATTGTGGGCAGTGGCGGTGCGGGTTTAAGTCTAGCACTCTCATTACCTGATCATTTTAATATCGCAGTGTTAGCAAAATCTCATTTGAAAGATGCCAGCACGTATTATGCACAAGGAGGCGTTGCAGCTGTTCTTGATGAGGCTGATTCTATTCAACAACATATTGATGACACGCTAAATGCAGGTGCTTATCTCTGTGAAAAACAAGCTGTTCAACACACGGTTGAAGGAGGAAAACCCTCTGTTGATTTTTTACTGAAACAAGGTGTTAAATTCACACTAGATGATGAAGATAACTTGCATCTCACACGTGAAGGTGGGCATTCTCAGCGCCGCATTATTCATTCCGCAGATGCAACAGGGAAAGCAATTTCAACCACTTTAGTTGAACGGGCACAAGAAAAAAACAATATTCACATCTTTGAAAATTACATTGCGATTGACCTCATTACAGCGCATAAGCTGGGGCATTTGAATCAGGAAAATCGTGCTTTAGGCTTATATGCTTTAGATGAGCAAACCGAGCAAGTGCATACTTTCTTAGCACCATTTACTGCACTGGCATGTGGCGGTGCCATGAAAGCATATTTATATACCTCTAACCCTGATATCGCTACAGGCGATGGTATTGCAATGGCATATCGTGCTGGATGCCGCGTCGCCAATATGGAATTTAATCAATTCCACCCAACCTGTTTATATCATCCTCAAGCACGTTCCTTCTTAATTACTGAAGCAATGCGTGGTGAAGGCGCTTATCTTCGTTTACCTGACGGCGAACGCTTCATGCTTCGTTTCGATGAACGTGCAGAGTTAGCACCACGTGATATTGTAGCTCGAGCTATCGACTACGAAATTAAAAGATTGGGTATACGACATGTATGGCTAGATATTACCCACAAAACCCCTGAGTTCATTAAAGAGCACTTCCCCACGTTGTATGCTCGCCTACTCGAGCTGGGTATTGATATTACCAAAGATATGATCCCAGTTGTGCCAGCAGCGCACTACACCTGTGGTGGTGTCGTAGTCGATGAACATAGTCAAACGGACATTCAAGGTCTATATGCGATTGGTGAGACGTCTTATACAGGTTTACACGGCGCTAACCGTATGGCAAGTAACTCACTTTTAGAATGTTTTGTATATGGCATGAGTGCAGCAAAGCATATTCAAGATCAACATCAAAATATTATAGATCACTATGAAGTCCCTGAATGGGATGCTTCTCAAGTCATGAATCCTGATGAAGACGTTGTCATTTTACAAAACTGGGATGAGTTACGTCAGACCATGTGGAACTATGTAGGTATTGTACGAACGACCAAACGTTTAGAACGTGCATTACACCGCGTTGAAATGCTGAAACATGAAATCACCGAATATTATCAAGATTATCATGTCAGTAAAAATCTAATTGAGCTTCGTAACCTTGTACTCGTTTCTGAGATGATTATTCGTTGTGCGATGCAAAGAAAAGAATCACGCGGATTACATTACACTTTGGACTATCCTGAGCCTTCGCAAGAATTACGAAAAACCGTACTCACCCCACCAAATTTTGAAGTGGAAACACCTTTAGTTGAGGTTTAAGTTCAAAATAAAAAAGCGAGTTCATACTCGCTTTTTTATGCCCTTTTGGGAGGAATTGAGTAAGTCCCAGTAACGTGCGCTATCGGCTCATCATCCCCAACAGAGTACAAGTAAACCTCTCCGACAACTAGAGCTTTGCCAACTTTCATTAATTTACAAACACCCTTGATGTCACAACCACCTTTGGGTTTTCTAAGAAAGTTAATATTCATATTGGTTGTCACTGTAAGACCTACAATACCAATTTCTCCCAGTATTGCGATATACAACCCATAATCGGCAGCTGTCATCATGGTCGGACCTGAAACTGTCCCTCCAGGTCTTAAATCATTTTCATCAACATGATAAATGACTGTAGCACCACGTGGCTCTACTGACACTATTTCACATTTTTGGAGACTTTGTGGAAATTCGGTTTGTAGGAATTTGAGTATTTCTTCTTTATTACTGATCATATTGAGTCTAATCATTCTTCCATAAACAATGACTCAATATAAATCATATTTGCATCTTTTAATTAGCATTTATGCTCAGCTTTCCATGAACTAATTCGTTCAATTGCATCATTAAATACTTGCTCAGGACTTCGTGTTGCATCAATACGCTTAACACGATTGGGTTCTAACTGATGTAATTCAGCAAATCCTCCGCGTACTTTTTCAAAAAAAGCTGCTTTTTCTTGTTCAAACCGATCCAATGCTCCACGCGCACGCGCTCGTTGCATTCCGAGTTCAGTCGGAGCATCCAACCAAAATGTCAGGTCAGGCATTTTTAGAACAAAGTTTTGGTTTAAAATCGCTAATTTTTCACGGCTTAACCCACGACCTGCACACTGATACGCGAAACTGCTATCACAAAATCGGTCACATAACACAATCGAACCATTTTCAAGTGCAGGTATTATGACTTGTTGCAAATGTTGCGCTCGAGCTGCGTACATCAATAATAGTTCAGTATCATTACTCATTCTTTCTTCATGATTCACCGTCAGAAGTACGGAACGAATTTGCTCAGCGAGCGGAGTACCACCTGGTTCACGAGTTAGAACAACTTGCTTTGATTGCTCAAGGAAGTAGTCACGAATTTTATGGATCAATGTCGTTTTGCCAACACCTTCTGTGCCTTCAAAGCTAATAAACACGTCTATTTTACCCCTTATTTTTTAGATCGAATCACAGCAAGATATTCTTGAACAGCGCGATTATGGTCATCTAGATTGGTACTGAATTTGTGACCTCCATTTCCAGTCGCCACAAAATAAATATAGTCAGAATGATCTGGATGCATTGCCGCTTCGATCGCTTTATCACTTGGTAATGCGATCGGTGTTGGTGGCAATCCGTAAATCGTATATGTGTTATATGGTGTCGGCGTTCTTAAATCTTTACGGGTAATGTTGCCCGTATATTGATCGCCCATGCCATAAATTACGGTTGGATCAGTTTGTAAACGCATACCTATTTTTAATCGACGAACGAATACGCCCGAGACTTTATCTAACTCATGATCAACATTGGTTTCTTTCTCAATAATTGATGCCATGATGAGCGCTTCATATTTATTTTTATAAGGCAAATCAGAAGCTCGATTTTCCCAGGCTTTATCTAGTGCCTTCATCTGATGTTGATACAAATCAGTTAAAATTTTACGATCTGTTTCACCCTTCGCAAAAAAATAAGTATTAGGCGCAAATAAACCTTCTGGATGTGAAAATGGAATATTCAATTCCTTTAATATTTCTGCATCACTCAAATGAACCAGCTCTTTCGTCACCAATTCATCATTTTTGAGTGCATTTTTTAACTGCTTAAATGTTGTCCCCTCAATGACCAAAATTCGATTCAGTTGTGCATTTTCAGAATTCGAAATCATGTCTAGAACTTGACGGACACTCATTCCCTCTTTAACTTCATAAACTCCAGCTTTCATGCTGTCATGAATCATCAATCGTTGATAAATCTTTAAAATAATGGGAAATGAAACTTGTTTATTTTGAGCTAAACGATCAATAAATTGTGAGTAAGTATCACCATGATTAATCGCGAGCATTTGCTTTTTACCCTCTACAGGATAATCCTTCCATAGACTTGTAGATAGAATCATGGTTGCAAGCAACATTAGGCCTGCAATAATGAGTAAAAGCGCTTTAGGTTTAAAGGATGTCTTGCTGTTCTTTTTCTTTGTTGATTTCTGAGGAGAGGACATAAGCTTTAAATCTGATTAAGTTGAAGGTGGTGAAAAAGATCAATACACGCTTGTGTATCTAATCGACGATCATCAAGGCAAGAGGCGATTTTCATTGGGTGGAGCGCATTACAATAAAATACACTTTGAATGTGAGGAAGCTCATTCAAATCAATTACTCTTTTTTGGAACGTTATACCATAATGATTCATGCGCTCCAAAATTTCAGCACGCATCACCCCATGAACGCCATTATAACGAAGTTCAGGGCAAATCCACGTATCATTCAATCGTATAAAGCAGTTGCTGCTGATTCCTTCAACAATATAGCCTTGCACATCTGTAACTAAGGCTTCTTGAAAACCCTTCTCATCAGCTTCCTGCTTTAGTAACACTTGTTCTAACCGATTCAGTGATTTAATTCCCACCAATTGTGGCATGGTTAAACCCATCGCTCGCTCAAGTAAACCACTCACAATGACTTCATAGTGATGATCAGTCACGTTTTGCGGATAATAATACAACCAAAGATCTGCTGAATGATGAGGTAAACTGTATCCTCGTTGCCCCTCGCCTCGACTCAGTACAATTTTAATGGTCCCGTTTAATTGATCATACTTTTGCTGTAAATACTGGATAGACTCAGAAATATAGTCAAGATTAGCTTTAAGTGACAATCGCTCAATGGCGGTATTCAATCTTTTTAAATGACGTTCAAATAATTCAATTTTATTATTTCGAATTCTCGCCGTGGTAAAACAGCCATCTCCATAATGGAAGCCTCGATCAAAAATAGATATTGCATCCATTGGCTTGGCATTTTTTAAACAGATCATTTCAAGCAACCTCATTCCGTTCTCATAGTGTAAAAAGTCACTCACAAAATGAATAGCTGTTTTGATCATAACTTTTTCATTTCTTCTTATTTTTTTATTTTAAAAAATTTCCCTATGCTCAAATCATCAAAAAACGACAAACACATAGGAATAATGATGCGTTCTTTTAAAATTGGGGTCATTGCAGCTTTACTTTCAGTCACTTCTGTTTCTACACTCGCAAAAGATTTTTTAAATGTTTCATATGATCCAACTCGCGAACTTTATGACAACTTTAATAAAGAGTTTGGAGCATATTGGAAAAAGCAGACTGGTCAAGATTTGAATTTTAAACAATCTCATGGTGGATCTGGTAAACAAGCGCGTGCGGTAATTGATGGCCTAGATGGAGACGTCGTGACTCTCGCACTCGCAGCAGATATTGATGCGATTGCTGAAAAAACCAATTTATTACCAAAAGACTGGCAGAAAAAATTTCCACAGAACTCTACACCCTATACCTCAACCATCGTGTTTTTAGTCAAAAAAGGCAATCCCAAAGGGATCAAAGACTGGGGAGACTTGATTAAAAATGATGTTGGAATTATTACGCCAAACCCTAAGACATCAGGTGGTGCGCGTTGGAATTACTTAGCAGCATGGGCTTGGGCAAAACACCAACCCGGCGGTAACGATGCTAAAGCACAAGAATTTGTACGAAAAATTTATAAAAATACTAAAGTGCTAGACTCTGGTGCACGTGGTGCAACAACAACTTTTGCAGAGCGTGGCATTGGAGATGTACTCCTAGCTTGGGAGAATGAAGCACATTTAGCTCTTCGTGAACAACCTGGAAAATTTGAAATCATTACACCAACACTTTCCATTCTTGCTGAGCCCCCTGTAGCAATTGTTGAGAAAAATGCGCAAAAAGATGGCAACCTCAATGTAGCAAAAGCCTATTTGAATTATCTGTATTCTCCAGCTGGTCAAACCATTGCTGCCAAAAACTTTTATCGACCACGAAATGCAACGGTACTTTCAAAATATCAATCCGTGTTTAAACCTTTAAAATTAGTCACGATTGATAAAGAGTTTGGAGGTTGGACAAAAGTCCAAAAACAACATTTTGATAATGGCGGGATATTCGATCAAATTGTCAAAGCAAACAGTAATAAATAAATTAAGATTTAAGCTTTAACTTATGGCTTGCCGATCATATTCATGATCGGCATTTTTTTAACAACACACCTAAATCTTTTTTTTTCATATAAAATTCATTTTTAATTATTTTTTATGCATAAAGATTAGATTTATTCTAGCGCCATGTAACAGAATATTTTCTTTTGAGGTTGCCATGCGCTTTTCAGCTAAATTAAAACTTGGGGTTCTCGCAGCTTTTGTTTCGGCTGCTTCGCTTAGCGCTTCCGCTAAAGATTTATTAAACGTCTCTTACGATCCTACTCGTGAACTCTACGTAGAAGTAAATAAAGAATTTGGTGCGTATTGGAAATCTCGGACTGGGCAAAACGTCAACTTTCGTCAGTCACATGGCGGTTCAGGTAAACAAGCGCGTGCAGTCATTGATGGTTTAAATGCAGATGTCGTGACTCTCGCACTTGCAGCTGACATTGATGCGATTGCTGAAAAAACTAATTTATTACCAAAAGATTGGCAGAAAAAATTCCCACATAACTCAACACCCTACACTTCCACAATTGTTTTCCTCGTCAAAAAAGGAAATCCAAAAAATATTAAAGACTGGGGTGATTTAGTAAAACCGGGTGTGGACATTATTACACCAAACCCTAAGACGTCAGGTGGCGCACGTTGGAATTATTTAGCGGCTTGGGCATGGGCCAAACACCAACCAGGTGGAAATGACGCCAAAGCACAACAATTTGTTCAGCAAATTTATAAACAAACTAAGGTCTTAGATTCAGGTGCTCGTGGCTCAACTACAACTTTTGCTGAACGCGGTATTGGCGATGTTTTGCTTGCTTGGGAAAATGAAGCTCATTTAGCACTGCGTGAACAACCAGGTAAATTTGAAATTGTGACGCCAACACTTTCTATACTTGCTGAACCACCTGTAGCGATCGTTGAAAAAAATGTAGAAAAATCAGGCAATAAATATTTGGCGCAAGGTTATTTGAATTTCCTTTACTCACCTAAGGGACAACATATTGCCGCGAAGAATTTCTATCGTCCGCGTAATCAAGCTGTATTAAAACAATATTCATCAACATTTAAGCCATTGAAATTGGTCACAATTGATCAAGAGTTTGGTGGCTGGGCGAAAGTACAAAAAGCTCATTTTGAGAATAATGGTATTTTTGACCAAATTACCGAAGCCAATAACACAAAAAAATAATCAGTGGAGCATGACATGATACATACACTCATTGTACCCGGCGTCGGCGGAAGTGATGAAAATCATTGGCAATCATGGTTGCAACGTCAAGTCATGCCATGCTCACGTGTTCAACAAGATGATTGGAACTTTCCCTTACTTTCAGATTGGATCAATCGTTTTGTAGAAAAAATTTCGCAGATTGATGAACCCGTACAGATTGTTGCACATAGTTTTGGCTGTTTAACGTCAGTCGCTGCTTTGCATCAACACCCAGAAATAGCACAGAAGGTTAAACAACTGGTTTTAGTTGCTCCAGCCAATCCAAGTCGTTTTGGTGAGAATGGTTTTGCTCGTTTGAGTTTGACTGATTATAGTTTTTACTTTCATCAAATTAAGATTAGCGTTCCCACAAAAATGATCATCAGTGAAAATGATCCGTGGTTAGGTTTTGATGATGCAAAAAAACTAGCAAAATCATGGGGTGTAAAGCCGATTAACTTAGGTCAAGTCGGTCATATTAATGTTGATTCAGGATTTGGACCATTTCCAGAGATCTTCGATTTTTTGATTCATGAAAAGTTGTCGAACTATATCAATAGTATTGATAATGGCAAGTTGTATTACAAATTTGCAATTTAAAGTTCGCCACTTATTCTTGATAAATTTTTCAATTCAATTGCTTATTGATTACGGTAAGCTTTTTCTCTCATTTGAGGAGTAGTCATGTCGCAGCGATCCCGAGTGCTGCCAGGATTTGGTCTATCTCTAGGCTTTACCCTAGCATATTTATCTTTAATTGTGCTCATACCCTTGTCGGCTGTTTTTATTAAGTCTTTAGGTATTGGCTGGGAAGGTTTATGGGAGATTTTAAGTTCTGAGCGTATCTTAAAATCATTACAACTAAGTTTCAGTGCTGCACTTATTGCTGCCTTCATTAATGTGGTATTTGGCTTATTACTCGCTTGGTGTCTCGTGCGCTATAGTTTCCCTGGTAAAAGAATTGTTGATGCATTAGTTGATTTACCCTTTGCGTTACCAACAGCTGTTGCTGGGATTGCATTAACATCTTTATATGCTCCGACAGGCTGGATTGGTCAATATCTTGAACCCTTAGGAATTAAAGTCGCTTATAGCCCTATTGGGATTACATTAGCCCTGATATTTATTGGCTTACCTTTTGTGGTTCGTACAGTACAACCTGTACTAAGTGACTTAGAGACTGAACTTGAAGAAGCAGCGTCAGCATTGGGTGCAAATCGACTGCAAATTGTAACCAAAGTGATTTTACCGATTCTTTTCCCTGCATTAATCACAGGATTTGCTCTCGCATTTGCCCGTGGCGTGGGTGAATATGGTTCGGTCATCTTTATCGCAGGTAACCAACCCTTCGAAACTGAAATTGCGCCATTAATGATTATTTCTCGATTGGAAGAATATGACTATGCAGGTGCAACAACGATCGCCGTTGTCATGCTCCTTATTTCATTCGCTATCTTGTTCTTGATTAACTTGTTACAAGCATGGGCGAGTCGTCGTACAGGGAGAACTGCACAATGAGTTTGAATACAAATAGCAATGCTTTAGCGGAAAAATTGCAATCTCGTGATGCGACGCGTGAACCGACTTGGGTTCGTTATACACTCATTGTCATTGCCATGATTTTCTTCCTCAGTTGCTTAATCCTGCCTTTGATTTTAGTTTTTGTTGAAGCATTCAAACAGGGTATCGGCGTTTATGCGCAAGCTTTAGTTCATCCAGACACGTTGTCGGCTGTAAAGCTCACCTTACTAACAGCTGCAATTGCTGTACCGCTCAACGTAGTATTTGGTGTGGCTGCAGCTTGGTCTGTTGCGAAATTTAATTTCCGTGGTAAATCCATATTGACCACGATTATTGATATGCCTTTCTCAGTATCTCCCGTAATCGCAGGTCTGATGTTGGTATTGATGTTTGGTACGCAAGGTTGGTTCGGTGGATGGCTGATGGATAACGACATTAAGATTCTATATGCCGTTCCAGCAATTGTACTAGCAACCATCTTTATTACAGTTCCTTTTGTGGCGCGTGAGCTCATTCCACTGATGGAAGCTCAAGGTACAGAAGAAGAGGAAGCGGCAATCGTTTTAGGTGCTTCAGGCTGGCAAACTTTTTGGAAAATCACGATTCCAAATATTAAATGGGGCTTGATATACGGGGTTATTCTTTGTAACGCACGTGCAATGGGTGAATTCGGGGCAGTCTCTGTAGTATCGGGTCATATTCGTGGAGAGACCAATACATTGCCACTGCATGTAGAGATTCTCTACAACGAATATACCTTTAGTGCAGCATTTGCTGTTTCATCCCTCTTGGCTTTATTGGCGATTGTGACATTGATTCTTAAAACATGGGTCGAAATTCGCCAAGAGAAATTAAGCAAACGTAATGAAGATTCTACAGTTTAAAGGAAGTATCCGATGAGTATTCAAGTTAAAAATATTGAAAAACACTTTGGTGCTTTCCATGCACTAAACAATATCTCCCTAGATTTTCCTGATGGTCAACTCGTTGCATTGTTAGGACCTTCAGGCTGCGGTAAAACGACTTTACTTCGCATTATTGCTGGTCTTGAATCTGCTGACAGCGGTCAAGTGATCCTTGAAGGTCAAGACTCAACGAATGTTCATGTTCGTGAACGTCAAGTTGGCTTCGTATTCCAACATTATGCTTTATTCCGTCATATGACAGTATTTGACAATATTGCTTTTGGTTTACGTGTTCGTCCACGTTCTACACGCCCCTCAGAATCTGAAATAAAAAAACGGGTTACACGACTACTCGATTTAGTTCAATTAGGTTTCTTAGCAGATCGTTATCCAGCACAATTGTCTGGTGGACAGCGTCAACGTATTGCACTTGCACGTGCGCTTGCAGTTGAACCTCGTGTACTACTTCTGGATGAGCCATTTGGCGCACTTGATGCAAAAGTTCGTAAAGAGTTACGTCGCTGGCTGAGAACTTTACATGATGAACTCCACATCACCTCGATTTTTGTAACCCACGATCAAGAAGAAGCGCTTGAAGTTGCAGATCAAATCATTGTAATGAATAAAGGTAATGTTGAACAAATTGGCTCACCTCGTGAAGTTTATGAAAAACCAGCAACGCCTTTTGTATTTGACTTCTTAGGTCAAGCCAATAAGTTCGAAGGTCATAATCAAGCGGGAATCGTACAGATCGGAAATGATCGCATTCAACTGCCTTTAGCTAAAGATGCCCCTGAAGGTAAAGTGATTGCCTTCATTCGACCAGATGAGTTCCAAATTCACGCTCAACCTACAGACAATGCAATTCAAGCAACGTTCTTACGTGAAGTTTGGATTGCAGGAAAAGTGGTTGCCGAACTTCAAGGTCAAGATGGCAATCTCATCGAAATTCTACTTACTCCAGATGAAGCTAAACTGCATGAATTCCGCCCAAATCAATCGGTTTGGTTAACGACTAATACATTGCACTTATTTGCACAAGAAAACGCATAAAAATGTGTAGATGGGGCTTTTATATAGCCCCATCATTTTAAAGGTAACAAAGACTATGAACTTTCAACAATTAAGAATTATTCGAGAAACCGTCAGACAAAATTTTAATTTAACGGAAGCTTCCGCTGCCCTTTACACGTCTCAATCAGGCGTAAGTAAACATATTAAAGATTTAGAAGATGAATTAGGTGTTCAACTATTTATCCGAAAAGGTAAACGCTTATTAGGGTTAACTGAACCTGGTCAAGCTTTGCTCGGTATTGTGGAGCGCATGCTGGTCGATGCAGACAATATTAAAAGATTAGCCGATGATTTTAATCGTGTAGATGAAGGTACATTAACCATCGCAACCACTCATACTCAAGCGCGATATGTATTACCACCAATCGTAAATTCATTCAAAAAATTATTTCCGAAAGTCCATTTGATTTTGCAACAAGCAAGTCCAACTGAAATCACTGAAATGTTACTTTTAGGCGATGCAGATATTGGTATTGCTACTGAGAATCTGACTACTGAAGAAAACTTAGCAAGTGTTCCTTTTTATAACTGGAAACACAGTATTATTACGCCTCAAGGTCATCCACTTACTCAAATAGCATCACGAGAGATTAGCTTAGAACATTTGGCAGAGTATCCGATTATTACCTATCACGGTGGTTTTACGGGACGTTCAAAGATTGATAAAGCCTTTGAAGACTCAGGACTTGATGTTGATTTAGTGATGTCTGCGCTTGATGCTGATGTAATCAAAACTTATGTTGAATTAGGTATGGGTGTTGGGATTGTCAACGATGTAGCATACGATACAGAACGAGATCATCGCTTAAAACAAATTGATACTGATTTATTTGGGGTAAATACCACTTGGATTGCTGTTCGTAAAGGTCATTTATTACGTGGATACGGTTACGAGTTTATTTCGCTATGTGCACCTAGTGCTGATATCAAAGCGTTAAAGCGTGTGGCTTATCCTGAAGATTAACAAGCTACAAATAATAAAGGCGCCTATAGCGCCTTTATTATTTGCATTAACTTGCATAAAAAAACGAGCCGAAGCTCGTTTTTTTAATTGGATCTTACCAGTGGAAGCTCACACCCACTTTACCAACTGGAAGCCATTCGTATTTGTCATCATTACGGATTTTATTTTCTTCAGCTCGTAAGTCAGCTGAAGCATTACCACCCGCTGCATTTACGAATGTTCCATCTTTATCCAATTGCACGTTCGGATTACCGGTATAGAACGCACCAACTTCACCAAAGACACCTATATTTTTAGTAATTTTTGGCGCAAAGCCAAAACCTACATAAGGAGCGATATCATTTTGATAATCAAGTTTACCATTTACAGAACCATTGTAAGAATAATTAGTTCCGTTTATTTCAATAGTGCCGTCAGATGAACGTTTAGTTAAATCGTATTTTGTATCGACATAACCTACACCCGCTGCCATATATAACCCTTGAGCCCAAGGATTTTCACTCGCACCCCAAGGACGAATTTCAGCGTTTAAATAAGCAACGTTATTATCCATATCTAGATCATATTTCGTACCATCAATAGACAAATCATCAGTCCAAGAAATATCACCACCGTTGTAACCTAAAGCAAGACCAACGTATGGGTTAGCAGTCCAAAGTAATGCACCACCGTAACCAGTTGTACCAACTTCAGCACGAACACCAGTAGGGATTAATTGATTAGCTTCAAATACATTACCTGTACGTACAACTTGAGTGTCCGCCATAGCGAAGCCTGAAACAGATAATGCTGTTGTAACAGCGAGTAATTTTAACACTTTCATTTTTTTCTCCTCAAAGAAATGAGTTGTTCTTTAATCATTAATGTGTTCGACTCGGAAGCATCTTAATGGAGATTTCAAAGCTGGTTAATATTCAAATTGATGCTTTTTTGTTATTTTTTGATACAATTTTGATTTAGTTGTTGTTTTATAAATAATTTGCACTTAAGTCTTTTATTAACTTTTATTAACATACTTATAAAGAATAGTCATTATTGTCGGACATTTTTTCAGGATTAATTGTAATTTTTATAATCAATTTAGTGTAAAATCTTTGAAATTTTTTTTGGAAGAGAAGATTATGTCTCAGCTTTCGTCAATCATCGAACAAGCGTTTGAAGATCGTGCAAACTTCACAGCTACAGATTGCCCTGCTGAAATTCGCCAAGCAGTCGAGGAAGCAATTGCTGGCTTAGATAATGGTTCATTACGTGTTGCTGAAAAGATTAATGGTGAATGGGTTGTTCATCAATGGTTAAAAAAAGCTGTTCTATTGTCATTCAAACTTAATGATAATAAACCAATCGAATCATGCGATCTCCAATTCTATGACAAAGTAGACACTAAATTTACAGGTTGGACTGAAGAGCAATTTAAAGCAGCTGGTGTACGTGTTGTACCGCCTGCAGTTGCACGCAAAGGTTCTTATCAAGCTAAGAATGTTGTACTTATGCCATCTTATGTCAACATTGGTGCTTATGTTGATGAAGGTACAATGGTTGATACATGGGCGACTGTAGGTTCATGTGCGCAAATTGGTAAAAATGTCCACCTTTCTGGTGGTGTTGGGATTGGCGGTGTACTTGAGCCTCTTCAAGCGAACCCTACGATCATTGAAGACAATTGTTTTATCGGTGCACGTTCTGAAATCGTTGAAGGTGTAATCGTTGAAGAAGGCTCAGTGATTTCAATGGGTGTTTACATTGGTCAATCAACTAAGATTTATGACCGTGAAACAGGTGAAATTCACTACGGTCGTGTTCCAGCAGGTTCAGTGGTAGTTTCTGGTAGCCTTCCTTCTAAATGCGGTAAATACAGCTTGTATGCTGCAATCATTGTGAAAAAAGTCGATGCTCAGACTCGTGCTAAAACAAGTTTGAACGACTTATTACGCGCTGACTAATTTTTTTATACTTTATAGTATTTGGAGTTACACTCCACATCTCTACGGTTAGTAATAATCGTAGAGATTTTTCTTTTATATAATCTCTATTTTAGTTTGGTTTTGTCGATATGAGTAATTTGCGATCTTCCGCTATTCCTGTTTCTGATCCGTCTGCGGGGTTACGTATTACGGAGATCTTCTATTCATTACAAGGTGAAGCCAACACTTCAGGCTTACCTACAGTGTTTATACGCTTAACAGGTTGTCCACTGCGTTGTACTTATTGTGATACCACCTACTCTTTTGAAGGCGGTGAACGTCAGTCTTTAGAGGATATTATCCAGACCACGCTTGATTTTAAAACACCTTATATTTGTGTTACTGGTGGTGAACCATTAGCCCAACCCAATGCATTACCGCTCATGGAGCGTCTAGCAGATTTAGGCTGTGAAGTTTCACTTGAAACGAGTGGAGCGCTAGATGTTTCAAAAGTGGATCGTAGAGTTTCTAAAGTCTTAGATTTAAAAACACCAACTTCAGGTGAAGACTCACGTAATTTAATGAGTAATTTAGACCATTTAACTCAACATGATCAGATTAAATTTGTCATATGCAATCGTGAAGATTATGAATGGTCTAAACAACAAGTGAATCAATATGAATTGCACAAGCGTGTAAGTACCGTTTGGTTCTCACCTGCGTTTGCTGTAGAAAAAGGTGCTGCAAAGTTACCGCAACTTGCGCGTGATTTAGCACAATGGATCTTAGAGGATCACTTACCAGTTCGTTTCCAGCTTCAATTACATAAGTTGCTCTGGAATGACGAAACAGGTCGTTAAAACGTAAAAAAATAGCTCAAATTAAAACAGTACAGCACTTTTCTGTACTGTTGTTTGAGACAAAATGATCTTTTAGTGTGCTGACACTTTAATGGTCGTGCCATTCAAATTAATCCCTTTCATTGAAATATCCCCAATCTTATTATTTATTGTTGATGCATCCCCAACGCCTACCCCCCATAACATGGCATTAAAACCATTTTGATCTCCAAGACGATTTATTTTGAGTTCCAGTCCATCTGTACGTATCGAACCTGCAACATCGAAATCAAGATTATTGATGCCGAAACGCCCTGGTTGAGTATTTTTTAAATTAATAAATTCTATTCCGAATGCGCCACCACCATCATGATCGTGGACTTTGAAGCCCTCTAAACGTAAGCCGTCTTTAAATATTCCATTCAGTTTTAAAAGACTGCCTTGAGGTGCTGAACCGAGCTGAATATTGGTAGAGAGATTAGATACATAAAATTTCATATTATCCATTATTTTAACGGGGTCACTATAGCCTCGTCCTGTTGGACTAACTTGACCCGATTTACCCACCCAAATATCACCGGTATTAATAATAATATCTTCAGGAACAAATACACCTAAATTCAGAAAAGGGCCTGTAGTACTACTCCCTCCTTGAGCATCGATTTTTAAGGTAATACTAATATCTGCCGAACCAGAAGAAAGTGATAATGGATTCTTACTACGACCATTCGCTGTACCGAAAATTAAGGCACCTGCTTTTGTGTTTCCTTCGTTGTAATCTGGCCCGAATCCACTGTTATCGTGCCAAATCAAATCAGCTTGAATGGGTCCACCTGGTAAAAGGCTAATCGTAATACCATCTTGTGCTGCATATGTTGACAATTCTTGATCTGAAAGCTCCTCAAATGCAAAAGAATTTGTACTGATCAACGCAGCAGTGGTTAAAATTAAAGTATTAATTTGATTCATTTTCATTCCGTAAAAATTATTTTTGTAAGTTTTAATCAAGTATTTGTTAAATTATATTTAATATTTAAACAAAAACAACAACTGTTTAAACTTTATTCGACTCAAAAGAGAGTTTTATCTCATCTTCTAAAACGAACATTTCGTGTTCTTTATAATGATCTCATTTAGTTTTGTGACTTATGCAGATCTATATATTCAAAAAATTTATACCCCATTATTCTTTATATAATCAGTTATAATTCATTTTTTATTTACTTTAATTTTTTGGAGTTCTCCTATGCGCCCTCGTGCCATTGTATTGTTATCAGGTGGTTTAGACTCAACGACTTGCTTGGCTTGGGCGCAAGCACGCTATGAATGTATCGCTTTAAGTTTTATGTATGGTCAACGCTCAACAACTGAATTGGATGCTGCACGTAAACTGACACAACAAGCAGGCGTTGAACATCGCGTGATTAATATAGATTTGGGTAATTTAGGTGGTTCTGCATTAACTGATCATTCCATTGATGTTCCTGATCAAGAACAAGAAGGGATCCCTGTCACTTATGTTCCAGCACGTAATACGATTTTCCTGTCTTATGCACTTGCAGCAGCAGAAGTGTTTGACGCAGAAGCCATCGTAATTGGAATTAATGCGGTAGATTATTCGGGTTATCCAGATTGTCGACCAGAATTTATTGAAGCATTTGCCAATATGGCAAGATTAGCGACAAAAGTAGGTGTGGAAGGAAAACCTCTTAAATTTGAAACACCTTTACTACAATTATCCAAAGCAAATATTATTCGCTTAGGCATCGAACATGGCGTAGACTACAGTCAAACGGTGTCATGCTATCAAGCAGATGACCAAGGACGAGCTTGTGGAAAATGCGACAGCTGTCGTTTGCGTAAACAAGGTTTTGCAGATGCTGGCGTTGAAGACCCAACTCGTTATATACCGTAATAACAGGGTGCCATATATGAAAAATTTAAAATCAAACATTATTCTTTCAGCGATTGTTTCTGCTGCAGCACTTTTCGGTTCTGCAGCTCAAGCAAATGAGCCGAATAATAAAATGCAGCAAGCCTACAAAAGTACTAACGTAAAATCTGCACTGATTAATGTTTGTAAGGAAGAAACTGCTAAAGGGAACAAGCTTTCTGCTACTGAAGTCAGCAAATATTGTACATGTGCAATTGAAGCAGACGGCAAGCTAACTAATGCTCAAAAATGGGAAATCCAAAGTGCGATTAACCAAAAGAAAAGCCCTTCTACTTTAGCTATCGTGAAGAAACAGAACGCTGATCTTCAAGCATGCTTCGGCCCACAGTTAACGTCTAAGCTACAGTCGTTAACAGAGGAAGCAATGAAAGCAGCACAAGCTAAAAAATAATCGCAGTTTACATAAGATAGCCACCTCGTGTGGCTATTTTTTTTGAATTCCCCTATAAATGTAGTGACAAATTTTGAGGAAAAGATAATGTCTACGGAAACGATTAGTTTACCCAATCAAACATTCCCAACGACTACAGGTTCTGTGAATTTAACTGAGTTGAATACAGATTGGCTCATCATTTATTTTTATCCAAAAGATTCAACGCCTGGGTGTACAACGCAAGCTGTTGGTTTTTCATGTTTGAAAGATCAGTTTGATGCGCTTCATACCACTATTTTCGGTGTTTCTAGGGACTCAGTGAAAGCCCATCAAAACTTCACCGAAAAGCAATCTTTAACAATTGATTTGATTAGCGATAAAGAAGAAGTGCTTTGCCAACACTTTGATGTGATTAAAGAGAAAAATATGTATGGAAAAAAAGTGATGGGGATTGAGCGCTCAACTTTTATTTTTCAACAAGGAAAACTCGTTAAAGAATATCGTAAAGTCAAAGCTGCAGGGCATGCTGAACAAGTGCTTGAAGATTTAAAAGCTTTGCAAAACTAATAAAAAAACCCACGATTGACGTGGGTTTCATCTACTTATAATTTTTTTTAACTACAATTAGAAATCAAAGCTTACGCCAAGTTTATAAGTTCTTGATCCACCAATCAGCGCATAATTCGAGTTAAAAGCACCTTCCCAATATTTTTTATCTGTAATGTTATCAACATTAGCTAAGAACGTCGTATTCACGCCACCAAGCTTGGTCTTATAACGTGCACCTAGATCGATGACGGTATAATCTGGAAGTTGCAAGGTATTGGTATCATTTAAATACTGTTCGCTGACATAACTTGCTCTGGCATTTAAATTTAATCCTTCGAGTTGTGGGACATCATAATCCACCCCAAGCGTTGCAGTAAAATCAGGTACACCAAAAACTTGATTTCCTTGATTCATTTGAGCTTTGGAATATTTTGCATCAATATAAGCCATACTTCCCATTAGGTTTAAATCTTCAGTAATCGCTCCAGAAAATGACCACTCAATGCCGCGTGATCGAGTTTCAGCACCATCTGTTGTAATTTGATTAATTGTTACACCATTTTCTGTATAAGGTTCAATCGACTTGCTCATCGTGCTTGGTTTTTCAATTTGATAAAGTGCCAGCGTATTCAGCCAAGTTCCATGCTGATGTTTTGCACCTAACTCATATTGCTTTGTCACAAACGGCGCAAAAGTGACTTTGTCGTTTGCATCATTGACATTATCAACGGTCGATCCTTCTGATAACCCTTCTACATAGCTTGCATATAGTGACAAGTCTTCACCAAAAGGTTTAACGACGATCCCTAAACTTGGTGAAATACGGTCTTCTTGGTAATTTTTTTTGGTCTGTAAATTATTCGTTTCAATATCTTGATAACGAGCGCCTACAATCAATTGAAGCTGATCATTCAATAATGAAATTTGATCAGTCAATGTATAACTGATGTACTTATTATCTGCTAAAGGTGCAATTTCTGGACGCTGTAAAGGCATATTGCCTTTTTTACTTGGGTCATAAAGATTGGTGTTAAAATCTACAGGAGGAGCTCCACGTCCTTTATGTTGATCCGATTTTTTATTTAAATAATCTGCACGCAATCCAACATTATGCTGTATTCCAGCAGTATCAAATTTTCCTTCAACCCCAATGTGTGCTGTTTTATTTTTTTCATTTGCACCCACTCGGTAATATTGGGAAGAGGCATCGCCGTCCTCATTCTTTACGATCATTCGTGTACCGAATAAATGACCATCATATGATTTTTCAGCATATCCTAGACCAGCAAAGGTTTTCAAATAGGGAGTAAATTGATATTCACCTGATAAGCTAGCAAATTTACTGTCAGAATTCCCTTCTAACCACGGAAAATAGTTTTGGCCACCTTTAGGCGGTGCAATGACTTTGTTAACTGTATCTTTTCCACCCAGTGCAACCATTGTTGGTGACCCACCATCGCGATTTTGCTTAATAGCATAACTATCAAAATTAATTTTAAGTTTATCCGTAGTGTAATCCGCAGCGATGGAACCAAGAACTAGGCGATCATTCATATCATTAATGATATGTTCACCATCACCATATGTACCATTGACCCGGACACCAAACTCACGGTTTGCACCAAATCGTCTTGAGACATCAATACCTGATTGATAGTAGCCGCCATCTTGGTATTCTGTGTTTAGTCTTGTGATGTCTTTGTCAGCGCGTTTAGAGTTGGCAATGACCACACCACCAACGCCTCCATTCGGTGCCATACCAGCGACAATTGCATTTGGTCCTTTCAAAACTGTCACTGATTCTAAAAATTCAGTCGGCACTTTTCCGTATGGTGCAACACCATAAAATCCGTTGTAGTTCATATCCTCATGATTTAAGTCAAAACCACGAATTTTGAAGTTTTCGTTTAAATGACCTTGATTTGTCGTCAGTCGAATACTGGCATCATTTTTTAAAACATCACCTACGGTGGATGCCTGTCTTTCTCGTATTAATTGCTCCTCATATTGCGTTACAGTGAATGGTGTATCGATTAATTTTTTTTCACCTAAAGCACCCAACTTAGATACATTGCTTAATTTTCCATCTGCATATGCATTTATCGCTTCAGCTTGTGTTGTAATCGTAGGAAGTTGGTTTTGATCATTTGCCCATGTGATAGTCGCTATACCGCCACTCATCATAAGAACACTTACAGATTGAGAGAGTAATTTGATACTGTAATTTTTCATTTTCGGAACAATTAATAATAATGAGAATCATTATTATATGATTCTCATTATTATATTTATGTGAGTTTTTGTTCATTAAATGTTGTTATCTAACGACGTACAAGCTTTAGAGGAATTTATTTAATCAATATTCATATAATTAAGTTATAGGCGATGTACCACATGATTAGAGCAATCAAAATATCCAAGGCTTGCCATGCGCGGGGATTGTGAAAGTAAGCTGATAGATATTGCGCACCAAAACCCAAACTAAAGAAAAATAACCATGATGCCGTGATCGCACCTATGGCAAACGATAATAAGTGATCTTCAAATTGCGTCGATATTGCGCCTACAAGCACGACAGTATCTAGATACACATGGGGATTCAGCCATGTGAATGCCAAGCAAAAGAGAATAATTTTAAACCATGAAACAGCCGTATGATGATCAAGACACATCGATTTTTTGGTCGAAAATGCTTGATAAAAATGATGGGCACCATATACCACTAGAAATGCGGCACCACCCCATTGTGCATACGTCATTATTTGTGGATGGCCTGAGATAAACTTCCCAAATCCAAATACGCCAGCCAAAATTAGAAGTGAGTCTGAAAAGGCACAAATGAGGCAAATGGATAAAACATATTCTTTTTTTAAGCCCTGTTTAAGCACAAAAGCATTCTGAGCACCTATCGCCATAATCAAACTTAAACTCGTTACAAAGCCATTAAACAGTACGAATAAAGACATAAAACACCTAATATTTATCATTAGGCGGATTATGAACAATTCAATCTTAAATTGAGTATTATTAAATTAATATTAAGTTCATTAAGTTTTATTAAATCATGATTTTCAATTATAAAGACTGTGTCGCGTTTATCACCGTGGCGGAAACTGGAAGTTTTGATCTGGCTGCTAAAAAGCTTTGTCTCTCTGCGGCTGCAATTACTCTTCGAATCCAACAATTAGAACGGCAGATTGGGCAAACATTAATCCTGAGAGAACGACCTTGTCGTGTGACACATTCAGGTGAAATATTGCTTGAACATTTATTAAGGCAAAAGCGTCAAGAAGAAAATGTTCTGCAGCTTATTCAGGGAAAAAGTCAAAATTCTGAGTTTTATAAAATTATCATTGGAACGAATGCAGATTCATTAGAAACTTGGCTTTTGCCTGCGATTGCTGAAAAGTTAATAGAGCATAAAATCACAATACAACTTCGAATAGATGATCAGGATCATACGCATCAATTAATGGAATCAGGCTATGTAAATGCATGTATAAGCGCTGAATCCCAACCCATGACAGGTTGCCACTCAGAATTTTTGTTCACGATGCGTTATCAAATGGTGTGTACGCCAGAATTCAAATTAGCATGGTTTAAAAACGGACTAAATCGCGATTCCTTTCGCTGTGCGCCTGCGGTCATCTTTAATGATAAAGATCATTTACATGAAACGGTTCTACTCAATCAATTTGGATTACCGCAATCTAGTTATCCATATCATTATGTCCCCTCCTCAAAGTCATTTGTCGATGCAATCCAACTCGGTTTAGGCTATGGCATGGTGCCTGAACTGCAAATTCAAGACTTACTCGATCAAGGACAATTGATTTGTTTGTTGCCTGAGGCAACACAAGACGTTGATCTATATTGGCATCATTGGAAACAGCAGTCCCCACAACTCAAACATATTACTGACATACTCATGACACTAAAAAAGCAGTGAGTGAATCACTGCTTTCTTTTCATCGATTTAGTTGGCTTTCCACTGCCCTTCAAGCTTGATATTCACTTTTTCGCCAATTCCACCAATCGCTTTGCGCATACCAAAATCACTACGGTTGATGACTGTTGAAGATTGTACATTCAACACATTTGGATTCGATGCATTTGGAGTTAAAGTTGTCTCAAATGAAACTGGACGTGTCACACCACGCATAGTGAGTTGTCCATCAAATTTGTATTTATTATTTCCTAAAGCACGAATTTGATTACTTTGAAAGGTCACAGTTTTATATTTGCTTGCATGAAAGAAACTGTCACCAAAGACCATATCCTTTAAAGAGTTTTTGCTCAGTTTAAGGCTATTCACATCCATCACAAATTTAGCTGAACCTTGATTAGGCTGTGCCGGATCAAAATTCATCTGTGATTGATACTTTTGAAATTGCCCATTTACAATCGACATTCCTGCAGATCGGATATCAAAGCTGATCTTACTGCTAGGTGATAGTGTCCATGTTTGCGCTTGAGCAAAAACAGAAGCAGACAATAGCACTGTGGCCAAACTCATTTGTGTAATAGTACGCACGATTTCCCTCGGTTTTCTTGTGTTAAACACAATCATTCAATTGATGCACTCAAACTTGTACTGTCTTGACGTTGGTATTTAGTTTTAAGTTGTTGGTAAATTTCTGAATTTTGAAACGCTTGTAAAAATTGAATGGTTCCGTGGGGAAGTTCTTTTTCCATAATTTCCCCCCGATAGTATGCTTCGCGAAGTGGTGTTGCAGAAATTGCACCTTTTAAACTATCAAGTTCCAACATCTCCCATTCTGGGAAAAATTTTAGATAATAGGATGAGTCATCTTTAAAGTGACCGATTAAGCCAACTTGATCATTTGGCTGTACTACACTCGCCACTAAAGATTTGACCAATTTTTGCCATTTTTTATCATTATAAACATCAATGACGTGTACAAATTTGATTCTTGCCTGTTGATCAGGAGAAAAGTTAGACAAAATCATCTGTTCACGTTCAATAGCTAAAAATGGATTTTTTATATTCCGCTCTAATTGAGCAGAACCAAGCGCTAAAATAACATTCTGGCTATGCGTTAGCGCAATTTTAATGGTTTCCATATGTGCCAAATGAAAAGGCTGAAAACGTCCGATATAAACCAAATAATCAAATTTATAATTCATCGCCAAGTCACGTTTATGAACTGATCAGTTATGTCACTCTTCGCCAGAATACGACATAATAGATTTCATAAAATCTATATTAATTGAAAGCAAGGATAGTACGATGTCATTAAGTTGTATTCAACAACCTCATGAGCATTTAAATGCAAAATTAGAAGATGGTGTGCTGACCTTGGCGATTAATCGTCCTAAAGCCAAAAATGCATTATACGGCGAATTATACCTATGGATCGCCAAAGCCTTTGATGAAGCAGACAAAGAGCAATCCGTTCGTGTGGTCATTTTACGTGGCGAAGATGCAGACTTCAGTGCTGGTAATGATATGCAAGACTTCATGAAATCTGCGGCGATGAAAGATCAAATTCGTCCAGAAGATGGTCCTCCTTTTGTGCTTTTAAAATCTGCTGCTAAATTTTCTAAACCACTGATTGCTGCGGTACGTGGTGTCGCAATTGGTATTGGCGTAACGATCTTATTGCATTGTGACTTAGTTTATGCAGATAACACTGCTTTGTTCCAAATTCCATTTGTAAGCTTAGGTCTTTCACCTGAAGGCGCATCTAGTAAATTACTAGCACGTCAAGCAGGTCATGTGAAAGCAGCAGAACTTTTATTAACTGCTGATAAATTCGACAGTGAAAAAGCATTGGCTGCAAACTTGATCAACAGTATTGAATCTGACGTTTATGCAATTGCCGCTCAAAAAGCCACTCAACTGGCTTCACTACCACTTGCTTCTCTAGTGCAATCTAAAGCCTTAATGAAACATGATGTTGATGAGATCGTGTCCTGGATTGATCATGAAGCAGTAATCTTTATGGGGCGCGTCGGTTCTCCAGAAATGATGGAAGCTGTACAAGCTTTTATGCAAAAACGTAAACCTGATTTCACACAATTTAATTAAGCTAAAAGATCCGAGTCTCACGGCTCGGTGAATACTCTCTATCTAAGGAATGGATCATGACGACTGAAAAAAAACGCTACTACGAACCTGCACCACAAGGCATTGATGTTGAAAATTTCAAAAAGGTCGTGACCAGTCGTCGATCTGTTCGGAAGTTTACAGAAAAACCTATACCGTCTGATATCCTCGATCAATGTTTAGATTTAGCACTCTTGGCCCCTAATTCATCTAACTTACAACCTTGGACTTTTTATGTTGTCCAAAATCCTGAAAAGAAACAAAAGATTGTAAAAGCGTGTCTAAATCAATGGGCTGCGCGCACAGCGGCTGAATTGATTGTCTGTGTCGCACGTACAGATCGAATTAATGAAATGGCAAAGCTGAATATTCAAGAATTTCCATTTCCTGAGATTCCTCCACTCGTCAAAAAATATTACACCTATATTCCACTGAATTATAAAACGGGTTACTTAAATGCAATTGGTAACTTTAAGAAAGTAACTTTCAAAGTAGCACGTACTTTTGACAAACAAATGCCTGTTACCGCTTTTACACCTGCGGATGCCAAACTTTGGGCAGCGAAGACAACAGCTTTAGCCTGCGAAAATCTTGTACTCGCGCTCAGAGCTTATGGATTCGACAGTTGTATGATGGAAGGTTTTGACGAACCTTTAGTATGTAAAACATTGGGGCTCAATGCTAAAGAGTTTCCAATTATGGTCATTGGTGCGGGAGAGCGTGCTGAAGATGGTGTGTTCTTCCCACAATATCGTTTCGATCGAGACTTATTTATTCAAAAAGTTTAAATGTAATATCACACATTTTTGATGACTTATTTTTCGTGTTGACACTTCAAACAATTGCTTACTGTTTGTAGTGTCAATTTTTTTCTTTTATCTCGATTTATATTTTTGATTGTATTTTTCCAAAAATGATTTTAAGCCAAAATATTAATTGAGAATAAGATGAAAATTAAACTTCCCTCAAGCATTGTTAAACATATAGATCATTCAGCTCTAGTAAATGGTCAAGCTTTTGATCCAAACACTGCGATCCACACACCTCTCGGAAAATATACCTGTGTACACTACGGGATCATGATTCCCAATCTACCGGCCCCATTCAACTTCTTAAATATGATTGTGGTTGCAGGACAACCTCTCGTTAAAATATTCAGAAATTCTCATTTAATAAAAACTTCAGATTTAGATACCGCAAATCTATTAATTGGTACTGCTGCAACGCAGCCTAATTTATTTTCTGGATATAGTATACAGCATGAATGTTTACTGGCGACTAATGGTCAATATCTCAAATTCGGTAATGACTTAGTTATAGAGGTTAACTACCCAGACATTAAAGCAACTCGCCAAGGTCATGCTTTCAATTATGAACTTAAATTAAAAGCGACTGATAAAATCGCACATTTCGTTAAACTCGCCGGAAGCATGTATGAACATTGGTCACTGCTTTGTGAGTACCAAGGATATTTAGAAATCGATGGACAGAAAACTCAAGTTCAAGGTCTATGCACCTTCGAATATGCACGTGGTGTCAATATCAACATTCCCATTCGATTTTTTACTTATCAAATCTTAAATATTAATAACCACACTCAAGTCTTATTTGTGGACACTCATGGTCCAATGGGCTTAGTTTTGCAAAGTCGTGTTTACGTTCGTTCTGTAGATCATCATGGAGGAATATACGAACGAGGGCTTGAATCTGTGGTGCATGAATATGAGCCTGAACCTGTAACTACACCAAATGGCATTAAAATGCGTTTACCTCGAGTCTTTGAATGGAAAGTCAATGATGATCAAGGCAATCTTCTGATTTCTATTTATGGCAAGGCTAATGGCGACTTTAAATATGGTATGGCTGGCGGTTATGCAGGTAGTTACCAATATTCAGGTCAATTCAAAGGTCAGCATATTCAGGGTCGAGGTTATATTGAGTATATTGATCCTATAAGCAATTAAGCGCTTCAAAATAAACTTTCAATAATTAAGCCTCATGAGATGGGGCTTTGACATTTAAAGACATGTTCATTCATTCAAATTATTTCTAAACTCATTTCAACATTATAATTTCAGCATTTTAAACTGAGGATAGAGCATCCTTAGTTTTTCCAATGCATGACTTGAGTCTTGAATATCGGTATGAGCGCAAGAAAAAGTAAAATCAGAACCGATGCTGGTATTTTTCCAAGCATGGTATACGAGACAATGCAAAATATGGGCGTTGATGTGGATTTAATATTTTCGCAATTAAATGCGTTACAACATCCAATCGACTATCCTCAACGCGATTTAAGATATGACAATCGTGTTCAAAAAAAATTCTGGGAACTCACAGAAGTTATTACACAAAATTCCAATATTGGTTTAACTGTCGGTCACCATCTCCCCACTTTTCGTGGTCAACTTTTTGAATACATTTTTTTAAGTAGTGCAAATTTTGGCGATGCATTAAAAATAGCAATGAAATACTATCAATATTTCACTACAGGATTGGACATTGAACTTCACATAGAAGATGACACCGTTACCCTAAAAGGTTTTCATCACCCTGTCCGTCATTATTTAGAATGTACGATTACCATTGTTTTATCTTTTTTTGATTATATCAGTCAGGGAAAATTTCAAGCACAAGAAATTTGGCTCAGCTACGACAATACAGAATTTCAGGACTTATATCATGAGCTATGGCATTGCCCAGTTTATTTTAATCAGCCTTATGGTTGTATAAAATTCAAAGCAGAAATTCTAGAATATGCCTCTCCGTCTGCTCAGCCTGATTTATTTCTGTTACATCAAGCTATCATTGAGAAGCACATTGAACTTGTAGATAAACATGAACTAGTCATTCAAATTGAAGAGGCTTTAGGCGAACAACTAAAATTAAGACAATTCGCTCTAGAAGATATCGCAAGAATTCTTAAACTCTCCCCGCGTAAAATCCAAATTTCACTCAAAGATATTGGAACGAATTACGAGAATGTTCTAACGTCATTCAGACAAAAACTTGCTCGTCAGTTACTAGCGAAAACCGCACTCAAACATGATGAAATTGTCTATTTAACAGGGTTTTCAGAGCCATCAGCCTTTTCTCGAGCCTTCAAATATTGGACAGGAGAATCTCCATCCTCGTATCGTCAGCGCATACAAAATTCAACCTATCATGGGTCAATAGAAATAATGTGTAAGAATTCAAAAGCTGGTTCTTCATAAGGATGACTGGCTTTTAATGCACGTGCCACTTCTATGGCTTTATCTTCAGGCACAATAGTTTCTACACGCCACTCTTCAACTTGTTCAAGCTCTCCGACTTGACCTATAAATGGTTGAGCCCCATTGACAGGTTTAAATTGACCTAAGCCCTTGACCTGCCAAGCGCATTGCTCATAATCACCGATCCCGCCTGCACCTGCTTCAAATACTGCCTGTTTCGTCAACTCTAGATGTGATTCTGGTACAAAATAGATCAGTTTAAGCATGAATAACCTCTTCCACTCTATTCCGCTCTGTTGTCATTTGCATAAGGGCTTCCGTAATCATTTTCAATGCAATATTGTTTGAATGACGATGATAATTCGCATATAGACCAAGCTGTGGTAATTGCTCATCTGTTTTCACAATTTTGATATTATGATTTAAAAACTTCAGGAGGTATTCGGGAGCAAAACTAAATCCCATTCCCAAATTAATCAGATTGATATGCTGTAATACATTAGTCACCCACAGCATTTGATCATCCATCTTTTCGAAGGGAACTAGAACATTTAATTTGTCATAGAATATTGGTGAAGCATTTTGTTCACACATAATGACTGATGAATTTTTTAATTCTTGTAGTTTCAATGTCCGTTCTGAAGGATGAAGATTGTCTGCAGCCACCAAATAAATTTGTTCTGTCAAAATATGGATATCTTCATAATCTGAATGATCCATTTTGTATCGAGTAAAACATATATCAAGTTCAGCATTTCTAAGTTTTTGTATTTGCTCAGTACAAGTCAAACTGTGTAAATGAATTTTAAGATTAGGAATATTCTTTCTTAACTGCGCCAGAATGCTAGGCATCAGTTTCAGTTCAGCCACATTCAAAAATCCAATGTGAATCTGATTATTCTTTTGCTGAGCGACCTGTCTAGCTGCAGCTACAGCTTGCTTGGCATTGTCCAGCGTCAAAGCTGCGTATTTTAAAAATGCTTCCCCCTCATCAGTCAGTTTAACTTTACGAGTGGTCCGATCAAATAAAGTAACACCGACTTCCTGTTCAAGATCTTTAATTTGCTGACTGAGTGATGGTTGTGCGGTATAGAGCTTTTCGGCAGCTTTAGTAAAGCTTTGCTCTTGAGCAACAGTCATAAAATACCGTAAATGTCGTAATTCCATATCTCAATCAGCCCATCGTGCATAAGTGCACGTTCATTACTTTGAATTTTATATAGATCGATAGTTTATATGAATACGACTATAGATCACTGCACTTTTTTTCTAGACTGACTCAATTCAAAAACTCTCCCCATGTATTCAATTCATTTAGGAAAAAGCATGTCTCAACATTTTGACACTGATGTTCTTGTCATTGGTACTGGTCCTGCTGGTTCAACTCTGGGGCTTGCACTTGCCAATTATGGCATCAAAGTTCAATTGTTTACCCAGTTTAATTGGTTAGCCAACAGTCCTCGTGCACATATTACTAATCAACGTGCCATGGAAGTCCTCCGTGATTTAGGTATCGAAGAACAGGTGAAGCAAATCGCAACGCCCTGGGAACACATGGGTGAAAGCCTGATCACAACCAGTTTAGTCGGTGAAGAAATTGCTCGTATCAGTGCTTGGGGTACAGGCGATGAACGTCATGGCGATTATATCAAAGGAAGTCCATGCCCTTTAGTAGATCTTATCCAACCTAAAATGGAAGCGCTACTCGTTAAAAATGCGGCTGAGCGAGGCGCTATTTTTAACTTCAATACTGAATATTTATCTCACGTACAAGATGAACACGGCGTGACTGCAACATTCCTCAATCATATTACCAATACCGAATTTAGTTTACGTGCAAAATACTTGGTGGGAATGGACGGTGCACGTTCAAAAGTTATTGAACAATTGGGATTACCACTTGAAGGCGTGATGGCACGGGCAGGTACAGTGTATGTGACCTTTAAGGCGGACTTATCTAAATACGTACAGCATCGCCCTGCGATTTTGCAATGGATTGTCAATCCTGAAGCAAGTTTTGGTGATTTAGGTATGGGACTATTGCGTGCCATCACCCCATGGAATGAGTGGATTATGGGTTGGGGCTTCGATATTTCTAAAGGCGAGCCTCAAGTAACTGCAGAGCAAGTTCGCGCACGTTTAGATGCCTTCGTTGGTGAGCATGTTGAAGATGTTGAAATTCAAAAATTGTCTTATTGGTACGTGAACCAAAGATGGGCAACTGAATATTCGAAAGGTCGTGTATTCTGTGGTGGTGATGCAGTGCATCGTCACCCACCATCAAGTGGTTTAGGCTCAAACACCTGCATGCAAGATGCCTTTAATATCGGTTGGAAACTTGCATATGCAGTTAAAGGTTGGTCTCAACCTACGCTTCTCGATTCTTATACCGTTGAACGTGCGCCTGTAGGTAAGCAAATTGTTGCGCGAGCCAACCAATCACGATTTGATTATAAACACCTCAAAGAAGTTTTTGGTTTTGATCAAGGTGTAACGACCCAAAAGCAAATGCTGGAACGTATTTTTGCAGAAAATGAGCAAGGCGCTGAAATACGTACAAAACTCTACAACGCATTAGCAATCAAAAATTTTGAATTTAATGCTCAAGGTGTTGAACTGAATCAGCGTTATAACTCAAACGCTGTCATCTCTGAATCAGAACCTGAAGTCTTTAAACAAGATGAACAACTTTACCTTCAAGCCACTACACGCCCAGGAGCAAAAGTACCGCATACTTGGCTCATCAATGCTAAAGGTCAAAAAGTTTCAACTTTAGATATTACGGGCAAAGGTCATTTTACCTTACTCACAGGCCTCTCAGGCAAAGGCTGGAAACAAGCTGCTGAACAGCTTAATCTTGAGTATTTAGATGTTATTCAAATCGGTTCAAGAGATTATCGTGATGTCTATGGTACATGGAATGCGAAGTCTGAAATTCATGAGTCTGGTGCTGTTTTAGTACGTCCAGATGGCTATGTTGCTTGGCGTTATCAAGACAGTACCAATGAATCTTTTGATTTTGAAAATACTCTGAGAGCAGTACTGAAACAGATTCAATTGATCATTTAACTAATAAAAGCCACCAAACGGTGGCTTGCTAACTTGGATGAAATTTCATACGAATATCAGCATCAGTGAAGAAAGGACTTTATGATGGTAGTCAAAATTTGTTGGATACGTTTATTTGAATCTTTTTATCCGATATAAACGCAGCTTAGCTTGGTATTCCCTTGAGATGTTTCATCAAAACTCGGCTCACTCTCCCACTTTTCACCAAAGTATTTTTTAAGTTGATACAGTACGGTCGATGGGTAACCTTCAAAAATAAAATAATAAGCGCCTGATTCACTCTCTGAAGTTTTAATTGCTTGAAATGCAATTTTGATGACTCGCACACCATACTTTTTAAAGTTCACAGCAAAATCATCTCGAACCATATGTTTGGTTTTATAATTTTTATAAGCATAAACACCCTTATAAATATTATGGGCTAATTTTAATTCGTGGTTTGTCTGATTTACCTAAATTCCACGCTTTTTTGTTCATTAAAATCATTTGAAATTTGAAAGATTTGCGCTGACGCTTGACAGTTTAAAGAATTTAAATTCATCAGTTTATCAACTGTAATATTTGTTGGATAAGCATGACTGCACATAAGTGCCAAGCCTGTTAAGATCAATATTTTTTTCATAGTGACTATTCTAAAATCTAAAATTTATAAAACATTAAAACCACGAACAATCTGATGACTCGATTGAGTTTTAAAGTTAAATAATAGTTACTCAGTTTAATTAGGTATTTTTTAGCTCCAAATATATTATTCATATAAATTCTACAATTTAAAAAAAATTTTACTCTACAAAATGCTTTATTTAATTGTTTATTGAAATAGTAGAATTAACTTATAGAGGGCTTTTGATAAAAATCTGCCTCACTACTTGTGAGTGACTGTTTGGATATATTCCGTTATTAAACAAAATAGTCATTATTAAGTTTTATTTATACAAATTATCATTAAAGCAAAAAAATTAGCTGAGTATTCAAAGGATTGTCACATTTCTTTCATATCATGACATGGTTCAATTATGAACATATTATAATGAAAGGAGTTTAAAATGAATAAGTTAATTTTATCATCCCTACTTTTAGGTTTGTCTGTTCCAGCGCTCGCTGACTTTAATTGTAACGGTGTAATTAAGAATAAAACCATTGATGACAATATAAAAGTGAAACAACCATGTACGCTTGATCAAGTTACGGTCAAAGGCAATGTAATGCTCTATTCAAATGCGCAAGCAACTATTTTAAATAGCACGATTGACGGTAACCTCGAATCTAAAGGAAATTTTGGTCAAGTGACGGCTAAAAACAATAGCATTGACGGCAATATTCAACTTGAAAAAGGTAAAACGATCCAACTGCACAATAACCGTGTAGATGGCAATATTGAACTTAAAGAAAATCGTTCAAGCATTCAGGTTACTGCAAATCAGGTCGATGGTAATTTAAAATGTGAGTCAAATAGCCAAACTCCAAAAGGCGGACAAAACCGCGTTAAGGGGGACAAAGAAGGACAATGTCGTAGCTTGTAATCATTTATTCGATCAGCATCAACTTAAAGATTCATTAACTGAGCTTTAAATTCGAATTTAAAGAAAGCCACCTTAAGGTGGCTTTTTTTACGCAGTTAAGAAATAACCTGCAATTAAAAATAGGATTTGAAGACTGGCCACAAAAGCAAATAGCTTCCAGCCTTTTTGCCTCAACTCGTGTTTGTTCAGTATCATCATTGTTCTGGTCATATCGTCACCTCATACCTGAGTTAAAAACGAACCGCATTAAATTCTTACTTATTATGGTTAGCTATATGTCCAATAAATACACTTGTCCTAACCTCTATATAAAAGCAAAAACCAAACCAAGTCCAGTGGGAGAAAGATTTTGAAACCAAATCTATAAAAGAAAAAACCACCAAAATGGTGGCCGAATAAGCTCATGTTAGCGAATCTACATTTATTTTTCCATAAGGTAAATTTAAGATACTATTTAACAATGCTTTTTATTAATAAGTTTATTCATTATTTTTCTTTTAAGCTCCACGTTGAAAATAAAAAAACCGACATTGATCCAGCTAAATTGACTGCCAATTCAGCATGACGCGATGCAGGCTTAAAATTCTTTTTGCCCTGACCATGTGCATCCCCTACTTTGTTTCTCAATGATCCTAAGCCTTCAATCACTGAACTACATCCTCCAAGAATCTGTTTAAAAGTTTGTTCTGTGTGTTGAGAAGGCGCTAAATTTAATTCTTTACTGACTAATCTATACAGTTGATTAATATCAGGTGCATTTCCATAGTCAACTTGATGTTCATCAAGAATATATTTACAAGTCGACTCTAAAAGTGTCCTTGCTAATGTAATAGCACCATCAGGATCAGTTACTCTCCGCTCTAATGCTTTCTGCCATATTTGATGAATATAATCAGAACTTAATTCGTTAATTCTCAACTCCACTACTTGATCTAAGGGAGAAGTATTTCGTCTTTCTAAAACACTCAATAACTCTTTAAATTCTGAATAAATATAATTCTCACGTTCCACATAAGATTTAAAATCCCATTTAATTCTCGCTTCAAACTCATCTAAGGTATTTGTATCTTTAACAATAAATGGAATATATCCATAAAGGTTTTTTTTTATCAGCAATTCTTTTCTAAGCTCTTTAAATGCCTCTGAGGCACCTTTTTCATAACTATCTGTAGCCCTAGCTATTAGCAATTCACGCAAGTGTAATACTTTTTCAATTAAACCAGACATTTGAGAACTCTTTATTTGTTTTCAACTCAATTCTACATCTTCAAAACAATAATTTACTTATGAAAAAGCCACCTTATGGTGGCTTTTTCAATCTATTGATTTAATCAACCAATAAACTTACGAGCATTACGGAACATACGTAACCATGCACCATCTTGATCCCAATCTTCAGGTTTCCAAGAGTGCTGAATCGCACGGAAGTTACGCTCTGGATGAGGCATCATAATCGTTGCACGACCATCAGTTGAAGTCACACCTGTAATTGCTTCAGGTGAGCCGTTCGGGTTCAATGGGTAATGTTGAGTTGGATTACCTTGGCTATCGACATAACGTAAAGTCACTTGATTACCCGCATTCAATGCAGCAATAGAGCTGTCCGCTGCAACAACGCGACCTTCACCATGCGCCACAGCAATTGGTAAAATCGAACCTTCCATACCTTCTAACAGTACAGATTTAGATTTTTCAACACGAACGTTTACAGCTCGCGCTTCAAACATTTCTGATACGTTACGATGGAAACGTGGCCAGTTTTCAGCACCTGGAATGAGTGGAGCCAATTGAGACAACATTTGGCAACCGTTACAGATACCGAGTGAGAATGTTTCTTGACGGTTAAAGAATTTCTCAAATTGATCACGAAGTTTAGGATTGAACAATACTGACTTCGCCCAACCACCACCAGCGCCTAAAACGTCACCGTAAGAGAAACCACCACATGCCACTAAACCTTCAAATTCATCAAGGCTTACACGACCAGCGAGTAGGTCACTCATATGGACATCAATCGTATTGAAACCAACTTTGTCGAATGCAGCTGCCATCTCCACATGACCATTTACACCCTGCTCACGCAAGATTGCCATATTCGGACGACGTGTATTGATATACGGTGCTTCAATTTCTTCATTCAAATCGAATGTCGCTTTTGCAATAAGACCTTTATGATCTTTATTCGCAATTAGACTATATTCTTGATCTGCAGTTTCCACGTTGTCACGTAAACGTTGAATCTGATGTGACACTTCAGTCCACGCTTGTTGCAGTTCAACACGATCTAGCGTTAAACCATTGATCGTTAGCGTATCAGTAGTATTCACTGTACCAACGACACTGATCGCATCTTTTAAGCTTGATGCTGCGACTTCAGCTTGTAGTGCATCCCAATCAGCTTTAGCAATTTGTAATACCGCACCAATTTCTTCAGCAAATAAGCTTGCTACAGACTGATCTTCTAAAGCCACACCTAAGCGTGAAGCGAACATCATCTCTGCAACAGTTGCGATTAAACCACCATCACCGATGTCATGATACGCCTTAATTAAGCCACGGTTGTTCCAATCTTGTACCAATGCAAAGAATGCTTTGAAGTCATCGAAGCTATCTACATCTGGTGTCACAGAACCAATTGCTTTGTACACTTGAGCCAAGATCGAACCGCCAAGACGGAATTGACCTTTAGACAAATCAATACGCACAAGTACTGAATCTAAGTTTTTCAATTCTGGTGTTAATGTCTTACGCACATCAGTCACTGGTGCAAATGCAGTGATCACACCTGACATTGGAGAAGTTACAGACTTGTCTTCACCATCTTCATTCCAAGTGGTACGCATCGATAAAGAATCTTTACCTACAGGAATTGCGATACCAAGCGCAGGACACATTTCCATACCGATGGCTTTTACACCTTCGAATAATGCTTGATCTTCGCCTACTTGACCTGCTGCAGCCATCCAGTTCGCAGACAATTTAATGTCGCTGATTTTCTCGATTTTTGCAGACATGATGTTCGTGATTGACTCAGCCACTGCTAAACGCGCAGATGCCGCAGGATTTAACAATGCTACAGGTGGACGTTCACCCATTGCCATTGCTTCACCTGTGTAGCCCACTAAACTTGTTGTTGTTACCGCAGCATCCGCTACAGGCACTTGCCATGGACCAACCATTTGGTCACGTGCAACCATACCTGTAATTGAACGGTCACCAATGGTAATTAAGAATGATTTAGACGCAACTGTTGGGTTCTTAATCACACGGTAAATCGCATCTTTAAGATCAGTCACTTTAGCCGCATCAAAGTCATCACCGTGACGTTCGATACAGTCATACGCACGGCTCATACGTGGCGTACCACCTAAGATCACTTGCATTGGTACATCAACTGGGTTGTTACCAAACAATGGATCTTCAACCGTTAAATGACGCGCTTCAGTCGCTTCACCTAATACGGCAAACGGACAACGTTCACGCGCACAGATTGATTCAAATAATTCTAATGAAGATGGACGGATCGCCAATACATAACGCTCTTGTGCTTCATTTGACCAAATTTCCATTGGCGCCATACCTGGCTCCAATGATGGTACTTTACGAAGATCAAGTTTTGCACCTAATTCGTGGTCATTTACCAGTTCAGGCATCGCATTTGAAATACCACCAGCACCTACGTCATGTACAGACACGATTGGGTTGTGGTCTTCCATACGCCAGCAAGTATCAATGACTTCTTGGCAACGGCGTTCCATTTCTGGGTTTTCACGTTGTACAGAAGCAAAGTCTAAGCTTTCGCCCATTGTACCGCTATCTACAGAAGAAGCAGCGCCACCACCAAGACCGATGAGCATTGCAGGACCACCAAGCACGATCAATAAATCGCCCGGTTGGATCGCATCTTTTTCAACATGGTCAGGACGGATGTTACCGTAACCACCAGCAATCATAATTGGCTTATGGAAACCTTTTACATCTCCATTTACATTTTGCTCAAATGTACGGAAGTAACCATTTAACGCAGGACGACCAAATTCGTTGTTAAATGCAGCACCACCCAATGGACCTTCAATCATAATTTGAAGTGGAGATGCCATACGAGATGGTTTACCGTAGTTTTCTTCCCATGGCTGTTCGAAGCCTGGAATATTCAAGTTAGATGTAGTGAAACCTGTTAAGCCTGCTTTTGGCTTACCACCACGACCTGTTGCACCTTCATCACGGATTTCACCGCCCGAACCTGTTGCCGCACCTGCAAATGGTGCAATCGCTGTAGGATGATTGTGGGTTTCCACTTTCATTAAGATGTGGGCAGCTTGGCTCTTATATTTATAAACATAATGACCGTTTTCATCTTTTTTCGGATAAAAACGTTGCGTATCAAAACCAACAATCACTGAAGCATTGTCTTTATATGCTGACAATACATCTGTAGGTGATTCTTTATAGGTATTTTTAATCATTTGGAACAATGACAATGGTTGGACTTCACCATCAATTGTCCATTCTGAACCAAAGATTTTATGACGACAATGCTCAGAGTTCGCTTGTGCAAACATCATGAGTTCAATGTCATGCGGATTGCGACCTAACTTGATAAATGCATCAGTTAAGTAATCAATTTCTTCATCCGATAAAGCAAAACCAAATTCAGAGTTTGCTTTAACGAGCGCTTCTTTACCTTGACCTAGAATATCAATCGAGTTCAGCGGTTTTGGCTCAGTTTCAGTGAATAAAGCAGCAGCATCGTCAATTTGATTGAAAACACTTTCTGTCATTCGGTCATGCAGAATTTGCTTAATTTCATTTGAAACGTCTTTTACACCCTTCAAAGTAAACAAAACACCGCGTTCAAGACGATGAACCGGTGTGTTGCAGTTCGCGAAAATATCGGTCGCTTTTGAAGACCACGGCGAAATTGTGCCTACGCGTGGAGTGACTAAGATTTGAATCTCATCTGTGGCTGCTTGGCGTAATTCAAATGACGCACCATCATTTAGAAGCTGTAAAGCGGATTGCTGTTGTTGCTCGTTGAGCGCTTGGTCGAATAAATAAACCCATTGACTTTCTATTGATTGAACCGAACTAATTGACTGTAAACGAGTTAATAGTTGCGTTTGCTTAAAAGAAGAGTGTGCTGGTGCACCGGCCACGATAAACATGCTGATTTTGGCTCCACGGGATGGTCTTTTGAACCATGCCACAATGTGACTTGAAGAGAGCGCATATTCTACTGTGTATTGCAAAATTCAGCTAGATAGCAAAACTGCTTTAAGACATATTTTCGATCGAGTTTACGAATAAATCTTTTTTATTCAGTAAAAAAAATTGAATTGCACCCTATGATGCAATTCAAATGAGATACACCTAAATAATTCTTTAGTCATCTCAACTATTGAGTGTTGGTGACTTTTAACAGATGTTGAATCGCCTCTAGAGCCATAATCATAGATTTTGGATCAACTAAATCCTTGCTATCACAAGCTTGGTGATAACATGGTGCAAAATCTAAAATTATTTCGCCCTCGTTTGCACCTGGACGTTCTTGTTCATTAAATAAAATGATCGATGTGACCGGCACTTTTCCTAGAAATGGTGCTGTGTCACTTGCTGTTAAAGTGGTAATGTCTTCTTTGATGGTTAAGTTCTTTGCTTTAAAGAATGATTTTAAATGTTCTTCAAGCGCAGTATCCCCTTGATGACTAGGTAAAGACTTTAAACCATCAATCATTGGTTTATAGTCAGATTCAGATAATCCAGCAGACTTAAACTGGGCTTCTAAATCTTTTAATGAAGATTTATCTACATCAGCAACCAAAATATTCGGATTTTTTGTACCGACCATATCAACATTGATATAAGCCTTTATTCCCTTCAGCTGTTCAGGTGTCATTTTAGCAACAAAATCTTGCGAACCTCCGATACCATCTTCTTCAGAATCCCAAAATGCAAGGTAAATTGTATTTTGAGGATGATTTTCAGATTTTGAATAATGTTGTAATAGCTCTAATAGAACGGCTACACCTGTACCATTATCATTGATCCCAGGCCCTGTGGTCACAGAATCATAATGCGCACCGATTATCGTAGCTAAATCAGGATTTTTACCTTTGATTTCGATAATAATATTTTGACCTACGAGCTTATTACGATTTTCAAATGGCAACATCTGAGCGTGTAAACCAGCTTTTTTTGCCTCTGCAATAATGTAAGTTGCAGTAGCCTTACCACCATCCGTTCCAACTGCGCGATTACCGCCATGAGCTGCTGCAATATTTTCTAAGGCGCTAAGATGACTCATGAGACGTTGTTCGATCGAATTCGAAGTATTGCTTTTAGTAGTTACTTGTTGATTTTGATTTGGTGTATGTGAGCAAGCACTCAACATAAAAATACTGGTCATTAATGCTGTTAAACAAAGTATTTTTTTCATTGTCATGTGGATATCAGTTTATTAAGAATTCCATTTTAGAGAATAACCTTATTATATCCACAGATTTTTGTAATAAAAAAAGAGCCCGAAGACTCTTTCTATTTATGTTGCTAAATTTTTAATTAACCGAATCGACCCGTAATATATGCCTCAGTCAATTGATGATCAGGTTGCGTAAAAACTTTTTCTGTCGAATTCACTTCAATCAAATCACCTAAATGGAAATAGGCAGTACGGTCTGATACACGTGCAGCTTGTTGCATTGAGTGCGTAACAATTGCAATAGTATATTGTGTTGAAAGCTCAGCGATTAACTCTTCAACTTTAGCCGTCGCAATCGGGTCAAGTGCTGAACAAGGTTCGTCCATTAAAATCACTTCTGGCGAAACTGCAATAGTTCGAGCAATACACAGACGTTGCTGTTGACCGCCTGATAAACCAGTTCCAGGCTGATTCAAACGATCCTTAACTTCATCCCACAAACCCGCTTTACGTAAACTATTTTCAACGATCTCTTCTAAATCGTATTTGTCACGTGCTAAACCATGGAGTTTAGGTCCGTATGCAACGTTTTCAAAAATTGATTTTGGGAATGGGTTTGGCTTTTGGAACACCATACCCACTTGCGCACGAAGTAGTACTACGTCGAGATTAGGATCATAAATGTCTTGATTATCCAACATGACTTTACCCGTTACCCGACAACTATCTATCGTGTCGTTCATACGATTTAAAGTACGTAGGAATGTTGACTTACCACATCCAGATGGACCAATAAAAGCAATCACTTCATTTTGATAAATATTAAGATCAATGCCTTTAATCGCTTCAGATTCACCATAATAAACATGAACATCAGTTGTACTCAGTTTTACAACATCCGATTTTGCTTCTTTTTTATTTTCGCTTTGCGTGTCAAATTGTGAAACAAACGAAGTTGACGTTTTTTGATTTGCATCTTGAGATGTAAATTGTGTTTGATCTGAATTCACTGATTGATCCTTTTTTAAGGAATTTTGAGTTACTTGCGAAGTTACTGTATTCATATTTTGCTCCGACTACCAACGGACTTCAAATTTCTTACGTAACCAGATCGCTAAACTATTTAAGCTAATCATCATCGCAAGGAGAACAATAATGGCTGCAGCAGTACGACCTTCAAAGAAGTTACGAAGTTCATTACCCTGCCACAAGAAAATCTGTACAGGCAGCGCTGTAGATTGATCGAATGGGCTTGCTGGAACACTGGCTACAAAAGCACTCATACCAATCAGCAATAACGGCGCTGTCTCACCCAAAGCTTGAGCAACACCAATAATTGCACCTGTTAAAATACCTGGTAATGCCAAAGGCAGGACGTGATGAAAAACAGTTTGCAGTCTTGATGCACCCAATCCTAATGCAGCTTGGCGAATCGAAGGTGGAACGGCTTTTAAAGAAGCCCGTGTCGTAATAATCACCGTTGGCAATGTCATTAAACTTAACACAAGACCACCCACCAAAGGGGCAGATAATGGTAAATGCATCCAACCAATAAAAATTGCAGCACCAAGCAAACCAAATACAATCGATGGAACAGCAGCCAAATTATTGATGTTGACTTCTACAATATCTGTAATCCAGTTCTTTGGCGCGAACTCTTCAAGATAGATCGCAGATGCAACGCCGATTGGAATCGAAATAAAAATTACAATCAACATCATGAACAATGAGCCCATGAATGCACCAGCTAAACCAGATGTCGCTGGTGAACTACGTGAGTCAGGACTCGTGAAAATATTCGTGTTAAATGAATTTTCGATGACACCTTTAGCCTTGAGTTCATCAGCAATTTGACGAATCTCAGGACTAAGTTGTTGCTGTTCATCTGGCAAAGAACGATCAATATTACCTGCAAGCCACACATCAATATTTGCATCAGCAAGGACTTTTACATCGACTGTTTTACCAACCAAGCTTGGATCATTCATCACCATATCACGGATACGATATGCTTCAGAGCTCGTATAGATATAGCTTAAATCATCACGTTGTGCTTCAAGTTGAGGATCTTGTTTGATCATTGCATTGATGATCAATGCATCCCAATCCACCATGCCAACTTCAGTCTGCCACTCAATAAAGCGTTCTTCATACTGAGCTGGATTCTCACCTTCAGCCAGTACAGGTTTTGGACCAACTTCAATAATTTTTGGATCGAAATAGATTGGCAAATTCATGCTACTTTGCCAAAAAGCAGGCAAGCCTTTCGCTAAAATACTACCGAATAGCAATACTACGAAGAATAAGCCAGCAATCACTGCTGAAAAACCGAAGAAACGGAACGTCTTTTCTTTACGATGACGTTTAGCTAAAGAATTCTGAATAGTCTTCTTACGCTTTTCTCTAAGCTGCTCAGCTGTTGCTGAATCAACTGTCTCGAGAGTATTAGGATTAGAAGTACTCATTAGTCGTATTGCTCACGGTATTTACGCACGATGTAAAGTGCAACAATGTTCAAACCTAAAGTAATCACAAACAATGTAAGTCCTAGTGCGAAAGCGACTAATGCTTGCGGACTTGCAAAGTCAGTATCACCTGTTAATTGATTAACAATCGTAATCGTTACGGTCGAAACAGCTTCTAATGGATTTGCGTGTAAAAGAGGACTGTTACCAGCTGCTAGAACTACGATCATAGTTTCGCCAATTGCACGGGAAGCAGCCAATAAAAATGCACCAATAATGCCAGGCAACGCTGCTGGAATGACCACTTTACGAATCGTTTCAGATTTGGTCGCCCCTAATCCTAAAGATCCATCACGTAATGCTCGAGGCACTTGAGTAATAATGTCATCAGATAAAGAAGACACAAAAGGAATGATCATGATTCCCATGACAAAACCTGCAGTGAGCGCACTCGTTGCGTTGATATCAATACCAACCATTGCCCCTACAGTTTTAATAAATGGGCCAATAATCATGAGTGCAAATACACCATAAACGATCGTTGGAATACCAGCTAAAACTTCAATGGTCGGTTTTGCCCAAGAACGGAAGCGAGGAGAAGCATATTCAGCCAAATAAATCGCGATCATTAAACCTACTGGTACAGCAACCAATAGTGCGATCCCACTGACCATGAGCGTACCCCACAACAATGGAAGTAAACCATAGCTTCCTTCTGCACTCCCCGAAGTACTGAAACCCGGGTTCCACTCTGTTCCAAAGAAGAAATCAAAAGGATTAACAAAGCTGAAGAAGCGCATCGCTTCTCCAAACATCGACATTACAATTCCAAGTGTTGTAAGAATTGCGACACCAGAACATAAAGCTAAGCCAACATTGATGACTTTCTCGACCTGATTACGCGCTCTAAAATCTTGGCTAATTCTTTTTTTTGCCCATACTAACCCTGCCAATGCAGCGCAAATGACAACTGCTAATTTTGCAAAAGAGCCAATAGTTGAAAATTTACTCAGTTGCTCTGCAGCTGCAACTTCATAGGACGTTGCTGTGTCACTGACACCAAATCCGGACGCAATCGCTTGAACACGGTCAACAACTACGTTTAGGCTTGCTGGATCTAGACTTGCTTTAATATCCTGTGGCAAATGATTAAGTACCACCTGCTCCAAGATCGTTGGCTCAACCAAATTCCAAACAATCAAAATTAAAAATGCAGGGATACCACACCACAACGCAACTAATGCCCCATAGTAACCAGGACGTGAATGCAAAGCGGCAGAGTTATTTCCCTGACCTGCTAAGTTACGGCTTTTGCGTAATCCGATTTGATAGGCAATGGCGATGATCGCCAATAACACACCTATAAGTAGCAGATTCATGTATTCTCCACTGTCTTTTCAATTTTCATGGTTTGAAAAAACTTTTTTCAATGAAAAAACCAATGGCAGGATAATTCCTGCCATTAGTTTGTCGTTTGATTACTTAACAGCTTTACCTGCTTTAAAGTTTGCCAAAATTGATGCGCGTTCTTTGTCAGAGAGTGAAATTAAGCCCGCTTTTTCTAACTTAGAACCTTTACCTGAAACACGCTTATTTAAGAAATATTCAGTAAACTGTGCTAAACCTTTGATTGATTTCAAGTGTTCACCTTTTACATAGAAGAATAATGGGCGTGATACAGGGTAAGAACCATTTAAAATCGTGTTTTCAGACGGTGCCACATTGTTCACAGTTGCAACGCGTAAACGGTCACGGTTTTGATCATAGAAACCTAAACCAAACACACCAACAGCACTTGGAGAAGTCTTTAAGCGTGCAAGTGTTTCTGTATAGTCACCCGCAATTTCCACAACACGACCATCTTTACGGAACGTTGTGCAAGCTTTCTTTTTGGCATCTTTATCTAAAGCTTTAATAGCAGCATACGATTCACAACCAGCGTCCACCATTTTCTCCTGGAAGACTTCACGTGTACCATGATTCGAAGCTGGGATTACAAGCGTGATTGGCTCATTTGGTAATGATTTATCAATTTGATTCCAACGTGTATATGGGTTTTTTACCATTTTACCGTTTGAAGGCAATTCAGCTGCCAAAGCTGCAAATACATGTTGTGGACGTAATTTATAAGCTGCTTTGTTAGCATTTGAAGCAAATACGATACCGTCGTAACCGATTTTAATTTCTAATACTTGGTTAACGCCATTTTTCTTACATTCAGCCAATTCGCTCGATTTAATTGCACGAGATGAGTTAGCAATATCGATCGTATTGTCGCCAACACCATTACAAAATTGTTTTAAACCACCCGACGAACCGCCTGAACCAACTACTGGTGTTTTAAATTGAGGGAAGTTATTACCGAATTCTTCAGCCACAATACTTGCATATGGCAATACTGTAGAAGAACCCGCAATTTGAATTGTGTCACGTGCTGCATTTGCGGTTGTTGCTACAGCTGCCCCAGAAAGTGCTAATGCAATTGCAATATTTGTAAAGCGCATCATGTTATCTCTCAATTTATGCAAATTTGGAGTACGCTACTTTTTATTGAAGTATTGTACTTATTTCGATACATGCATTTTGATTTGATAATATGACAATAAGGTTACAGCTTTATTACGATTTTATTATTTTTATTACACCAACCTGCTTATTTATTTTTTAATTATATTTCAACAATTTATAATAATTACGGTTAAATACTGATGTTTTTATTACCTACTTATTCTTTAATAATTATCTCCCTAATTCTGCATAAAGATTTTTTCAATCATGATCTAAAAATATGTCAAAGTTATGAATTTTTAATATCAAAAAAGCGCTCAATTGAGCGCTTTTTTTTTAAAACAATCTATTAATCGATTGGTGGCGTATATGTACCATCAGCAATTGAAGCTTTGATGCGATCAGACTCAGCCAGTACAAGCGCAAGCAAGTTCTTCACATTGTCTAAAGTTGCTACTGGACTTAAAGTTGTCATTTTCAATGATTGAACCTGACCGACTTTAGTCACACCAATATTCGCTTCACCACGTGCAAACAATTCATCCGCAACGTTTTGGTTCAATGTATCGAGTAATTCTGTTGGGTAACCTTCAGGAATTACACGGAACAAGACTGATGCAAATTGTGGCTCAACCAATAACTCTAAACCGTCTGTTGCTTTAATATAATCTGCAACATCACGCGTTAAAGTCACACCGTGGTCAATCATAGAGCCGTAAAGCTCTTCACCGAGTGCTTCAATCGTCATCCACAATTTCAACGCATCAAAACGACGTGTAGTTTGTAGAGATTTAGAAACAAGGTTTGGTACGCCATGCTCTTCATCATAAGCAGAGTTTAAGTATTCCGCTTCATAATGCATAAAGCGATAGTTCGCTTCATCTTTAAGTAAGAATGCACCACAAGAAATCGTTTGGAAGTAATGCTTATGGAAATCAAGTGTGATTGAATCAGAAAGCTCGATACCATCTAACAAATCACGGTGATTATTAGATAGGATTAAAGCACCGCCCCATGCTGCATCGATATGCATCCACGCGCCGTACTTGTTGGTGATTTCACGGACTTTCTTTAAAGGATCAATTGCACCCGCATCGGTAGTACCTGCAGTTGCAACCACACATGCCACAATTTTGCCTTCATTTTGAAGGTGTGCCATGGTTTTCTCTAGTGCATCCATGTCCATACGCGCATTTTCGTCGACAGGCACAGTCACTACAGATTGGAAGCCCATTCCCATCATCGCCATGTTCTTTTGCACAGAGAAGTGAGCATTTTCAGAACAAATGACTTTAACGTTTCGCATCGCTTCCGCAGGTACGCCATCACGCTGAACAGACCACGGATTGCCGTTTTCGTCTTTCCAGTTTTTCGCGATACATGCATCACGTGCAAGCAATACACCCATCAAGTTTGACTGCGTACCGCCAGAGGTGAACACACCTGCTTGACCTGCACCATAACCAACTTTTTGACGAAGCCAATCGATCAACTGAACTTCCATCAATGAACCTGCAGGGCTTTGATCCCATGAGTCCATCGATTGGTTAGTTGCGTTAATGAGTACTTCTGCGATTTGGCTAGTCACCATAGTAGGACAATGCAAATGCGCTAAAGAATGAGGATGATGTACTTTTAAGCTCTTATTAAGGAATAGCTCAACCATACGCTGTAATGACTTTTCCACACCCAATCCTTCTTTAGAAGGATTAAATGCAATTGCACTGCGTAGCTCTTTAATGCTACCGCCTGTGTACATTTTGTCATTTTGTAACCAAGCTGCTACTGCTTGAGTTGCCTGATCCATTGCTGACGTATAGTCAGCAATGGATGCAGCATCATTACAGAGCAAAGCTTTACGGTGTTCTGCAAAATCTACCATGAATTAAGCGCCTCGTACCGCAACTAATGCTTCAGAAATTGCTTTCTTAAAGCGCACAATTACTTCTTCACATTCAGCTTGGTTAATAATTAATGGGCAAAGTAGACGAATCACTGTACCGTTACGCCCACCCTTTTCTAACAACAATTTGTTGTTGAAACACGCTGCTTGGATTGCAGCAGCCAATTGACCATCTGCAGGAAGTGAACCCATATGGTCAGCAGGTTTACGCTCATCAACGATTTCGATACCGATCATTAAACCGCGGCCACGTACATTACCGATACATGGGAATTCTACAGCTAATTTCTTCAATTCAGCTTGAAGGAAATCACCGCGCTCTTGTGCGTTTTGCGCAAGATTTTGCTCTTTAATCGTTTTGATCGTAGCAAGACCAGTACCCATAGCCAATTGGTTACCACGGAAAGTACCCGTGTGACCTGCAGGCTGCCAAGCATCAAACTTACGCTTAATACCAAGTACTGCAAGTGGTAAGCTTCCACCTACTGCTTTCGACATCACTACAACATCAGGTTCGATACCCGCATGTTCAAAGGCAAACATTTTTCCTGAACGCGCGAAACCAGCTTGTACTTCATCAAGAATTAAAACGATGTTGTGCTTTTCAGTCACTTCACGAATTTTTTTCAACCATTTCACAGGTGCTGTAACCACACCGCCCTCGCCTTGAATCGCTTCAAGGATAACTGCAGCAGGCTTAGTCACACCGCTTTCAACATCTTCGATGAAGTTTTCAAAGAAATAAGTAAGCGCGTCAACACCCGCTTCACCGCCTAAACCTAGTGGGCAACGGTATTCATGTGGATACGGCATGAATTGAACGCCTGGCATTAAACCATTCACAGCGTTTTTAGCAGACAAATTACCTGTCATTGCTAATGAGCCGTGAGTCATACCATGGTAGCCACCAGAGAAGCTGATCACAGTGCCACGGCCAGTATATGTTTTTGCAAGTTTAATTGCTGCTTCTGTACCATCTGCACCAGATGGACCACAGAACTGTAGGCAGTACTCTTCTTTACCACCCGGTAATTCAGCAAGTAAAGCTTCAGTAAAAGCATCTTTTAAAGGTGTCGTTAAATCCAAAGTATGTAATGGAAGACCACTCGCTAAAGTGTCTTGAATACTTTGAATGACCGCAGGATGATTATGGCCTAAAGCCAATGTTCCTGCCCCAGCTAAACAATCGAGGTACTCTGTACCTTCAACATCAGTAACCCAGCAACCTTGTGCTTTTGCTATCGCTAACGGCAATTTACGTGGATAGCTACGAACATTAGATTCCATCTGACTTTGGCGAGTCAAATAGTATTCGTTAGTAGAATTAGGTGCAGGATTTACAGAAGAAACGCTCATATCGAATTACCATCTCTGATATGGGTTAATAGAAATAAGTCGGGTGACTTGCGGTCCTTTGACTCGGTGCTTTATAGAGTTCTAGTTAGCCTATTGTGTAGAGTTATAACTAGAGGGCGCGATGATAACGAATTTTGAAATAAAATAAATAGATTTCTATCGTTTTCACCAGCAGATTCTAAAATATTAATGTGACAAATTGATAACTTGTATAGATTTCAAACTGTACCACTTCTATTTTAGATAAGTTTGAACTTGAGCTAAAGTAAAACAGTCCAAATTATGCAAAAAATGTTCAATTTTTTTTGCTGATTTGAACTGACTTTTTCAGTATTCCTAAATTCGAGCTTGGGCTAAAGCATAGTTTTGTAACATTATGAATCTTATATATTCATGTAGTTGTACGTGTGTGATTAAAACCACTTTTTTCACTCATTTTTTTAAGAATAGTTTCAAGAGCTCTCGATTAAAATACATCAGCAACCCCATCATCACAACGACAATCCCCCACAAGGCGTCATTATGAATAATTTCATTATTTAAGGATGCCCCCAAAACTAGGGCGATGACTGGCGTCATGACATTACTCAAAGACACTGTCGACGCTGCTAAGCGGCGGATTAACCAAAAATAGCACAGCATCGCAACAATTGATGACATGATCATTGTGAACAAAAAACCCACCATCGCTTGCGTACTTGGTAGCACAGTTGGGATTTGTTGCCAAATGAATGGAATGATTAAGAGTGATCCTAAAGCTGAAAAGATTAATGAACCTGTTGCCTGACTCATGGGGCTTAAAGGTGCATTAATTTGTTTGACCCAAAAAATTGAACTGATATACGACACCATACTGATCAGCATCAGAACCACACCCCAAGGATTGACTCGCTCATCTGCAGATTCTGCAAAAACAAATGTGAGACCCAATACGGCAATGACCATTCCACTCCATTGTAAAATAGACAACTTATGTGTTTTTAGGATGAGATGTCCAATGAGACCTGCAATTAATGGCGAAAATCCGAAGATCAGTGCCATTAAGCCTGACGTTAAATAATTTGCTGCTAAGTAGATAAATAACTGCGCACCTATTAAATTTAGGCTACCAGCCACATAACTTTTCAGCGATACATGATCAAACGGGAGTGGATCACGCATCATTTTGAGCAACGCCAAAGCAATTATAGATGCACCAAAGTATCGAATGATGAGCACCCACATTGGATGAATTTCTGCAACACTCCATACAATGGCAAGTGGTGTTGCAGCCCATATCAATACCAATAAGGCATATATACTCGCAACGACCATTATATTTGAGGAACTAGAATTCATAATTTGCTCAAAATTAAATCAATATTTTCTTAGGCACATAAAAAACAGACCTAAGTTACCCTAGGTCTGTTGCACAATCTCACCAAGTTTACTTCACAAGTTTACGAAGGTCTTGGCTAAGATCTAAATATTTATCTGCTTCAAATGCAGCTTGTTTGCTAATCAATTTTTTAAGATGACGCATTTCTTTAGCCGCATTTACCGTAATACCACCAACAATAATACCGTCAGTCACACCGAACAATACAAATGAAGATTCTGCACGTAGCTCAGGATTGATTTCACCACGTACTAACCACTCAGCTGCTGCCATATCACCTACGAATTGGTAGTTAATGTCCAACTGATCTGTCCAGAACCATGCTGGATTAGGAGTAGGATGTTCTACACCCATCACATGGCGTGCAAAGATACCTGCTTGAAGATTGGCATTTTCCCAAGTCTCAACACGACGGTGGTTACCACAGTCACGAAGTTGAGTTGCCACATCACCTGCCGCATAAATATCAGCATTCGAGGTTTGGCAATTTTCGTTTACTTTGATCGCGAGATCAACGTCAAGACCAGCATCAACTGCCAACTGTGCATTTGGCACAATACCGATACCGTAAACCACAGCATCCGCACGAAGTTCTTCGCCATCGGCTAAAGTCACCACAATTTCTTCGCCATCAAGCTTGCAATCTGCAATTGAAGTTGAAAGACGAACATCCACACCTGCCAATTTTTGCTGTTCAAGCAAGAATTCACTCAAGATGCGTGGCGATGAACGCCCCATCACCATTGGTCCCATTTCAATGACAGTGACTTCACATTCTTTGAAACGTGCAGATGATGCAAGCTCAAGACCGATTACACCACCACCAATCAGGATGATACGTTGACCTTTTTGTAACACTGATACAAGGGCTTGTGAATCTTCAAGATTACGCAGCGTGTAAACATGTTTGCCAAGTGCATCGAAGTTTGGAAGACGACGTGCTGCACCGCCAGTTGCAATCAGCAATTTGTCATAAGCAACAACATCACCATTTTGAAGTTCGACAGTTTTGGCTTCAGCGTTGATTTTCACGACACCATTACCGCGAATTGCTGTCACACCAAGATCTGCTAATTTTTCTTCAGATAAAATTTCAATCTTGGTTTCTTCAGGTTTTAAAATCACGTCTTTAGACAGTGGTGGACGCTCATAAGGAAGATGCGTTTCATCACCAATTAATGTGATTTTACCTTCATATTTGTTTGCACGAAGCTCAAGGATCGCACTTGCGCCTGCTTGACCCGCACCAACGATGACGATGTTGTTTACATTGCTCATGGGATTAACCTTTTAATTCCGCAGATACGATACCGAAGCCCGCAATCCACTCACTAATATCTTCATAGCAGTGAGTTGTCATTTCATACTCACCAACTTCGCTCAGTGCAGCAAATGCTGCCATCCAGCAACGCACTTCTTGACCACCACGACCACCTTCGACACGAATTTCTGCCTCAGTCATCGCTTCCATTGCAGCAAAATCTGCTTGTTTAAATTTCTCAAGCAATGCAATATCCCACTCAGGGCTCAGCGGTACTGCAACTGATGTATCTCCAGCAGCAAGTTTCTGACCAACTGCAATAATTTTCGCTTGACGCGCATTACGTGCTTCTTCAGTTGGATTACGGCCAGCAATTAAAAACTCTTCAACTTCTGGTGGCACTGAACCCATTTGAGGTGTTGGTGGATCATGAGACAAACCACCTGTACCCAATACAAGTACACGCTCATTTTCAAGATTAAGTGACTTAATATATTGTCCAACCGCACGGCCTAAAGCAATGGTACGCTTTGTGGTTGGCATTGGTGCGGCAGCGCCATTAATAAATATTGGAATCGTTTTATAACGATCAAGTTTTCCATCACAAAGGAAGTGTAATGGTTGAGTCACACCATGGTCAGCCTGCATACGATATGAGTATGCAACATCAACACCTTCATCTAGAACTTGACGCACAAGTGCCAAAGCCTTGTCTTCAGGAACATCGATTTTATTGTCAATTTTACCGTAATCCCAGTCACCAGCAGCCGTAGCACGGATACCGACACAGAAACTTGGCATAAGGTCGTAGAAAAAACCGTTAAAATGGTCTGGACCAAAAGTAATGATCAGTGTTGGATCGTAAGCTTTTACTTCAGCAGATAATTGTTCAAAAGCAGCACGTACTTTTTGCTCTTTTGACTGATCTTGAGGTGAAGCAAATTCCATTAAAGGACTGTGCGAAGCACAAATAAGTTTAACGGCCATGAGAGACTCCTTAAAAGGAAGGCAGCCTTAGAACAGGCTGCCGATAAGTCCATTTTTTTAGACTAGATTTTATTCGTCAAAGAAACCAGCACGTGGTTGACGTAGACCACGAATACCCAAACCACATTCTGCATTGATCAGAACACCAGTTAAAGGTCGGTTATTTTGACGAGATGCCAAGAGCACATAAGAACCTGTCATTTCTTCAGGCTCAGGTAAGAAGTTCAACGGCATACCACGCGCGATTTTCTCAGGATCACGCGCATCTAAAAGACCTAGATTTTCTTGGCCTAATGATGCAGCACCTTTAATGTTTACATTCATACCTGACGGCGCAACAGCATTCACACGAACTTTGGGTGCAAGCTCGTACGCCAATTCCTTCATGATGCCTACGCCAGCATGCTTAGATGCTGTGTAAACTGGACCACCACCCGCAGAATATAATGCTGAGTTAGATAGTGTGAAGATTATCGAACCTTCAGATTTTACTAACTCATCAAGTGCAGCTTTAGCACCTAGAATTAATGCTTTCGTATTAATTCCCATGATTTCGTCAAACGCTTTATCAAGTTGCTCACCTGAAGAATTGACGATATCTGCGTAGTGATCCCAGATTCCTGCATTACCAATAAAGCAATCAAGCTTACCAAAACGCTCAACAGTTGCTTTTACAGCACGGACATTGTCTTCATAGTTGGCAACATCACCAGCGATTGCAACAATTTGATCACCAAAGCGTTCTTTTAAAGCATCGACTTTAGATTGTGAACGTTGTAACACACCAACGTGTGCACCTTCTTCAAGGAAGCGTTCAACTAAAGCCCAACCTAAACCAGAACCACCACCTGTGATCAGTGCAACTTCGCCTTTAAGCCAACCCATGATTACTCTCCTGCCATCTCAACGTATAACGCACCATCTTCAACAATCACTGGGAAAGTTTGAATTGGATCTGTCGCTGGTAAACATAATGCTTGACCGGTTTTTAAACAGAAGCGAGCTGAATGCAATGGGCATTCGACAGTGCCATCGTCTTCAAGATAACCTTCTGACATTGAAGCATTACCATGAGAACAACGGTCATTCATTGCGAAGAACTCACCACCATTGTTAAACACTGCAAGCGCATCGATACCGTTAACGCCGCAATCTACTTTCAACGCTTCGCCTTCGTCTAATTCGTCAACTTGGCAAACAAAAATCTTATTCATTAGAAGAATACACTCAGGTTGTGAGAGTTATAGGTAACTTGATCAAGCGTGATCTTACGGTTGAAAATTTGGAAGCCTAGGCCACCTTCAACTTTACGGATCTTGTCATGACGTTTACCACAGTAAATCGTGACATCTTTCTCTTTTTGTGTACGGTACAAAAGATATGTAACGTATACATCGTATTCGCCTTCCACTTCAGTAGCTTCTACGATCACGTTACTCACCATATGAGTTGTACGTGATGGAGGCTCTTCAGCCCAAGCCATACCTGTTTCAAGACGAGCAACACGACGCTCTAAAAGATCTTTCGTATCATTGAACACCCAAGTTGTAGGTGGTTCAATTGAACGACGACGGTCACGTGTTTGAGCATTTGGTGTTGTACGTAGCGTGTAAGAAATATCTTCAGCTAACGTATCTAACCAGTCGCGGAATTTCCAATCGTCAAGCAATTTCGCTTCACGATAGAGGAATTGGCTAATTTGATGGTGAAGTTCTAAACTCACTTGACTCATTTCATAAGCTCCTTCTCATATTCGTCAGCTGCTTTCTCAACATCTTCCCATTTTTCATGGATTAGCAAGTCTGCCCAACGACGGTACATGCCGCGTGCCGCAGTTTCTGAGAAAATGTAGTTGGTGATACCAGGGATACCATCTTCACGAATTTTCTCGTTGCCAAGACCCATTTCCATAATGAGTTTGTTTTGACGCGCTTTGTAACCACGTAATACTTTTTGAATTTCGATCCAGTTTTCAGAGTCATCTTGCTCTAAGAAACCAGCTGGACCAAATGCACGTGTCGCAGAACGTTCAAACGCTTCTTTCACTTCTTGTGACGCTTCAGCATCCGCAATACAGAACGCCCATACTTCAGTTTTGTTTGGACCACGTGGGTGCCATACGCGAAGTGTTGCTGTACCGTTTAACCAAGACAATGTTGGGAACATAGTGTTATGACCAGCAAGACGTAACGCACGAATTTCACCAAGACGCTCTTTAACTTCTTCGTAAGTTTCGCGGAAATAGTTCGCTACTTCACCATCAACCCATACGTTTGCATCTGGTTTCTCTGTAAAGAAGAAGCCTGAACCGTGACCACGTGAACCATATTGGATCGCGTCTTTCGCAGTTTCCCATACAGGACGTGCAGTTTGCGCAGCACCTAATTTCTTAGTAGATTCGTCATCAGGTTTAGCACCTAATACTTGAATCGCAGATGCGTGAGAGAACAATGCATGATATTGGTCAGATGCAAACTGTTCAGCCGCAAATTTCCAGTTACATTCGATTTCCCACTTATGAACACCACCGATGATCTCAGTACCACCTGGACGACGATCTAATACGCCATCTAAGTACCAAGCGATATCACCCATGTATTCTTCAAGGTCTGGAGTTGTTTCATCCCAACAACCGAAGATTAAGCCTTTATAAGACTTCACACGGTTTACTTCGATCAAACTCCACTTCTCTTTACATGCGCCTTGAGGGAATGCACGATCTTCAAGAGGAATATCTTTAAGAGAGCCGTCTACGCCATAAGACCAACCGTGGTATGGACATGTAAATGCACGAGTGTTACCGCAGTCAGCAAAGCTCACGCGCATTGAACGGTGACGACATTGGTTTAACAATGCTTTGATTGAACCGTCTTTTTGACGTACCACGATGATCGGATCTTCACCCATATAGGTATTGAAGAAATCACCAGCCTTTGGAATTTGGCTTTCATGGCAAAGGAATAACCATGTACGACCGAACACACGTTCAAGTTCTAGTTCATAGATATCTGGATCTGTATAAATAGATGGCGTGATACGTCCATTTTGTGCATCGACTAAAGCATCGATTTCGCGCACATCAATTTTCCCACTCATGAAAAGCTCTCCTGTGACTAAATTAGACACAAACTAATAGACTCAACTTTGCAGAGATAATGAGTTTTGAACGAGTTTTGGGGAAATATTTTTTTTGTTTGAATCAAGATGTTTTATCGATAAATTAATCAATCGCTGAATACGTGAATTTTACCATATTTTAATAATAACGTTGATATTTCAATATGCTCAGCCCCACTTCACCGAATATCCATTTGTGAACTATACTCGCACTTGATCATATTTAGACATTATATGAATCAATCTTTGGATGATTTTTTATGGAACTACGACACCTACGATATTTCATTGCTGTGGCAGAAGAACTCAACTTCACCAAAGCAGCCTTGCGCCTTTATACTGCTCAGCCATCATTGAGCCAGCAGATTAAAGATCTTGAAGATGAAATTGGCGTCCCTTTGCTTTATCGTACAAAACGTAAGGTAGAACTCACTGAGGAGGGTCAAGTCTTCCTTGAACAAGCTCGCCTCACGATAGCCCAAGCAGACAAAGCAGTCGCAATGACTCGTCAGATTGCCAAATCTAAACAGCAATTGTTACGTATCGGCTTTGTTCCCGTCGTTGAAATGAAAATTTTTCCTTACGTTCTCCCTAATCTTCGTGTTCAAAACCGGGATTTAAAGATTGAATTGTTAAGCTTAAACAACTCCGATCAGTCAAAAATGTTAAAAAAAGGCGAAATTGATATCGCTTTTACTCGTCAAAATCTATTTAGTGATGAAATCGAAAGTCAATTTGTTTTACGAGAACCTTTGATTTTCTTACTCCCCAAAGATCATCCACTCGCTAAATACGATCGCATTCCAGTAAAAGAGCTCGATGGAATCGATTTCATTATTCCTTCTGAACAGCAATCTCAAACCCTAAATAAGATCATTCTAGATTTTGCAAAATACCATCAAATCAATTTAAATATTGTTCAAACTGCAGACAATATCCTCTTTAACATTAATTCTATTGGCATGAACCTGGGCTGTACTTTTCTACCTGGATATATCGCACCACTGACGATGAACAACACCGTGATTCGCCCGCTAGACGTGGAATTACCTTCAATCGATTTATTTGCAAGCTATAGAAAAAGTACTAACTCAGAAGGCGTCAAAAAATTTATGGACTTATTGAGCTCTGTTTTTTACCTTGATATTAATCGTCATTAATTAATTTTTTTTCAAATTAATGATCACCGTTAAACATAGCGGTGATTTTTATTTTTTATTTCAACCATCAGTCTTAGACTTTAGTCTAATAAAGTTTTACGAATATCATCATAAATTGTATGAATTCAGGCTTTAGAATAGACTAATTTTTAAACAACCCATTAACTAACTAGACTTGCCCTACCACTTAAGTCTAATGAATTAAAACAGATCAATGCTCAATATTGATTATCAATATGCAGATTTAAACGTATTAAACACATGTTCTGTATTTTCAGTTTTAAAAAAGAGGATGATTAAATCATCCTCTTTTTTAGTTTTTTAGGATCTGAAATTATTTAACACCATGAACTGCTAGATAATTTTTGATCACCGTATTAAATTCTTCTGCTTTTTCAACTTGTGACCAGTGACCGCACTGACTGAAAATATGTGCATCAGCATTAGGAACGATATTTAAAATGTCCCAAGTACGAGACACAGGAATCACCACATCTTGAGTACCATGAATCAATAATACAGGAACTGTAATATCTTTCATTTTTTCAAAGTCTAATGGGAACTCGAAACGATCACGGTCACGCGCACCCACAACATCCATTAAACGATCAGATGCATAGTCATTCGCCGCAGAATCAAAACGTACTTTTACCAGCTCATCTGTAATTAAGTCTTTATTTACAACGAACATTGAAAGTGTCTTACGAATACCTTCTTCTGTTAAAACTGGGTTTGCATGCGCTTTTAGGGCTGCAGTTTGTTTTGCACCACCTGTACCCATTGAAACAATACCGAGTACACGCTCTGGATAATCAAGTGCCAATTGGAATGCTAACCAACCACCTAGCGAATTACCTACTAACCATGTTTTTTCAATACCAAGTGCATCAAGAGTACGAATTGCATGATCAACCCATGCACGGATACCGTATTGAGTTCCTGGTGCAACGACAGTTTGACCATAACCAATGGTATCAATTGCGATACAACGCGCTTGCTCACCAATTGCAGGTAAATTCAACCACCAGTTAGCAGCTGCTGATACACCAGTACCAGAACCATGAAGGAATAAAATAGGCGTGCCTTCACCAATTTCATGATAATGGGTTAACTCACCTTCAGCAGTTTCGATCCATTTATCTTCTAAACCAAAGAATGAATCCGTTTTATATTCTGGAATTTGAACAGTGCTCATCATAGTCCTCTAACTGTCTATAACTGATCATATATTTGTGAAACAATCATCAGTTGATGTTTACAAATGATAGTTTTACAGTCTTATATTAACTGCTCTGTACCTTTCAACTGATACAAATTTACGATTGCATCCATCTTTTTACCAATTAAATAAATTACTGTTTTTTCTTATTTTTTTAAAATCAATATTCACCCTCTAATATGACTTGATAAGATCTCGATATGATCCTTGCTCATCATATCGAGATCAATTTCATTTTTTAGAATTTATAACTATAACTTAACGCCACACGATGCTCTTCTAAATCACTCAAGGTACCTGGAACATTGATGTTGTTATAATTAGTATCAATGAACATATAGTTGAAACCAAGACCTTTATACTTACCTTCTGGCACAACATAGTTCACGATGATGTTATTTTCATTCTCGCGACCTCGACCTGGTGTTGCCGTATCAATATTCCAACCTTGGAAATGACGTACAGTGGCAGATAATCCTGGTACACCCATTTCTTTAAAATTATAGGTATAACCTACACTCCAAGATTTCTCATCCTTACGGATAAAACTCGCGACTGACCAGTTATCTAAATAAGGTTGTGGCACCCAACCACCCAATGTTGGGAATAGTGTCGCTTTATCTCCATGCTCGCCAAACATCTCTTGATAACCCAATTGAACAGTATGCATACCATGATTGACTTTCGCCCCCATAGAAATTGCTTGGCTATCAATTTCACCAAAAAGTTTATCGCCAGTTTCACTGTTATCGAAGTAACGAATATGTGCATCTAAATTCGTTTTTTCATCAAGTTTAGTTTTATAGCTTGCAGCAACATAATGTTGCTTGAAGATGTCAGTTAAATCAGCGAACCAATAACTACCACCAATCTTTGATGTAAACTGGTGATCAACACCAACAATATACATTCCATCATCAGTTGTGAGACCTTGAGCTTCTGCCTTCGCAAAATCATTGTTTGGGAATAAGGTCAAATCTTGATACTGATTATCGTAACGCGCATTAATACCATCAATATAAGCTAAGGTTAATTTAGTATCCTGAATATCTTTCGACTCTAACCATGCACCACTATAAGTAGTTAATAATTGGCGTGATGGATCGAAGAAAATAACTGGTGACATCGGCAATAAATCACCTACTTTAAGTTCAGTTTCAGAAACTTTAACTTTTAAAGTCGCACCGAATTTAGCATTATCGCGTTCTGTACGACCTTGACTGTTATCATATGGCATATGAATGTCATTTACAGAATCACGCGATTTCAATCCAATTGCATATTGAGCCAAGAGATCTGCACCAACTTGAATGCCTGCACCAATATCGTGATAACCCGATTTAGCATCTAAAGTGATTGCTTGCGTCCAGTTACCATAATCTAGATTTGGTGCTGTATCGTAATTACGTTCTAAATAGAAATTTTTAAATTTAAGCTGAACATTTGAATCAGCCACAAAATTCGCGTGAGCAGCAGTTGTCCCTAGAGTTGTTGCAGCAATCATTGCTAGCCATAATTTTTGATGACGCATGGCTTCATCCTATACTCAAATCAGCGTTGATGAGCATATTGCTAAATTGTGCACTCTGAAGAAATCAGACTAGAGTCTAAAAAAAATTTAGACTTTTCCGATGAAAAACAATACTTTAAAAACTCTCATTGTTATAAACAATTAATAATTGCTCAGTAACTAAGCAAATTAACTTTTACTATGGATAATTTATTATATTTTAATATCTTACAAATTAACCCAAAAGCATTTTGCCATTTATTTAATAGTTTTTAAGTTTAACAATCACGATACGCTCTACACCAAATCACTCAATATAAGCACCCAAACATCTCACGCAATTGTTTTTTTATATGTATCTTTTCTAAATTCATAAAAAAAGCACTCCTAAGAGTGCTCTTTCAAATCACTTTTAAATTATGCGTTAAGTTCTTTTGCTTTAGCCATAGTCAAAGCTAGATCTTCAATCATGTCTTCCTGACCACCAACAGTACCACGGCGACCAAGCTCCATTAAGATTTCACGCGCAGATACGCCATATTTCGCTTCAGCACGTTTAGCGAACAATAGGAATGAAGAGTAAACACCCGCATAACCTAAAGTAGCTGCATCACGGTCTGCACGAATTGGGTTGTGCATCATTGGAATCACGAGATCTTCAGCAACATCTTGTACTTTGAACAAGTCAACGCCTGTGTCCATACCCATACGATTTGCAACAGCGATGAACAATTCAAGTGGTGTGTTACCTGCACCCGCACCGAGACCTGCAGATGCCAAGTCAACACGTACCGCGCCTGCTTCAACAGCAGCAACAGTATTTGATACACCCATACCTAAGTTGTGGTGACCGTGGAAACCCAACTCAATGCTTGGGTCCAAGTGTTGACGTAAGTGTCCAACGCGATCAATTACATCTTGAGGAAGCATGTAACCTGCTGAGTCAGTCACATAAATACAGTTTGCACCGTAAGACACCATCTTCTTCGCTTCTTCTAAAAGACGCTCTGGAGATGCCATGTGAGCCAACATTAAGAAGCCCACTGTGTCCATTTCTAATTTACGCGCAGCGGTGATGTGCTGTTCAGAACAGTCAGCTTCAGTACAGTGAGTTGCAACACGAATCGTTGATACACCGATTTCATGTGCCATTTTCAAGTGGTCAACCGTACCGATACCAGGAAGAAGAAGTGCAGAAACTTTTGCATTCTTCATACGCGGTACAACAGCAGACAAGTATTCTTCGTCAGTCGCAGCAGCAAAACCGTAGTTTACTGATGAACCACCAAGGCCGTCACCGTGAGTGACTTCAATTAATGGTACGCCTGCATCATCAAGTGCTGTTGAAATTGCAATCATTTGCTCAACAGTCGTTTGATGGCGCTGCGGATGCATACCATCACGTAAAGTCATATCATGAACAATAATCTTAGACATGCGGTTGCTCCTTAAGCTTCTTCTTTGTTGAATACGTGTTCAGCAAACATTTCTGCTGTACGAGCAGCTGCAGCTGTCATAATGTCGAGGTTACCTGCATATTTCGGCAAGAAATCACCCAAACCTTCTACTTCCAAGAAGATAGAAACACGGTTACCATCAAAAATTGGACCATTTACAAGTTTGTAACCTGGTACATATTTTTGCACTTCTTTAATCATCGCGTGAACTGATTCAGTGATCGCAGCTTGATCTGGCTCACCTTCAACAAGACAGTGTACTGTGTCACGCATCATAAGTGGTGGCTCAGCAGGGTTAATGATGATGATCGCTTTACCTTTTTTCGCACCACCAACTTTCTCAATAGCACCCGCAGTTGTACGTGTGAATTCGTCGATGTTTTTACGTGTACCAGGACCTACAGATTTTGTAGACACAGTCGCGATGATCTCACCATATTCAACAGGTTGAACACGTGAAACTGCTGCAACCATAGGAATTGTCGCCTGACCACCACACGTTACCATATTCACGTTAGGCACTTCACCTTCTGCAAGTAAAGCTTCTAAGTTCACAGGTGGAACACAGAAAGGACCAATTGCAGCAGGTGTTAAGTCAATCATCAGTACACCAAGTTCATTTAACTTGCGGCTGTTTTCAGCATGTACATATGCAGACGTTGCATCAAAAGCAATTTTGATATCATCTTCAATGACGTGAGGAAGAAGACCATCAACCCCTTCTGCAGTGGTTTTTAAACCCATTTTCGCAGCACGAGCAAGACCTTCAGAAGTAGGATCGATACCCACCATCCAAACTGGCTCTAACCATTCGCTACGTTGAAGTTTGTAAAGCAAATCAGTACCAATGTTACCTGGTCCGATCATTGCACATTTAATCTTTTTCATTAACGTACTCTCTCAAAATTCCGACTTATTCAGCAGCGAAAGCAGCAGTCACTGAACCAAAGCCTTCAATCTCAACTTTGAATTCATCACCTGGGTTTGCTACAACCATAGGGCCTAATGCACCTGTTAAAATAATGTCACCAGCTAACAATGGACGACCACGACGTACCATTTCATCAGCAAGCCAGACAGCTGCATTTAAAGGGTTTGCTAAGCAAGCCTTACCAACACCTTGAGACACGACTTCTTCACCACGTGTCATGATCATTTTACAATTCACTAGATCAAGGTTATCGAGTTTTACAGGACGTGAACCCAATACAAATGCAGCTGAAGATGCATTATCTGCGACAGTGTCAATCAAACTGATCTTCCAGTTTTCAATTCGACTATCCACCACCTCAACAGCAGGAAGTGCATAATCAGTCGCGCTGATAATGTCAGCATAAGTGTGTTTTTCTTTCGTTAAATCTTGTTTGATCACCAAAGCGATTTCCGCTTCTACTTTAGGTTGGATCAATAGACCTGCAGGAATCACCTCTCCATCACCATAAGCCATGTCTGCAAACAGCATACCGAAGTCAGGTTGATCTACACCGAGTTGTGCTTGAACCACTTTTGATGTCAAACCGATTTTACGCCCAACTAAACGACGACCTTCTGATAAGGCACGCGCTGTATTCACTTCTTGTACAGCGTAAGCGATATCTACATCAGCAGCTTCACCACCCAACGTTGGGCGAATTGGTGCGATTGCACTTTGTGATAATTCAGCAGTTCGTAACGCTTGTGCTACTGATTCAACTACAGCAGAATTAGACATCAAGACTTCCTTCAACTTCATTCGATGATCTATTTGACCTTAGGAAATTGCTTGAAAACAACCTTCTAAAGGACAAATTCTTTTAGAGAGATACCTGCATCTCTGATGAGAGCTAGAATGGAAAAATCTTGACCTATATGCCAATACTTATTTTCTTTATGACAATAGTTTCAGACTATAAATAATTTATCAAATGAAGACACTATCTTATTGTTTTACATGTTTTTAAAATTTTATTATTTAAATATACAGAATGTTTAATCTATTTCTAATACTACTTATTAGACCATTGATAATAGAATTATCCATGAATTACAAATTATTAATGCACTAATCCAAAGACAAGTTATATTCTTTTATTGTTCAACTACAATTCAATTAAAATACATTTTAAAAGCCTTGTTAAGGCGACTTAAGTCGTAAAATCGGTGTTGAATATTACAATTGCTACTATCTCATCACCAAATAATCACATTTTCTCTCCATCAAAAAAGATTAGAATATTCTGTAGAATATTCATCAGGTGAAGATACAGAGATAACAATGAAATTATTAAAACTGCCACTATTGATCTTAGCTACCGGGATTAGCTTTTCGGTACTTGCTGACACAGAACCTAAAACTAATATTATTAATCTTCAAGCAGACGCTTCTAAACAAGTCTCTAATGACGAAATGCACGCCATTCTATTTATTGAAAAAAGTAATAAACAGCCTGCACAACTTTCAACACAAATGACCCAATTGATGAATCAGGCCATCAACATCAGTAAAAAATACCCCCAAGTTAAGGTCGAAACAGGTTCTCAGACCACTTACCCTGTCTATGACAACAACAATTCAACAAAACTGAAGGAATGGCGCGGCCGCGCTGAAGTGAATATTGAAAGCAAAGATTTTAAAGCAGCGAGCCAATTAATTAGCGAGTTACAACAAGATTTTCAAACACAATCGATTAATTTCACTGTTTCCACTGAAAAACGAAAGCAGGTTGAAAATGAGTTATTGACTGAAGCCACGCAAAATTTCCAACAGCGCGCTCAGGTTCTCACTAAAGCTTGGAATCGTTCTAGTTATAACTTGGTTAACTTGAATATGAACACCAATAATTATTCACCAAGACCATTGGCCATGGCACGTGCCGCAATGGTTGTAGAGAGTGCACCCGTTGCAGACTCACAAAATATGGCTGCTGGAGAATCAACAATCACAGTCAATGCAAATGGATCAATTCAATTAAAATAGTTTGCTATTAAAGTTCAAAAAGCCACTCAATAAGTGGCTTTTTTTAATGATTTTACTTTTTAAATGGGAATGCATATTTCACAATACGCCCCAAAACCTGACCATATTGTTTAAATAAACTCGCATTATTATAATTCAAGCCGTATTTTTCACACACCGCTTTCACTTTAGGCCCCATTTGACGGTAACGTCGAGCAGGAATATCTGGATAAAGATGATGCTCAATCTGATGACTCAAATGCCCCGTCAAAATATGGAATCCTTCAGAACCTGTGAGATTAGAAGACCCACGAATTTGACGCATATACCAATGGCCACGGCTTTCATTTTCTAAAACTGACTTCGGGAAAACTTCCACATCCTTGGTGAAATGACCGCAGAAAATAATACTGAATGTCCAAATATTACGAATACTATTAGCGACTAAATTACCTGTTAAAACGGGTAATGCTGCAGGACCTGCAATGAGTGGGAAAAAAACATAATCTTTAAATAACTGTTTCCCCATTTTCTTTTTCATCGGGTTCAAACGTTGTTGAAATTCTTCTTTGCTCATGCGCCCTTTTAAGCGCTTACCAATTTCTAAGTTCTGAATCGCTACACCCCACTGGAATAACAAACAGAATGGAATACTGTAAAGTGGTTGTAATAAATATCCTTTTTTCCAGCGTTGCTCTGGGAACAAACGAAGAATTCCATAACCAATATCATCATCCATACCTTTAATATTGGTATAGGTATGGTGTTTGTAGTTGTGGGTTTGGCGCCAATCATCAGATGTGCCGACGATATCCCATTCGTAAGTTGTCCCTTTAAATTTAGGGTCGTTCATCCAATCATATTGACCATGCATCACATTATGGCCCAACTCCATGTTTTCCATGATTTTGGCAAAACCAAGCAAGCCTGTGCCTAAAAGCCATGCTGGAGGAAACCAGCCAGCAAATAAGCATGCACGTCCAAGGATTGAACTGTAGCGAATCGCTGCATACACTCGCTTAATATACTTTTCGTCTTTTTCACCTAAATCATCAAGAACTTCCTGCTTAATTGCATCAAGTTCACGTGCGAGTTCATCAAGTTGTGCATCAGTGAGTTCACGATTTTTTGGGTTTTTGAAATATTGTGCTTGAACTGGCATATTCATGATTATTCTCGCTTATAGGTCGATAGTGAGATCAGACTGAGCTGAATTGATACAGATTTTGAGCAGATTTCCAGGCTCAGTATTTTCTGCACCATTGACGAGGTTTTTAGTTGCACCTTGCGCTTTATGGCATGCACATTTATTACATACCCCCATGCGGCAACCGTGCTGTGGGCGAATATTTTGTTGCTCTAAACTTGCAAGTATTGATTGTCCCTTTGGAATCGTGACGACCTTATTTGATTTCGTAAGTGTGACCTGAACAAAACCAGTTTCATCACTAATGAATGGTTCAACACTGAATGCTTCACCTTTAAATTTATGAACACGAGTATCAGTTAGTTGTTCAGCAACTTGCACAAATCCTGCTGGACCGCATGCATAAACCGTATATTGATCTAAGGATTCGATAGCAGTTAAATGAGAATCTTCTAAACGGGAATCAGCCACTTCATCTTGAGTGGTAAAAAATTTAACATTAAAATTTGAGTGTTGATTCGCCAAAGCAATCAACTCTGTTTGAAATGCTAAATCTTCTGTTTTTTTTGCCCAGTACATCAATTTAACTGGCTGAACTAATTTTTTTTCTTGCTGCAATAATGCCTTGATTAAGCTGTACATTGGAGTAATACCACTCCCTGCGGCCAGCATTAATAGAGGTGTATTTACACTTCCAAGTGTCATATCTCCATAGGGTGCACCAAACTCAACAATATCGCCTACCTCAGCCATATCGTTAATCCAAGAACTGACTACACCCTGATCGACTTTCTTAGCAGTCAACAATACATGTTGAGTGTCGATTTTGGTCAAACTATAGGTACGTTCAAAACAACGACCTCGTGTCGTGACAATAACTGGATGATGTTGCCCTGCTTCACCAAACTGAAATTTTCGATTAACCGCAATTTTTAAGCTGACCGTATCATTTGCAACTTGTGTACGTTCAACAATTTTGCCTAATGATTGATTCACCGACCAAATTGGATCGATCTTTTGCAACCAAAAATTGGCAGCATTCGGATCAAATACAGCATTTACTGCGGATCTAATCAAATTTTTAGGTTGCTTAACTGCTTGCATTATGGGCTCATCACAGTGGGTTTAGAATTATTATACACATGTATATATATTTGTATAGACACTTGTATATCATCTATTGATTTCCATATCCTGACACAGAGCGATATAATGCAACTCTAACTGTAAACATCTGATATTTATGAGCAGCTCTACGATTCCCCTTTCTCCTCTGCATGCCAGTGAATCCGCATCCATTTTGGAGCATCCAACTGCACGTACAGTCGGAAGAAAAGCCACAATCACGAAAGAAGAATTATTCCAAGCTGCTCTCAACCTTATCGGACCTCAAAAAAGCATCGCATCTTTAAGCTTACGCGAAGTTGCTCGTGAAGCAGGAATCGCCCCCAACAGCTTTTATAGACATTTCAAAGATATCGATGAACTTGCCATTGAATTGATTGATCGCTCAGGTATTGTTTTACGTCAAATCTTGCATCAAGCCCGCTTAAAAGCAGTTCGTAATTCAAGTATTGTGCGTAGTTCAGTTGAAGTATTTATTGAACAGTTAGATGCTGACGAAGGTAATCTGAGCTTGTTGTTACGTGAAGGTTATACTGGTTCTGCCTCTTATAAAGAGGCGGTTGAAAAACAGCTCAATTACTTTCAGCAAGAACTCATGGATGATCTTGTTCGCCTTGAGCAAAATAACCCTCATAAAATCAAGCATCCAGAATTAGCTGCAAAAGCGATTACTCAATTGGTATTCACTATGGGTGCTAAATTAATCAACATGCCACACGATGAAAGAAAAGTTGTAGCTGAACAAACGATGACGATGATCCGAATGATTTTAGAAGGCGCACGTCATCTGAAAGAATGAATATTGAATGTAAAAAAGCCCTTCAGTTGAAGGGCTTTTTTATTACTTTTCCCAAATTACTTCTTTATTTTGAGCAACCCAAGTTGGAATAAATGCTTCGTACTTCGCCTCAATTTTATTACGCTTAATCTTCATAGTCGGCGTCAACATATCATTATCCATCGTCCACAAATCCATGATGACCACAAAGAATGCAATTTTTTCATGCGGTTCAAGCTTTTCATTAATTTCATTCTTCAACTCAATTAATTTTGCTTCGATATCATCACGTTTATTATCTTGCTGTAATTTATTGCGAATTTCTTCTGCCAACATCACAAAGGCGATCGGCTGTTTATGGCTTGCACCACCAACACAGACAGATTCAATCATTTGGTTATTACCAATCTTTTGTTCAATTGGTACAGGCATTACATACTTACCTTTCTGAGTTTTAAAGATGTCCTTTACACGTCCAGTAATTTTTAGACGGCCAGTCGCATCAATTTCACCCATGTCACCTGTTCTTAAATAACCATCCTCAGTCAAATCTTCAGCTGTTTTTTCTGGGTTTTTGTAATAACCCAACATTGTTCCTGGGCTTCTGACTAAAATCTCACCATTCTCATCAATCTTGCAGTCTACTCGTGCTTGAACATGTCCGACATATCCACTCATATATTCACCCATACGTGTGATATGCGAGTATCCACAGTTTTCTGTCATTCCATAAACTTCAAGCAACTCTAAGCCCAAATTACGATACCATTTAATAATATCTACGGGTAAAGGTGCAGAACCCGTTAAAGCATAACGAACATGATTCAAACCCAATTTTGCCAAGAGTTTTTGCTTAATCTTATTGCCCAAGAATGGGATTTTAAACAACACGTTTTGTACATTAAGTGGAATTTTTTCATTAATCCCCAAATAAAATTTGGTCCATAAACGTGGCACAGAAAAGAAGATCGTTGGTTTTGCACGATTAAGATCCTCAATAAATGTATCTAATGAATTAGCAAAATAAACGGTAAAACCACAAATCATGACGGATGATTGAATAAATACACGCTCTGCAACATGCGCTAGCGGCAAGTAAGATAAAGCACGATCTTTTTCTGAAACACCAAACGTAGATTTCAGCTCACTCGCAGGTGAGAGCAAGGTCTTATAACTTTGCATAACGCCCTTAGGTAGACCTGTACTGCCCGAGGTATAAATAATGGTCGCAAGCTCATCCTCGTTTGGAAAATAAGGCTCACTGGTTGGTGCTGTTTTCGCAGTGATCTCATCCCATGTTGGCGCATTATAGTCAGGTGCCAATGGCAATTTAATACAATGCATATCTTGCGGGATGATTTGTTTCACATCGTTCCAACTGTCTCCAATACCATCCAATTTACCGATAAACAAAGCCTTAGTTTCACTATGATCTAGAACATATTTGGTTCCTTCACCATTGAGAGTCGTATATAAAGGAACCGACACATGACCTGCCATCCAAATTGCAAGATCTGCCATAATCCAATGCGCACTATTCTTACCAAAAATTGCAATCTGAGAACGACCAGGCAAATTCAAAGATTGTAAATAAGCAGCCATTTTTTTGACTTGACTGGCCACTTCTCCCCAAGTGTATTTAATCACCTGACCATTTGGTAAAGGCTGAACCAAGAAATCTTGGTTTGGCGATTTCTTTTCCCAATACATTAAATAGTGAATATGAGTCGGTAAAAACTCAAATTGGTTGTTGTTCTGATTTACTTCCATGTGTAATGACTCCCAATAACGCATCATTGTTGTTATGTAATGACTCATAACCGAAAGCTGATTTAATCGTTTTAAACTCGTCCTGAGTTCCTGATTGCCGAGTAAAAACTACAGCTTTACGATTTAAATTTTCGAATTATTTTCTATTTTCTATCATGAATTCTGATCAAAATCCAACCATTATTTTGCTCAGTTTAATAGCGCTATATTTTTGATAAAATTGTAATTTAAGACCAATGTGTTGATGATTATCGCCAATGTACTTGGACAATGATTATCCTATAACTAAATCAAACTCATGGATAGAGATTGATCATTATGGCTCAGATTGCCACTATTTTACGTGCAAAAACTCAACTCATGGCTGTCAAAGCCCTCACCCTTGCAATCCCAGTATCACATCCTCTCGTATTTGCGGGTAAAGATTCATCAATGCAATTGTGTGGCAATATTGCTCAGCTCGGCATGAAAAAAGTGATGATTGTGACTGATGCAGTATTGGTCAAATTAGGTGTCATACAACCCATTCAAGATCAATTACAGCACAATGGGATTGAAGTTGTTATTTTCTCTGATGTAAAACCTGATCCAACTTGTGAAATTGTCGAAAAATCTCTAGCACTGTTTAAAAATACCGCATGCGATAGCGTATTGGGTATAGGGGGTGGTTCGACGATTGATACAGCAAAAGTATTAGCGCTCGCAGCCGCAAACCATAAATCGCCTAAACAACTTTTTGGAATTTTAAAAAGCCGTAAACCTGCATATCCATTGTTCGTGATTCCGACCACCGCAGGTACAGGTTCTGAAGTTACCATTGCCGCAGTTATTTCAGACAGTGAAACTCATATTAAAGGCTTAGTTATTGATCCCAAAGTCGTTCCATTAGCAACTGCTTTAGATCCCGTCATCATGAAAGGCATGCCACCTGCTATCACTGCTGACACTGGTATTGATGCCCTTACTCATGCAATTGAATCGTGGGTAAGCGGATTCGCCAACAAACAATCAGATTATTACGCCAGTGCAGCCATGAAATTGATCATGGAAAATTTAAAAACTGCATTTGAAGATGGTCAGAATATTGCAGCACGTGAAGCAATGGCGCTCGGTTCTCATTATGCTGGTTTGGCAATGAATAGTGCTGGAATTGGCTATGTACATGCTTTGGCGCATCAATTAGGGACTCAATATCAAATCCCACACGGACGCGCTAATGCCATTATCTTGCCTCATGTTCTAGAATTTAATCGTAAAGCATCAGAAAAACGCTTAGCACTAGCAGCGAAGAAAATTGGTTTAAGCTCGTCACACACTTCGGATGAACAAGCCGCAAATATATTCATTCAAAGCGTAAAGCAATTACTCAAAGATTTGAAAATCGATACTGAGATTCCGAATTTAAAAAAGCAAGATTTCCCAGAGATGATTAAATCTGCTTTTACTGAAGCCCATGGAATTTATGCCGTACCAAAATACATGAATTATTCAGATGCTGAGCAAATTTTAAATCGACTTTAATGCCAATAAGGCACGAACAAAAGCTCAGTATACAATCGTGTCTACTGAGCTTTTTTAATTTGCGACAAGGAATGCCGCCATGTTAAAAAATTTAGATTCACTAAACCCTTTTATTCATGTCACGATTGAGAATAGAATCCTGACCATCAAAATTGATCACCCCGAGCAAAAAAATGCTTTAAATGGGGAAATGTACAATGACATTGCAAAAATATTGGATGCGGCAGATCAATCTCAACAAGTGAATGTTGTGATTTTACAGGGTAACGAACAGGATTTTACCGCAGGAAATGATCTGAAAGATTTTATGTCTGCCGCTCAAAAATATGTTGGTTTAGCCGCTGATGCTACACCACCCTTTGTCTTCCTAAAAGCGATCGCAAGATTTTCTAAACCTATTATTGCTGCGGTACGTGGCTGCACTATAGGCGTTGGCGTCACTATGCTATTTCACTGTGACATGGTATACGCCCACCCCGATACAGAATTTCAAATTCCATTTGTAAGTTTGGGATTATCTGTAGAGGGTGGCACCAGCCTTCTTTTCACTGAGTTGGCTGGTTATCATATGGCTGCCGAATTATTGCTCACAGGTCGAAAATTTTCAGCGGAAGAAGCGCTAAAATGTCGAATCATCAATCAGATTTGCGAGCAACCTGAACAATTAGCTTTGCAGCGAGCTCAACAGATGAGTCAACTGCCAATGACCACGCTAAAAATTATTAAAAAACAAATTCGACCCGAGCAAGATCAAATTCTGAATTGTATTGTTCAGGAAGCTGAGGTTGTTGCAGAACGTTTAACATCACCTGAAATGATTGAAGCCGTGATGGCTTTCTTACAAAAAAGAAAACCTGACTTCAATCAATTTCTGCAGTCCTAAAAAAAGCACCCTAGGGTGCTTTTTTTATTTTATGGCTTTACCACCACCAAGACTCGAATCGCTTCAGGCGTTACAGCTAAACCTTCTAAAAGGCTTAAGCCTTCTTTTTGAAGCTTCTGCAAACGTGCAATTTCATCTTCGCGAATACTTGGGTTAAATTGTTTCAAATAACTTAAACGATCAATTTCATATTGCCATTTATTGCTATAGATTTCTTTCGCTTGCTGTTTTAATTCAGGCAAAGCACCTTTTGCAATGTCTAAAGCTTGTGCATAACGTTGTTCAACGACATCACGACGTGCTTTCACCACTTGGCGACAACTATTACCGTCAAGATGATGTAAGTATGGTTTCAAAATATCTGGTGCAATTTTAGCTGATAAATCTTGGCCTTTTTCACTTAATAACACACGAATCAATTGTGTTGGTAAACTCGCTGGCAAGTTCAATGCTTTCGGTGCAATCACATCCACTTTGAACCACACCTCAACTAAAACTGAACCTTGTGGTAAAGCTGCAGATTTCAATAACGCCACATTGGTACTACCAAACGATTGCGTATTGATCATTTCCATGACACTTTCAGTGAAAGGATGCTCTAGCGTTATGTATTGCGCATCTTCACGGATCTGAGCCTGATCACGATAGAACGTCACGGTCATGCCTTCCTCATCCAAAGTCAGACCTTGGACTTGCATTTGATCAGTAGGCTTAATAATCACCGTGCCATTACTTTGCTCATCAAAATCAATATTGGTTGACGCCATGAAGCGTTTCATAAACATTGGCAAAGTCGTATTGTCATCATACTCTTCAAGCGCTTGCACAATTTCTTGCGCAACCATTGGGCGACAAGAATTGTATTCCAATAAACGATCACGTCCTGCTTGTAGCTCTTGCTCTAAAGCTTCTCGTTGCACACTTACAGCTTCAAGCAAATCTTCAAAGGCTTGACCTTTATCAGCCAACAAGCAATCTTTAAGATCAATAATAAAGTTTTCTTGTAAGGTTTGCGCGGTCGGAGAAATATTGCTGAAAATATTTAATGCTTCATTGTACCAACGGAACATACGCTCTTGTGCAGTGCCCACTAAATATGGCACATGAATCTGAATACGGTTTTCTTGACCAATACGATCAAGTCGACCAATACGCTGTTCAAGAACATCAGGGTTCGCTGGCAAATCAAATAGAATTAAATCTGAAGCAAACTGGAAGTTACGACCTTCTGAACCAATTTCTGAACACAATAAAATCTGAGCACCATAGGAATCTTCTGCAAAATAAGCAGCTGCTTGGTCACGCTCTAATAGACTCATGCCTTCATGGAACATTGCTGTACGGATCCCTGCATGGATACGTAATGCATTTTCTAAAGCTTCAACTACAGGCCCACTACGCGCAATGAGTAAGACTTTTTTATGCTTTAACTGAGTACGGAGCATTTCCATAATCCACGTTACACGCGGATCAGTTTCCATCCAAGCCCCGTCCAATTGCGCTTCTTCTGGCCACATTTGTTCACGAAGTTTACCATCCATCGACCATCCTTCTGGCGCAGGTAATGGTGCAGGCTGACAATCACGACCAGGGAAGCCTTGAATCGCTTCACGTGTATTACGGAATAGTACACGTCCCGTACCGTGACGATCTAACAATTCATGAATTGCACGGAAACGCTGTTCTGGCTCATCTTCAATCTTGTGACCCAGTAACTGCTCAATTGCTTGGAAATGATCAGCTTCAAGGGGTTGATCCGACATCAGCACTTCCGCAATTTGAGCAGTTTGCTGATATTTTTCTTCTTCATCTAAGAAACGATCAAGTGAACTGAAACGTTGCGGATCGAGTAAACGTAAACGAGCAAAATGGGACTCAACACCTAACTGTTCCGGCGTTGCAGTCAGCAAAAGTACCCCTGCTGTTTTTTCAGCAAATTCTTCAACAAGGTCATAGCGGTCATTACCACCTTCTTCTTCTGACCACATCAAGTGATGTGCTTCATCCACCACAAGCAAATCAAAACCTGCTTCGAGCGCTTGCACACGTAAATCTTCATGGTCGATCATAAGATCAACAGACGCAATGATGCACTGTTCAGTTAAGAACGGATTCAATTCTGGATCATGTTCTTTGATCGAAGCAGTACGCGTTAAATCAAATAGCGAGAAATTCAAATTGAAACGGCGACGCATTTCAATCATCCACTGATATTGCAGCGAATCAGGAACTAAAACGAGGATGCGTTCAGAACGTCCTGTTTTAAGTTGCTGGTGTATGATTAAACCTGCTTCAATAGTTTTACCTAGACCAACTTCATCCGCCAATAAGACACGTGGAGCAAAGCGCTTACCTACTTCATGCGCGATATAAAATTGGTGAGGTATCAATCCAACACGAGCACCCACCATGCCACGTAATGGACTATTTTGCATATTAGCTTGCATTTGTAATGCTTCAATACGCAGGTCATACCATTCTTTATAATCAATTTGGCTTGCCAGTAAACGATCAAGTGGTTTAGACAATTGAATCGTCGCACCAACACGAGTTTCATTTAATGATTTACGTTCATCAGTACCATCTTGTAACTGACGAATGACGTTGTAACGAATAACGCCACCACGCTCTTCTAATGATTCGACTTTCCAGACGATGCCCTCTTGGTCTTGAAGCTCATCATTCACATTGAACACAATTCGAGATAAAGGTGCGTTACTACGTGCATAGACACGGGTTTCGTCACTTTTAGGAAAGAGGATACTAATTGATCGTTCATTTACATCAATCAAAACCCCTAAACCTAACTCTGTCTCTGTGTCTGATAACCAACGTTGACCAATAGCAAACTGCTGCAATTTTTCCACCTTATCTCAAGTTAGGACTGAAAACTTATGCTCAAACAGGAGATGATTTGAGCAAAATTTAACGTCTATAAGCAATATATTTTGACATAAAGCCCACCAAAAAGTGAGCAATATTTAGCACCGATCTATTTAATTGATCATAACCATAATTTCATCATGATCAGATCATAAAAATATTCGTATGCTGATTTTAAAATGTGTATTTAGAACGGCACTGGACAATGAAAGTTCAGTCGTTCACCGGTAACAGGATGATTGAAACTTAACTGCTCTGCATGCAAACAGAGTCGATCTTTCAAAGCTTGTTGCGCTGGTGTTGCATACAAAGTATCCCCTACGATGGGATGCCCTAAATGCTGCATGTGAACGCGAAGTTGATGTGCTCGACCTGTGATTGGCGTTAATTTTACGCGTGTCACCCACTGATCTTGAATTTGAAATTGTTCAACTGCTTCCCAATGCGTTAACGCTGCTTTATTGTGATGCGCATCTACGATATGCAATGGCGGACGCGATGGGTCGTAAATCACGGGAATATCTACAGTTCCTTGACCTTTTACACATCCCACGACTAGTGCTTGATAAGTTTTATCCGTTTCACGTTCTTGAAATTGGCGAGAGATCGATTTTTGACCTGTTTTACTGAGTCCAAACACCAATAAGCCTGATGTATCACGATCTAAACGATGAATCAGAAGCGTACGTGGTTCTTCTTGAAGAAGACGATTGATAACGCAATCTTGAAGATCAGGCGTTTTGCCCGGAACAGAAAGTAATCCAGCTGGTTTGTGAATCACCATAAAATCTTGATCACGATGAATGAGATGTTCCTGAAGAAAATGACTCAAATTTCTATTCCTAGCAGATCGTGAAAACAAGGCGGCAATAATAGAAAGCTTAGCGATAAATTACAATCTTGAAATGGACAAACAGTGATGATTTTTCCGATATCTGATAGAAATTAAATCAATCTAACGATTCAAATGAATTAAGTTTTGTTTGTGACATCTAGCAGTCTTTTCTCAGGATAGGAAGCAATTGAGAAAGTGTACAATTTTGCACAAATGATTCAAAATCTATATGTGCGCCATTGGCTCTCCACAAGCCAATCAAACTCACCATTGCGACTGAATCTAAGCCATAGTTCCGTAAATCTTGAAATGGATCAATTTCTAAAATATCGAATTCGAGGTATTCAGCAATAGACAGTAATATGCCCTTTTCAGAAAGAATAAATGAAGTCGGCGCACTTAATTCCAACATTCGAATCATGGCAGAGGTATTCATATGATGAATACCTTGTTCTACACAGTTCTCTATCCACTGTAAATGTTGGCTCTTCGTTTCTACATGAACAGCATCGTTCACCACACAAATTTGAGGAGTAATCGAAATGATATGCTGTAAAAGTTGCTTTATAGGTGAATTGATCATGCCAGAGACAATGAGTTGTTTCTTTTCTGCGAGCAATTCACCCAACTGCGCTACTTTAGAAAATGATTGCTGCTCTTCAATTTCAATCACTTCAATATCTAAAGCCTGAGCTTTTTTAATTAAGCGATTTAAATGAATTAATAATTCTTGATGTTGGTCATTGCTATATTCAGCTAAACGTTGAAATCCAAAAACCACCAAGACGCATTGTTCAGCTTGAATGGACCACTTTGCCAAACTCGCGCTGAGTTCAATTTTTTTGGGTGGTGTATAAAAATATGACATTGCCACTTTAATCAGCTAAAGCCAAGAAAACTTCTATGGCATGCAGCGCAATTTCAGCATCTTCAAAAGATTTAGCACCTGAAACTCCCACGGCTCCCACTAATTGCCCTTGATAAATAATGGGTTCCGCACCTTCTAACATTCCCGACAATGAGTGAACAGTCAGAAAACCCAATTGCCCATCTTTGATCAGCTCTTCAAAAATTTGAGATGGGTGGCGGCTCAAAGCTGAACATTTTGCTTTTTCAGCTGACAAATTCGCAGTCATCGGAGATGCACCATCCATGCGTTTCATTGCAAGTAAACTTCCAGTTTCATCTACAACAGAAATACTGACATTCAACTTTTTATCAATCGCATATTGTTGCGCACGCGTCAGTAAGAACTCCGCGTCTTCTAAAGTTAAATAATGTTTTAATTTCATTTCTATTTTAAGTCCGTGAATTTTATACGTGCAAAAAAGCCTACAGTATTTACACTGTAGGCTTATGTTAATAGATTTTCAAAAAAATTCTATTTTAAACGCGCAAATACATTCTTAGCTGCTTGAATAGTGAACGCAATATCTTCATCGGAATGCGCACTTGAGATAAAGCCGGCTTCAAAAGCAGAAGGCGCTAAATTTACACCTTCATCCAACATGCCATGGAAGAATTTACGGAACATTTCAACATCGCATTTCAACATTGAATCAAAGCTTGTGATGTCTTCTTGATCAGTGAAATACAATCCAAACATACCTCCAACCTGTTGAGTCTTAAATGGTATACCTGCTTCATCAGCGGCAGTCTGTAAACCAGTCAATAACTTTTCGAGCTGTGCGGTTAGATTTTCATAGAAACCTGGTTGACGAAGATGTTTAAACATCTCAATCCCAGCTCTCATTGCCAGCGGATTACCTGACAAAGTTCCCGCTTGATAAACTTTACCTAGAGGTGCAATACATTCCATCACTTCGCGCTTACCACCAAATGCGCCTACAGGAAGACCTGCACCAATAATTTTACCTAGCGTAGTTAAATCAGGTGTAACGCCGTAGTGTGCTTGAGCTCCACCTAATCCCACACGGAATCCAGTCATCACTTCATCAATAATGAATACTGAACCATGCTCATCACACACATCTCGAATGGCTTGCAAGAATCCATCAATTGGTTTGACCAAGTTCATGTTACCTGCAACAGGTTCAACAATAACACCCGCAATTTCGGAACCAAACTTAGCAAAACATTCTTTTAAAGTCGCAATATCATTGTATGGAAGCGTTAATGTATGTTTTGCAAAATCAGCAGGAACACCCGCAGATGTCGCCTCGCCTTCACCACTTGTGAGTAGACCAGAACCTGCTTTCACTAAAAGTGAATCTGAGTGACCATGGTAACAGCCCTCAAACTTAACAATCTTGTCACGACCTGTATACCCACGTGCAAGACGAATCGCAGTCATTGTTGCTTCTGTCCCTGAGTTGGTCATACGTACCAATTCAATCGACGGCATAATTTCACAGATAATATCTGCCAATGTCGTTTCATGCACTGTAGGTGCACCAAAACTTAGACCATCAACAGCGGCGTCTTGAACAGCTTTAATAATCGCAGGGTGTGCATGTCCTAAAATCATTGGTCCCCATGAACCCACATAATCTACATAGCGTTTGCCATCTACATCATACAGGTAGGCACCTTGAGCTTTTTCAATAAATACCGGCGTACCGCCTACACCATTAAAAGCACGTACTGGAGAATTCACACCACCAGGAATATGTTTGCTGGCTTGTTTAAATAGTTGTTCTTGCTTAGGAGATAAACTCATGAAAATCACTCAACTCGAAAAAGTAAAAAATTTAAGCTTGTTTAGCAAATAGCTCTGACCAGTCGTAAACACGTTGACCAACAGTTGACATAGACCGACCCAATACATCGCTAATGACAGCACAAAGATCTGCTCCAGCAGCAATCACTTCAGCGCCATTTTCAACCGTCAAACCTCCAATCGCGCAAATAGGTACATTTAATTTTGCTTTTGCAGCTTTTAATGTTTCTAAACCAATATTACCTGCTTCAGGTTTGCTTTGTGTCGCATAAATTGCGCCGAATGCTACATAATTTGCGCCGTCTGCGATCGCTTGCTCAGCTAGTTCAATAGAATTATTACAACTACGTCCAATTAAGACGTTTTTTGGCAATCTTTCCACAGCCTCTTGGATTGAACCATCATCTTGACCAAGATGCACACCCACGCCATATTTGACTGCGGCCTCTAAATCATCATTGATGACAAAAGGAACCTTATATTGATTACACATATTCTTCATGTATTCAATTTCATAAGCTTGATCTTCTTTCGCAACGTTTTTACGACGATACTGAAGTACTGCAACTTCATAAGTTGCCATCGCTCCTTCAAGCTTTGCTAATAGAAGTTCAATAGGATCATCGTTGGTGATTAAATACAAACCGCGCATAAAGAATAACTCTAGGCAAATACTAAAAATTTAAAACATTATAGGACAAAGCCTTGGAAGAACACATTCATAATTAGTATGAAAACACCTTTTGGCATGTTATGTACAGTAAATGCATAAAGGATTCCCTCTTCCATTAAAGTACAGTCAATAATTTTGTATAATCTCAATTATATTAAATAGATGCGTTTAATTATTTGATTCAGTACTTAATTCATGATGTTTGATAACTTCATCAATAATCAATCGTAAAACTTGCCGGCAACTAATGGACTTAAATAGCTTCATCAGAAAGTTTTTTAAAATTAACAATTTGATTGTTTTCTCTTTCAGAGATCTACTGAGGGTAACTCAGATTAAGTCTTTAATTTTACTAGTTTTATTAGTTTAGTTAAAGCGCTCGGATAGTATCAAAATGAGTGAAGCACCAATATTATCAATACATTTTCTTAATTCATTCAATTTTATAAAACGTTTTCATATAAATTAATTTTATCATTCATCATAAGCCCCCATTATTTATTCTATTGATGGCTCGCTCTAATTCATCATAATGATGAATACTCTCATCTGTAATTGCTTTTTTTAGTATTGTATTTGGGTGAAAAAAAATAGTTTTCATACCAACATTTTTTGCACCTTCTATATCAGCTTTAGGATTGTCACCAATAAAAATACAATCAGAAGGTGTACAATTTAACTGGTTACAAGCGTAAGCAAATATTTTTTTATCGGGCTTTCTCAAGCCAATCGCTTCTGAAACTATGATAGTCGAGAAATATTCGGTAAGACCTAAAGCATAAAAATTATGTTCCTGAAATGGGCTTTTTCCATTGGAGACTAACCCAATCTTATATCCCTTTTGATAAAGATCTGAAATGACTTTTTGGACGTCATCAAAACCAATTGAAAATTTATTGAAATCAGTAATGTAAGAATTAAGTAATTCATCAACAGTAAATTTTTTTATATTAAAATCTTTGATTAATTGACTGTAAACTATATCTTTCCAAACATTTCCATTATCATCCAATTCAATAAATTTTTTTATAAATGCATCTTTTAGTTCTTGTGGTACTAATTGGAAAAAATTTACTTGCCAACTTATAAAACGAATAAGTGACTCATTCCTATTCAAAATAGTTTGATCCAAATCAAACAGAAGTATGTTTCGCATTAAAAATACTCACTCTCATAATAAAAGTTCTATATATAGTTCATCTTCTTTTTTTTCAGTATTATTTAAATTAACATAATATGTATTATATGCGGTTTATCAGAATAATACCGTTAACTCATCTAACTGAATACATTAATTTTTTTATTTAATCCCAATATTTATAATTTGGATTTATTCATTGGATGTTAAGCCTCTCCAGCTATCATATAATCATATTTTTGTGTAGCTTTCTTAAAACATTTCATGACAAAAAAAGCCCAGAATCTGCTGAGCTTTTTTAACAATATATAAATTTAGCTATCAATTTTATCAAATTTACGATCTTTCAAACTCAAGTTTCCGCGCAAAATATCCGATAACATTCTCCAGTCTGAAATAAAGCTATACAACGGTTGTTTAAAGCTTGCTGGCTTATTTTTTTCAAAAACAAAATGCCCCACCCACGCGCATGCGTAGCCTGAAACTAATCCGTAGACCAGATATTTAGCTTTACGCTGACGAATCGCTTGAGTAAAAAAATAAATACCGATTGAGCTACCTGCTGCATGTAAACGACGACTCATAATGCTGCGGTGCTCAGTCAAATAAAAACGATAAAATTCTGAGTAATTCTTGATGGGTAATTGAAGTTTAGCTTCTTCTTGCGATGAAGACGGCTCTACATAAGCATTCATTGTTGTATTCCTGTCCTTTTTTTGACCACCATAATTCAAAAAATCGCACTTGAAAAGCTTATCTTACAAATATTGTTATTAATCATTCATTCAATTAAATGTAAGTGAATTGTCAAGATTGTGGTTCTAACTGAATCAGTTACAATCCCCTTTAAATTAAAAGGCAATCAAATGTCTTACTTCTATGAAAATGATTGATCAATTAGGAAAATCACATGCTTGAAATTGAATTAAAGTTTCAGATCCCAGAAGCTCGACGGAATGCGATTTTAAAAGCAATCGATCTCAAAAAGTCTGAACTCATTCAAATGCAAGCAAAGTACTATGACACTCCTGATCGCCTACTCTCTCAGCATGGGATAGCCATTCGACAACGTCTTGAAAATACCAATTGGGTTCAAACCTTAAAAGCGACGAAAAGTAAAAGTCATTTACACCGTTTCGAACATAATCATGATTTAGGTAATCTTGAGGCTGCACCGAATTTAGATCTATCTATTTATTCGGATGATTCCGAAGCTTATGAGGTCTTAAATGACGCATTGAAAGGTGATTTTGACCAATTAGTCTTGCAGTTTGAAACAGACATTCAACGTACAGTTCGAGTGATTAGCTTTGAAGATGCTGAGATTGAAGTGAGTCTAGATATTGGCGTTGTACGATCAGGTGATCGAGAACATGAGATTCATGAAGTAGAGTTTGAACTCAAACAAGGAAAAGTTGAAACATTACTAGCGTTTAGTTTTGAGTGGGTCAAAAAATATCAACTTTGGCTAGACGTTCGAAGTAAGGCTGAGTTTGGTAATTTATTGGTTTCAAATTTAGTTGTAAGCCCAGCGCGAACTGAAAAAGAATGGATCGTTGCAAAAAAAGAAAGCGCAGAAAAAACAATTCGGATGATGATCGGTCATCATATGCAACATTTACTGCCGAATATTGCTGCGATTTCTGCGGAAGTGGCTGAACAGGAACACATCGAACAAGCACATATTGCTTTGAACTATTTGTTTTTAAGTCTATCTATTTTTAAAGACTGGACATCAAAGGGCACAGATAAATGGGCACATCAGTTATCTGCATTTAAAAGTCATTTTGAAAACCTAAAACATTATGAGCATATGCAACATACCTTAGGCGCTATTCTTCAAAACCCTAAAACTGCTGAAATGCTCAGCAAAGATGTGCTCTACGCCCGAGAAAAATTAAATAACTTAGTCAAATCTACCCAAAACGTTCAACACTATCTTGAACTTTTGAGTTTTAGTTTAGGCAATTCCAAGAAGGTGCAAACCCAAGACCTCAAAACCTATGCTCAAAATACGCTTCAACAGCAGTATAAAGTTTTACAGGAATGTCTGAATGAAGCTGATCCTTCTAACTTTGAAAGTCTTGACCAATTGGCAATACATTTAAGTGAATTAAAATTCAGTTTCCCAGTCTTAACACAAATTTTTGATGTGAAGAATTTACAAAAATACGGCAAGGCGCTTAATGATGCACATTATGCAGCTGAACAATATCAAGTATTGTCCTCCTCATCATCCTACTTACAGCAAACAGAATTAGAAGCCAGTGACTGGTTCGCCTTAGGTTGGTTGACGGCAAAGCAAGAAATTTACGCTGAAAAACTTTTGGAAGCGACTGAACAATTCCTAGTCAGTCGAAAATTTATCAAGTCATAAAATTCAAGTCAGAACTTTTCGTCAGTGAGAAGTTCTGACTTAAAAATGATCCCAAGTTTGGATCGCCATGTGTACAACGCTTTCCAATTGTTCAAAAGTTGCACCATCACGTGCTTGAAAGCTTAGTCCTTGCAAAATCGTCATATAATAATCTGTCATTGCCTGAATATTAGTTTGTGCACTAATTACACCTGAGGCTTGGGCAGCTAATAATTTTTCTAGTAAATTCGATTTAGATAGCTGTCTTTTTTCCGAAATTGATTGTTGTATTTGTTGATTTTGAATCGAACAGTTCATTGTCGACACGACCAACATACATCCTTTTGGTTTGTCTTTCTGCACCAGTCGTTTTAGATTTTCAATCAAATAAAGTTCCATTGCTAATTTTATGGAATGTGCCTGTTTAAAAATCATTTCCATCGAGCATGATTCATGCTTGAGATAATAGTCAATGCAACGATTAAAGAGCTCAGATTTATCACCATACGTACTATAAAGACTAGGTGCAGTGATTCCCATGGCGAATGTTAAGTCACTCATTGACGTGGCTTCATAACCGTATTTCCAAAATAGTGTCATGGCTTTTTCAAGTGCTTGTTCTTCATTAAAACACTTAGGACGTCCACGCCCCTTAGATATTGATTTGGTACTATCCATTTGATTTATTGGCTTTGAACTTTCCTGCATATTCAACCCAATTAATTTTATAATGATCATTAATAAATTAATTGACCCAGATCTTAAATTCAAATATTTTATTTTTATAACAATCATTATGAAATTATTTTCAAGGAGCGTTGGTCAATGAAATCTGAATCTCATATGACTGAAACCGCTGTTCATTCTCCATCTCCTACAGAAAATCAAGGTAATTGGTTTGCTGTTATTACACTTTCTATCACCGCTTTTATATTAGTGACCAGTGAGTTTCTCCCTATTGGTGTGCTCAATGCAATCGCATTAGATCTCAACATTTCAGTCGGTACTGCTGGCCTGTTCATTACCCTTCCAGGCGTGATGGGTGCTTTCGCAGCACCGCTTATCTCGGTCTGGGTGAAGCAACTTGATCGACGCTATTTATTAATCGCACTCACAGCGGTCATGGTCATTGCAAATTTCATTACGAGCTATTCAGAAAGTATCACTTGGATTCTATTGAGTCGCTTTTTCTTGGGTATCGCGATAGGCGGATTCTGGGCAACTGCAATCGCCTTAAGTGGTCGTGTTGCACCTCCTCACCTACCCATCGCCAAAGCAACAGCTATCGTTATGGCTGGCGTGACTCTGGCAACTGTGCTGGGTGTTCCGGTTGGAACATGGCTAAGTGAAATTTACGGTTGGCGTAATGCTTTTATGATCACCTCAGTGATTGGTGCCATTATTCTGTTATTTGAAATTAAATTCCTACCGAAATTACCGCCGACTTCAGCTATTCAATATAGTGATTTACCCGCATTGTTTCGAGATCCGAAAGCTCGTAAAGGGTTAATCATTATTTTATTTATCGGATTAGCGCATTTTTCAACGTACAGTTACTTGGCGCCATTCTATAAAAATGAAGCAGGATTTGATGGTTCAACCATCAGTTCATTACTTCTTATTTATGGAGCAGCAGGCTTCGTAGGCAATGCATTCTCCGGTTATAGCAGCAATATCAATGTCCGCTATACGCTTTTTGCTGTTGCATTGTGTTTAGCAATCGTATTCCTTACATTCCCTGTTTATGCCAAATTCTTAACTGGTGCATATATTCTTACAGCATTATGGGGTTTTGCTTTTGGTGCCTTTCCTACGACAGCCAATATCTGGATGTTTTTACATGCGCCACTTGCGGTTGAAAAAGGGATGCCTCTTTTTGTCAGTATGTTCCAAATCATGATTGCAGCAGGCGCTTTATTTGGTGGTTTTATGGTAGATCACTTCAATACCAGTACCTTAATTTACAGTGTTTTGATTTTTATCTCTTTAGCTGTAATTGCTGTATTTACACATAGTCGAGGATTGAATAATCCTAAAGCTCAGCAATGTACATCAATTAATTGAGTTGAGTTGAGTTGAGTTGAGTTGAGTTGAGTTGAGTTGAGTTGAGTTGAGTTGAGTTGAGTTGAGTGTAATTTTTTACGCTCAATTCTTAAATAATTCTATGAAATATAAACTCATTTCGTTGAGTGAAATCAATTTAAGAAATTAACGCGCTAAATTCTCAACCATCATTCAAATCGATCAATGCACCAATTCGGTGACATTTGCACAAAAATGATGAATTTTTTCATGAAAAATCCGTTAATCACTCCTCCATATTATTAATTATACCTAAATTATATATTTATCATTATTTATTAGTTGGCATACAAAATGCATTCATTATGATGAGTCTATCGTTTAACGCTAGTTATTCGATTTACTTGAAAATAAAATCAAACATGAATGGTGAATACAATGAATAATTCAAATCCAACAACTTTAAAAGAACTTACATTAGATGAAATTGAAGCAGTATCTGGTGCAGGTTTAGTGACTAATTTGCTTGGTACTGTCGGCTCTCTTGTAGGATTAAAAGATCCTTTAGTGAAAATTGGCACTGGCGTAAATGAAACACTTAATGGAACAATTGATTCACTAGGATTAGGTGTATTAAAAGGTGTTGTAGACACGTTGATTTAATTTTAAAAATCTTATGAACAATAGACTTTTTAATCTTTCAAATCACTCATCAAAAGGCTCATGAATGAGCCTTTTGATTGATATCCTATAAGATTTTGAACTAGAATGCTCTATACATGGATTGTTCAGCAATACAATAATTTTCCTCTATTTATGGCATCTAAGTTCGGGGTTAATGTGAATTCTTCCGATGAGAAGCTTACTCAACCATAAGATTGGTAAATTCTGCTGCTAAACTTATATACATTCATCCCTAAAAATACACATCAAAAGCTGAACTTTTCTCACTTTGATTAAGTCATTATTTTAAAAAGTAGCAATTTCATACTCGATAATTTTCATTATATTGATAAATTAAATATTTAATTTTTAAAGGTGCGAACTTGAAGACAATTGGTTTATTAGGTGGAATGAGTTGGGAGTCGACTGATTTGTACTATCAACAAATCAATAAGATGGTTCAAACGAAACTTGGCAAGTTACACTCTGCTAAGGTTATTCTTATTAGCGTAGATTTCGCTGAAATTGAGGAGTTACAACGCAAAGGATTATGGGAAGATGCAGGAATCTATTTAAGAGATCAAGCCATACAATTAGAAAAAGCAGGTGCAGATGGCATAGTACTTTGTACAAATACAATGCACAAAGTAGCAACTTATATTGAGGAATCAACCAACATACCATTTATTCATATAGCAGATGCGACAGCCATGGAAATCATGAGCCAGAAAATTACAAAAATTGGGCTGCTTGGTACTGCATTTACGATGGAACAAGATTTTTATAAAAGCAGATTGGAGGAAAAAGGACTTAAAGTAATAACACCTAATAAAGCGAGTAGAAAAATTGTTCATGATATTATTTACAACGAATTATGTTTAGGCATAATTAGCGAAGCTTCGCAAAAGAAATATATTCATATTGTCGAAGAATTAATATCTTCTGGCGCTGAAGGAATCATTTTAGGATGCACTGAGATTTGTATGCTTATAGGAGATCTAAAATTCTCAGTCCCTCTATTTGATACAACTTCTATTCATGCGCAAGCAGCTGTAGATTTTGTATTATCATAAATATTTCATAGCATAAAAATCATTCAGCTCATGCTAAAAAATATTTAACTGACATCAAAATCTATCATCAAGTACATGAATCGTTGCTCAAGACTAAATTTAATCAAATAAATACATATTTTAAAAATCGCTTTTTTTGATTGATATTCATGCCACAACAATCATCATTTAATCCTCATCGATAGAATTTAGAATGATGTTGAAATCAATAATTTCATCTGCGATTTCTGTCGCCATACGTTCATGAGAAATCATAATGACCGTTTCAACTCGCTCTTGAATAATTTTTAAAATTTTCGAACTTGTTTTCTCATCTAAGGCTGCTGTAGGTTCATCTAAGATCAGGAACTTTGGTTGTTTTAGTAATGCACGAATGATGTTCAATCGTTGTTTTTCACCACCAGAAAAATTTTTATAAATTTCTTGTATATCATCGTCTAACTCAATTTGATTTTTTTCCAGCAAATGGAGTAAATCAAACTCTTTTAGCCAATGTTTAAGCTCCTCATCAGAATATTTGATCTCAGTATTTTGAATCAAATTTTGTCTTAATGAGGTTGAATAAACGATCGGAGTTTGGCTGACCACAGCAATCTGATCAAATATCTTTTCTGAAAATACTGAAGTGATCTCTAAATTTCTAAAGAATAGTCGTCCAGATTTGATCTTTTCTATTCCCACCAAATAATTGAGGAAACTTGATTTTCCAATACCTGTTCGACCTTGAATTAAATATATTTTTCCACACACGATGTCTAAATTAAAATTTTCAATCGTCTGCTGACCTAGATCAAATGTCACATTTTGAAATGAATACGCCACCTCACTTTCTTTCTGTTCCTCAGCTGTTAGATCATTCGTACTGAATGACTCATGTTCCAATTCAAAATATTCTAGGTACTGATCAATAGCCACAATATGACCTTTCAAATGAATGATATTTTGAGACATCATCATTAAAGGAATGGTTAAACCTATAATATAGGTACTGACTAAAACAAAATCACCTGAACTAAAACTTTGATATTCAAACATATAGACTGATAAAACCATGAATACCAAAAGAAAAAATGACACAAATAACAGTTGATATATCATGAGATACTGAAGTTTTTTATAGGTATCCTGAGTCTTTATTTTATAGTCATCGATTCTGCGGCTAAACTCTTCAAATTCGTAATATTTCGAATGACTGAGTTTGATATCATAACTTTGTTGTAGTTTTTCAATCACAAATTGATTCAGTTGATTTCGAGCACCATACATAATCGTAAAGATATCTTGTGTCTTAAAGGTAATGATGAGCGATAAAGCAACTGTACAAGCTGAGAATACGAAAAAATACACACCAAATTCAAAATTTATCGTATTTCCGAGCACATACACCATACCTAAGATTTTAAATACCGTAGGTACAATAACAAAAAATATAGTAAAAATAATTGTACCAAGTGCTTCGCTGCCACGAATTAGATTTGCATTAAATACACCGATATCTTGTTGACGTTGATCTTTTAATTTCAAATCTAGAAAATTAAATACACCAGCTTTAAGCATGGATGCATCAACATTTCTGATCATCATAGACATGGCAAAATTATTTATATTCTTCATCCCTTCATTGATAAACCAAGCGAGTGCATAAGCAACGGCGAATAAATAGAGTAGATGAATTTGAAAAAAGTCTTGCATCGAATAGTAATGATCAGGCTCACTGGTCTGGTCAATCAGCAGCTTAAACAAATACGGTAAACCAACACTTGTACCAATAATTAAAATTTGAAGTATGGCTAAAACGAAGAATACACCTAATCCATTTTCATCATATTGACGAAATAACATCCACGCCTTTTTAAATTGTTCAATCTTTTCAGTCATAATTCTTTAAATTAGTTATTTTTTGTGATGACTATTTTAAACAATACTTATCAATAGGTTTGGATATTGATCGTAGAAGCTTTGTACTTATAAAGTAGCTAATCATTGATTCTAATGTCTAAACTAAGTTCAATCAGCCCAACTAACGATATTTTCCATAAATACGCCACGTGTTGTTATCCGCCAATGGATCGCTATATGAGTCATTTCGTTGCTTACGTGGTTTATCGCGAGCATCAACCAACTCGAAATGAGACTCAACACTTAAGACAATACCATTTACATAAAAACGTGTTCTCGTATATTCACTTTGCCCATGCTGAAATACATAAGTTCTTAAATCTATAAATTCGCGATGCGCAACTAATGCAGCAGTGTCATCATGATCCAACCAGCGACTCATTGCTAAAACTTGTTCAGGCTCAAACTGCCCACACTTCTCTAACACACTGGCAATACCACGAAAAGTCTTTGATTCCTTTGCACGTGTTTTGTTAATGCGAATTCGGTCTACATGAAAATAAAACAGCGGTAAATTTAGATGACTCGGTAAATGAATGGCATCTAAAACCTCGTCTTCCATAAAAGGTTCAAATAAATCTTGTGCCCTTTCGATTAGACCTGTCCACTGCTGGTAATATGCAGCAACTTGCTCTTTGCTACCATAATAAATGGGTAGACCTTCGACATTTGCAAGATCGACAGGTGGCCAAATATTCTGTCTCAGTAACGCAATATCACTTTTTAAATTTTGAACTGCGATAGCATCTTGCATAGAAAGGCTCATAAAAATTACTTAGGCTATTTTTAGATTAAGTGAAAGGTTTAGTTTATGCAAGCCTTTGCCTATAATAGTGCTTGAATTAAGTTATTTATTAGGAACAATTCATGGTTCAAAAGATTCAAGCGACTGATGTCACTGAAGAAGAAGCATTGAATGCGATTTTCTTCGAACGTGCTGATGAATTTATTAAGCAAGCCAATGAATTTTGCCGTGTTGAAAAAGGTTCTACTGTTAAACCAGCCGATGCTCGTGGTCAAGTCAGTGCTGCGATGCTATTTGGTACTGCTCGTTTTAACACATGGGTTGCTGCCAATAACTTTAAAGATGGCAATGAAATGCGTGATGCTAAAGAACAAGTGATGTCTTATATCATGCAACAGTTTCATATGATGCTTGAAGATAATTATGACGAATACTGCGAGCAGTTTGAAAACTATCTTCGCTTCCGTCGTAATGAAGAGTTTCATGCAAATAAACATGACCACGATCATTAAATAGATTTGCATTGTGTGCATTGAGCCTCCTTTAGGGGGCTTTTTAATGCTTAAACTCTAATATTCAAACGAAAATGCAATTCAAAAATTGATCAATTTCTCGTATGTTATTCTTATTGATGACTCAACTAAGGATAGCGATGAATCAACTCAACTTTCCCATCGTCGATGCACATATCCATCAATGGGATCCTTATCACACGCCGCACGCTGCCGCTTTAGCTGTTAAGCTTTTTGGAAAACATCCAAAAATCTTGGATAAAATCGTTCGTCTCGTAAAACCTAAAGATTTAATAGAGACAGTAGGACTTACAGATTACATCACAGCACCCTATTTACCAGCGGATTACCACAAAGACATTGGACACTATACTGTGAGCCGCGTTGTACATGTCGAAGCCAGCTGGCATCATCAAAAAGGAACTGGCGTTGTAGAAGAAACGCAATTTATTCAGCAGCTTCCTTTTTCTCAAGAAAACATCAAATTGGCTGGAATCGTTGCAACAGCTGATCCTCGTGAAAGCAATTTCAAAAAAATTCTTAAAATGCATAAAAAAGCATCTCCGCATTTTCGTGGTATTCGAAAAATGGCTGCACATCATGAAGATCCCGGAATTCATGCTTGGAACGATGATCCCCATCTCTACACTGATCGAAAATTTTTAAAAGGTTTTGAAGCCTTAGCCCAGTACAATTTAAGCTTCGATGCTTGGGTTTATTCTAGCCAGCTTAAAGATGTTATTGCTTTGGCAAAACGTTTTCCTGAGACTTCGATTGTCTTAGATCATTTGGGCACACCAGCAGGTTTATTCGGCCCAGTAGGTAAACACACAGGAATTACCCAAACTGCACGAGACAATATCTATTTCCACTGGAAAGAAGATCTTGCAGAATTAGCTCAATGTCCGAATGTATATACAAAAATGTCTGGACTTTTCATGCCAGTTTTGGGTCATCAATTTCATACACGACGAACCTTAGCATCTAAACAACAAATCATTGAATTGGTCTCTCCTATGATTAATCATGCTTTAAAATGTTTTGGACCTTATCGTGTCATGTTTGCATCCAACTTTCCGATGGACAAAGTGAGCACATCACTTACAAATATCATTGATGCCTTTAGCGACATTGTCGCTGCCTATAATTCAGATGTTGTTGAACAGATATTTTGTAAAAATGCGCAGCAATTTTATAAGCTTTAAAAAAAAAGGCTCATTCACGATCGAATGAGCCTTTTTGAATCGTACATTGTGGTTCTAAGTTTTAGGCTTTGAAATCATTTCAGGTTGTGGTTTACCATACTGATCTGCCATAACTTCAACCAAAAACTCAGGCTTAATATATTTTTTGATCACTGCATCTATATCTTTCTTCGTCAGTTTTGCAAATGCCTGATCTCGCTCTAGTCTTGAAAGCTGTGTTTTATTTTGTTCAAGCTGGCTGTTCAATCCACGATGAATACGGCGCTCATCCTCTAAATTCGTGACACGCTGTTTCATAATATTAGCTTTAGCCGCTTCAAGCTCTTGCTCCGTCACACCATTCTTTAATAAGTCAGTGAATACTTTATGCACACCTTGAGAAACTTGAGCTGATTTTCCTGCTGCATAATTAGCACTTACACCTAGAGCACCAGCATTGATAAAATTATCCAAACTCAAACTACTTCCAAAGCTGTAAACCAACGCATTTTTTTCACGTAACTCCATGGCAAGGCGTGATGATAATTGTGACTCGCCTAGAATATGGCTCAACACATATAATGCTTCTGCATCAGGATGATTATTACCCACTGGAATGGCAATAACCGCTTGATAATTACCAAATTGACGCTGTTCAGCCAGCGCATGAACTTTTTGAGCAGGATAATCTATATGACTGCCCTGCAAACGTTGGTATGGTTCTTTTGTCTTAGACTGACCTAAAGATGAATTCAAATATTTCAGAATGGCTTTGTCATCAAAATCGCCAGTCACCGATATTTGACCATTTTGAGTTGTAAAATACTTTTGGTACAAAGCTTTAATTTGATCATTGGTGATGGTTTCAATTTGCTGCTTTGCTAGCTCAGGTTCAAAATGATATCGCAAATCACCTGGTTCATATCGCTCTACGATTCTAGCGATAGTCAGTCCTGCAACAGTTTCAGGCTCTGTATATGGTCGATTTAATGACGATAATGTTTGCGATTTGATGAGGTCAAACTGACTTTGCTCAAATTTCGGATTATTCATAACGTCGACAATAAACTTGAAGAATTCTGGAAATTTTTCTTTCTTCGCAGATACGTTAATCACAATACCATTAGCAACAGCTGAAGCAGATGCTCGTCCACCCGCCTCGATTGATTTGTCTGCAATATCTTGCAGGCTATACTGCTCAGATGCTCTCAATAGCAAATAAGACATAAAGCCTAGCGCTTCACCTTGGTTTTTAAGTGATTGTGCTGTCCCAAAATTTAAAGATATCGATGCGTAAGTTTTGTCATCGCGTGTTGACGTTGGGAATAGTGCATACTGCATCCCATTTTTCAAAGTACCACGCTTGATTTTTTTCTCTAACTTTTCAACATACTGTTTGGAATTTTTTAGGTGCTCAGCCACTTCAGCTTTATACACAGCTGGGTCTTTTAAAGGCTCTTCTTGAGTTGTCACTTGATCTAAAGTTTTTGACTCTTGCTCATTAGCGTCTAGCTCGAGTGCCTTTTTTTGATCCTCAGGCGTAGGTTGTATGTCTCCCGAAATACGATGCTCAGCAACCAAGAATTGATTTATTGCCTGATTAACCTGATCGACATTTAAACTTTGTATCTCTGCTTGGTCTTTAAAATATTTTGTCCAATCCCCATTGGATGAAACCACATAATCACTAATGAAACCACCCACAGAAGAGGCATTGGTCATCATGCTCTCTTGACCATTTCTAATCATGTTTTTGACACGATTTAATTCTGTTTCATTAAATTGATGCTTTTTCTCAATTCCTTTTTCTAGAGACTGGGCAACTTTTTTCTCATCATGATTAGGAGCATACACTGCCCCCATAAAAACAAGATTAAAATCAGGTGTTAACCATGTCGTCGATTGAACCTGTGTAGCTGTACCTGTTTCCACAATATCTTTGTACAAATGACCACTAGGTTGCATTGTAAATAAATAAGGTGCTAAAGCGAGTGCGGTCTGTGTTTTTTGCTGGGCGCCATTGATATAAATATTGTATTTGCCTAAATCACTTCCCTTTTGCACGATAAATTGACGATCTTTGATCTTGGTCGAATCAAGCATTGGAACTTGGGTTGACTCAGGAATTTGACGCGCAGGAATTTGATTAAAATTTTTATCCACTGCTTTCAGGATATCCGCTTTATTAAATTTACCTGCAATCACTAGAACTGCATTATTCGGTGCATACCATTGTCGGTAAAATTGATTCAGTTCCTTCATGTTGATTGACTGAAGCTCAGTTAAATCACCAATCGGTAGACGACCTAGATACTGATTTCCGTAAGCAGATTTCCAAATTTGATCCATCAATACTGAAAAAGGTTGATCCATTCGAACCTCACGCTCTCGTTTTACGATTGCGATTTCTGACGGAACAAATTTTTCCTGAAGTACGAGCTTATCCATTCGCTCTGCCTCCAGATACAACATTTCATCAATAGCTTTTTTTTCTGGACGGATGACACTCATATACTGGGTAGAATAGTAGTCAGTCATCGCATTACTCATGAGCGTATGCTGATCTAGACGACGTTGAAACTCATCTCCTTTTACATTTTCTGTGCCTTTAAACGCGAGATGCTCAAGTAAATGTGCTAAACCACCTTTACCTTGTGGGTCATTCAAAGCTCCCGTTAAATACACCATATTCATAAAAATTTTATTTTCTTTAGGTATCGGTGCCAAAATTACCCGCAAACCATTTTCTAGTTTGTATTCTTCAATATTTTGTTCAGTCTTGACAAAAACAGGTTGTGCTAAACCGCTAGAACTGACCGCAACGATCATTAAAGTAAGTGAAAGTTTTTTAAAACGAGTTAGCATTGTTCTTCCAATTATTGATATAAAAAAATTGATCACACGCCTGACAAGGGTATGATCAATAGGGTTTATGCTTTAAAGGTAAATTTCAGCTTTCATATAAAGTTTGGCATAGCCAGAAATTTCAATTCTTTGATTCTCTTTAAGTTGGCAATACAACACGCCACCTCGTTCTGAGCTTTGAAAAGCAATAAGTTCTGTTTTATTCAATTTCTCAGCCCACAAGGGTGCTAATCCTGTATGCATAGAACCTGTTACAGGATCTTCATTGATGCCTTTATGTGGTGCAAAATAACGTGCCACATAATCATATTGTTCTGATGCTGCAGTTATAGCAATATCGGGATGATCGGATGCTGTAATACAAGTACTAACCTCATATGCTTCAGCAATTGCATTAATATTGGCAAAATTAGGTTTGGCATCAAGCACATCTTGTTCACTTTCCAAGACTAAAATATAAGCTTGTTGATTTAGATAAATTTCCTTGATTGGACGATCAACCACTTCTTTTAATAACTCAGGAAACTCTTTAGTTAAATGAGGGATTCGAACAGGGAAATTCATTGTAATTTTTCCATCATCTTGTCGAGTGATGGTAAAAATTCCTAAATCTTTGACATGAAATTTAATTTTTTTCGCTTGAGTATACTCATTAAAAAGTACATAACTGCTCGCTAAAGTGGCATGACCACAAAAATCGACTTCAACTTTAGGTGTAAACCAACGGATTTCATAATTTTCATCATCAATAATTTTAACAAAAGCCGTTTCAGCCAAATTATTTTCAAATGCAATATTTTGCATGAGTGATGTATCAAGCCATTCTTCACTGACCACTACAGCTGCAGGATTCCCCTTAAACAACGCTGTAGTAAAGGCATCAACTTGATACATTTTCATAAATACACCCTAATATTTCCAAACTTCTAATTGAGAATAATAATCTTTTATCATTTCAAATCATAGATTAATTTCAATCTTGACTATAAATTATTGCTTCACAAAGATTCGTTCATAAACTGTATATTTCTAATGATCTTCCATAAAAAAACCCTCACATGAGGGTCTTTTGCTATTTACGCTTTTTGAGCGCTTTCTTTAAATCTTTTAACTTAGATTCATGCTTAGAAATTTTCTTAAGTCTCGATTTAATTTGATCTTTTAAATCTTTAATTTTTAACTTGGACTTATTCGCCATATCTTATCTTCCTCGTGTCATTCACTTTAAATTGTTAATGCTTGAATTTACTGACAAGAATGGGCATTCATCCCTAAATTCCCATTCAATTCATGATTAATGGATTAACGATTTTGTTGATCTAAATCAGATTGCTGTTGTGATTGTTGACGGGACTGTTGCTGATTCTGCTGCTGTTGATCTTGTTGCTGTTGCTGCTGATTGGGTTGCTGTTGATGTGGCTGTTGACCTTGTTGACGTTGCTGGTGATTTTGTTGCTGTTGCTCATTTTGATCTTGATTGTATTGATTACTCATTTCATATCTCCATGATTATCAGATTTTGATACTGATCTTGAATTCTTTTTCACTTGAATTAGACCAATACAAATAACCATAACCCTTTTGCACGAAACTGCGAGCATAGAGCTGTATCAAAATACTGCATCGTAACTTCCATTGTGTAAGCTATTTAAATTTCAGAGGATTAAAATTGATATATGTTACGAGGCTTACAAGGCTCTCTCATTTGTTTACTTGTATTAACGAGACTTATTCCTCTGGTTTTAAATCTGGTTTTAAATATGGATATGGATTTGTAGCACCACTCGTTAAATAAATCCCATAATGTAAATGTGGAGGTGTATTGATCGCATTGCCAGTATTTCCCACATATCCTAATACTTCACCGACTTCAACCCAGTCACCTTCTTGGATGTGTGCTGCATATTCATCTAAATGTGCATAGTAATGGCGACTTAACTGAGGTCCTACCACCCAGACGACTTTACCTCCCAAACTATTTGTGCCGATACGACTTACAATACCTTGTGTTGCACTCAATACAGGCGTACCTCGTTTGGCAAAAATATCAATTCCTTGATGTGTACGACCATTTGAACGTGCTGCCCCCCAAGTATCTGCAATTTGAGTTACTTTGACTCCTTCAACGGGTATCGCCAACGGCTCTGTCAACGCTTGCTGTTGAAGTTTCCAGTATAAATATGGATATTGTATTCCTGCTGTTGCGCCTGAATTTGGGGGCTGACAAGCAGTAAGCATCCAACTGATTGCAATGAGTGATCCGATAATCCTTTTTTTCATATACAACCTAACATCTTAAATTGAGTTAAATTTTAGCGTCTGATCGACGTTTGCATTGTATTGTTTAAATTAAAAGCACTTGTCAGAAACCAATAAAAGCCTGCTTATACCGATTAAATCGTCAGAATTACATATTTTTTTTGATCAATACGATACTTTCTTTTTTGAATCACGCATAATAGTCACCAATTCCCCGATTTATTTTGTTTGACTTCAATGATCGAATCCTCAGATCAATTCAGGATGTTCATAAATTCTTGATAAGTCAGACCTTTCACTATTTGCACATTATTGAAGTTTTTATATGAAAATCGTCATTCTCAATAAACCTTATGGCGTTCTCTCCCAGTTTCGTAAAGACGAAGCGCATATGACAATGTCTGATTTTGTTGACGATCCGACATTACGTCTTGCTGGACGTTTAGACATGGACTCTGAAGGTCTAGTATTTTTAACCGACCATGGTGGTTTAAATCAGTTCATTACCAACCCTGCCAATAAGAAATTTAAAACTTATTTGGTTCAAGTTGATGGTGATGTGACTGAAGAGGCTTTAGAACAGCTTCGTAAAGGTGTAGAGCTTAAAGACGGTATGACTCTACCCGCAAAAGCTGTAAAAGTTGAACAGCCTGAGTGGTTATGGGATCGTGATCCTCCTGTTCGTTTCCGTGCTTCTGTACCTACTTCTTGGGTTGAAATTTCGATTTGCGAAGGTCGTAACCGCCAAGTTCGACGTATGACTGCAGCAGTAGGTTTCCCAACTTTACGTCTTATTCGCACTAAAATTGGATCAATTGACTTAGTACAGATGGGTCTTGAATCTGGCGAAACTAGAGAAATTGAACCATTACTTTATCCTGACTTTCAAAATGTTCCTGCAGAAGAGCCATACCGCTCACGCTCTTATGTGAAGAAACCAGGCGGTACAGGTGGCAAGCCGATTAATAAGAAAGTCAATAAAGATGGTACTAAGAAAAAATCGGGTACTAAACGTATTTGGCAAATGGAAGAACATGAGAAACCACGTCGTAAGACCAATGGTACTACTCGCCCAAATACAAAAGCTCCACGTGGACGCGCACGCTAAGCTCAAGCTATTGTATAAAAAGTAAAAAGGATGCGATTGCATCCTTTTTTTATACATAAATTAACTTAAATAATCTCTCATTTTAAGTACACTTTTTCGATTATTTGCTTATTGTGAGTTGATACTTATGAAAAAATTTACGCTTGCTCTTTCAGGTTTTGCATTCTCAACATTCACTTTGGCAAATCCTTTAAGTGTTCATGTGCTTAATCAAGAAACTGGTCTTCCGTCTTCTAATATTGCAGTTACCCTTGAAGCGCAGCAGGGTGAAAAATGGATAAAGCTCAACGAAGCTAAAACGGATGAAAATGGTCGTATCAAGGCTCTATATCCAGCCGAAACAGATCTTCAAAAAGGTGTTTACAGAGTAACTTTTAAAACTGGTGACTGGTTTAAAGCAAATAACAAACGTACTTTCTTCCCAGAAGTGCCAGTGGTTTTTGTGATTGATGGTAGTTTAGATCATTACCATATTCCGTTGTTATTAAGTTCATATGGTTATTCAACCTATCGGGGTAATTGATTTTAGAAGACATCCTTCAATGTAAATCAATCCATTTCTCTATCTTTTCTAGTAGCTCTGTCATATTGAGTTCAAATAAACCACTTGAGAAATCTTGTTTTTTATCTCCTAAGCGCCAACCTGAGTCAATTTTTTTTCTATGAAACTCTGGATAAAATTTACCAATTTGTGCAATGTTTCTAGCCATTGAATCCCAAAGTTCACCATGCTTAGGAGATACTTCGTTAGCAGTTATGCTCAAAAAATTAAAAAGTTCAAAAGACGATTCACAAATTTCATAAAAAGCTTTTTCTGCTAATGAATTATAAATTTTTTTATTATCCAATTGATCTTTTACTTCTTTTAAGAAAATTAAATGTTTTTTCTCAAATGGTAGGCAATGAATATAATGTTTATCCCAACTGTACGGATTACCATTTTTTGCTTCAATAATTAACATCAAAGCTTTATTTAATCTCTTTAACTTGGAGTTTTTAACTCTATTTTCTGGTAAATAAATATTTAAATACCAAAAAATTGAACTAACTAATATACCAATACTCAATGCATTTAATATGTTATTCCCTTCTGCAAATTGATAAAAAAAGCTTTCTAAAAAAGTACCTTGAATTAATGAAAATATAGGATCACTACTTGTCTTAAAATAAACTAACAATGATACTAAACATAAAACAACCATAGAGTAAAGTTGCTTCTTATTTTCAGAAAAATTATTTAACATTTTGATTTTGATAAAATTATATATAAGTATCATTATTATATTATCTGTTTTTAATTTTCAATTTTTTCATAAAACTTTTCAAAAAAAAACCAGTGCATAAACACTGGTTTTTTTAAATCCTAAGTTAAATTAAGCTTTAAGCCATTTATCAACTTTAGATTGATCTGTAACCTTAAGTTCCACTTCAGTGAGTTCACTACCACCTGATTGAACTTCAAATTGCATTAATTCATCACGACGGAAAGCATGTACATTAAAAGTAACTTCCAATTTTGCATACTTGTCGAGTTGCTTAGTGGTCGCCTTTAAACCATCAACTGCGATGATAATATCATGAGCAGAAAGCCCAGCTTTAACACCAGCGCCATCACGACGAGCAGACTGAATTAATACACCTTCAGGTTTATCTACAAGTTTTAAACCAAATGGTAAAGATTTATCATGCTTTAAAACATAGTCTAAGCCAAATTCAGGGAACAACTGATCAAGCGGTAACTCATCCGTGGTATTAATCAAATGGTTAATTTGTTCAGACCAATCATCACCTGTTAATTCTTGGCATAGTTCATAGATGGTACGTTCATGAACCTGTATACCCTGTTGCGCATTTTCATACAGCTTACGCATCAATGCATCAAGACTTGAACCTCTTAAACGTAAACCTAAATCTAGACACAGCGCTACTAAGCAACCCTTGTTATAGTAACTTGTGCCAGAATTGTTAGAGTTTTCATCTTGACGATAGAATTTGACCCATGCATCAAAACTTGACTCTGCAACAGTTTGAACAAAACGACCTGGATTTTGCAAATAACGATCGATCTGCGCCTTTAACAACTTCAAGTAAGATTCCTGAGAAATCACACCACTACGAAGTAGAATTAAATCATCATAGTAGGACGTAAAGCCTTCAAAAATCCATAACAAAGAGGTATAGCCTTCTTTGTCTAAATCATAATTCACAAAATTTTCAGGGCGAATAAATTTCACCAACCATGAATGAAAATATTCATGGCTACACAAACCTAAGAAACGCTGATAATCAGCGGAAGGTTCAACAGGCTCATTGGACTTAGGTAGATCATCACGTGGAGAAATCAAACTGGTTGAGTTCGGGTGCTCTAAACCACCATAACTGTTACCCGTCGCGATGGTCATAAAAGTGTAGTTTTCAAATGGTGCTGAACCAAACATGGATATTTCTGTCGCACAGATTTTCTCAATGTCTTGTTTCATACGTTGGACATTCATCGCATGTTTGCCAGAAACCACAAACTCATGTGGAATACCATTTGCTTCAAAAGCAAAACGAGTTTGATCTGCAAGCTCAAATGGTGCATCAATCAATTCAGCGTAGTTTTTTGCCTTAAGCGTATAGCGACCACGCACTAAACTTTTAGATGCCAATCCTGTAGCGAGTTGGAAATGTTTCAATTCATCTGGCAAAAATAACTCAACTTCTACCGCTTTATCTTCTTGTCCTTCTAAACCTAAACATGCACAAGCAGGATTCACATATAAGCGTGTTTCATCAACATAAGCACCACGTACTGAGAGGTCGTATGCATAGACGTCGTACTCAACCGTAATCAGCTCAAAATCAGTATTAAATAACTGCCACTTATTTTTTTCATTTTTACGAATCTTGAGTATTCGACCATCTTCATCATAGGCACGAACAGACTCAATATGTTTTGAAAACTCTCGAATGAGATAACTTCCTGGAATCCAAGTTGGCAAGCTCAATATTTGAGTTGGTTGAGCAACGAAACGAACAGTAACGTGAATGAGATGCTGACGAAAGTCGTCAAATTCGATCTGATAATGCAACATAATGTCTTAATTGAGAAACTATAGAACCAACTTGTATTTAGAGTAGCATTTTTTTACTTGGAGTTGCGCGATTCGTATTAATTGTCTACAAATCTGACTAGAGTTTCAGAAAAAAAAGGCATAGCATGCGGTGTGCTTGATGATCTATGCCATTGGATTGGCTTATATAGGTAAACCCGTTGAAACTCTACTCTGCTCTACTCATAATTTTTAGTTTTTTTATAGTAAATATCACACATGCTTCCTTGTTCGAAGTTGCACCAGAAAGTTTAGAAGCTGAAGCATGGACTGTCTTAGATCCACAATCAGGTCAAGTCATTACTGAACACAATAGCCATGTCCAACGTGCACCAGCTTCGTTAACCAAAATGATGGTGGCATACATCGTTCTGAAAGACATTCAAGCGGGTAAAATTAGCAAAAATGAAGTTATTACTGCCACACCAGTCGTCAATGTAGTTCAATGGGATGAGTCTCAGATGTATCTGAAGCCGACTCAACAAATTACGATTGATCAGCTTTTAGCAGGCTTAATTATCATGTCTGCCAACGATGCTGCTGTCACATTGGCTGAACGAATTTCAGGATCAGTGCCTGCATTTGTTCAACGCATGAATCAAGAAGCCAAAGCACTTGGCATGAAAGATACAAACTTTGCCAATCCTGCGGGCATTACAATGGATATGCACTATTCAACAGCGCATGATTTAGCCGTGCTCGCACAAGCACTCACCAATGAAACACCCGATTACCTTGACTACTCGAAACAGCAAAGTTTTACTTACAATCAGCATTTTCACCGTGCAACGAATATCTTACTAAAACAAGATGCTACTGTTGATGGTTTAAAAACAGGGTTTACTCGTGCTGCAGGCTATAACCTTGCACTTACAGCCAACCGACCAACTCAACAATTTGAGCTCAATCAAAGAAGACTTATTGTTGTGGTACTCGGTGCTCAAAGTGGCTTCAAACGCGCTGAAATCGCACATCAGCTTTTAAACCTATCCTATGCTTATACACGCAATGAAATTGCAATTAAAAATAAGCAACTAATTGCTGAACTCCCTGTAGTCGCATCTACCTTAAAAATGTTCAGAGTCGAAACTAAAAAGCCAAGTATCGTGACGACCTCTTTGTATAACGCGAATCAAATGATTGATATGCGTAATTTTGACAATCAAACTCATCGTTTGATTCAAACAGATGCTTTTGGATTCACTTCAGCTCTTGAGCCTTTACAGCAAACTCAAACGCATATGAACGTCGAGCTACTAACACAATCATTAACCGCACCTATAGCGCAAATTCAGCAGTTGGCACGTATTCATATCTATCAAAATAATCGACTCATTCAAACGGTATTGATTGAGGATGAACTTCAAATTGATGAAGCATCATGGTTTGAAAGTATTTTGAATTGGTTTAAACAATTATTTAGTTTCGGATCTAGCAGTGCAAATCAAGCAAAAATCTATCCTTTAAACTGATTGCAGTTTTTTATTGTAAATCTGTAACTTGTAATACAAAAAGAACAATTCTTTAAAAAAGAGATGGCATATTAACCCCCATCTCTTTTTTATTTATGACGCTATAAAAATAGGAATATTAAATGTCGAATCTTCATCATATTGTCATTGTGGGTGGTGGTGCTGGTGGCTTAGAACTAGCAACACAACTGGGTGACACGCTGGGCAAATCTAAAAAAGCAAAAATTACATTAGTTGACCAAAAGCTTACACATATTTGGAAACCACTTTTACATGAAATTGCAGCAGGTACACTAAGCCCTAGTGATGAAGAAACAAACTATTTTGGTCATGCTGCGAAACATCATTATGAGTTTGTATTGGGTAAATTTGAACAATTAGATCGTGAAGCCAAGACCATTCAATTGCTCAAACCTGTTGCATCGACCTATGACCAATCGACTGATCATTTAACGCTAAGTTATGACACTCTTATTCTAGCGGTTGGTTCGGTTTCCAATGATTTTAATACTTCAGGTGTGCAAGAACATTGTCACTATTTAGATAATCCAAAACAGGCCGAACAGTTCCAGCAGCATCTACTTCATCTTTATATCGAAGCTCAAAATAACAATGACCATCGTGAGCTGCATATTGGCATTATAGGTGCAGGTGCAACAGGTGTTGAGCTTGCAGCTGAATTAGTTCAAGCCAAACAAAACTTCTTTAAATACGGTCTAAATAAAATTGACCCTAAAAACGTCAAAATTTCACTAATTGAAGGCGCGGATCGTATTCTACCGGCTCTTTCTGAAAAAATGTCAGACCACAGCACCAAGCAGCTTAAGCGCATGAATGTGGATATTTTAACGTCTAAGCGTGTCGAAAAAGTGGATGCTAATCAAATTTACTTTAATGATGGAAGTTCAATTCCAGCACAATTAAAAGTTTGGGCTGCAGGCATTAAAACTCCAGCAGTGATTCAAAACCTAGAAGGCTTCGAAAAAGATCGTATGGGTCGCTTACACGTATTTGCAACACTCCAAACAAAAGCAGATCCGAATGTTTTTGCTTTCGGTGATTGCGCATACTGTATTTTAGATGCCCGTGAAACAGCTTTAGGACCGCGTGCGCAAGTTGCAAGTCAACAGGCTGCTTTCCTCGTTGATGCAATGAAAGCACGAATTTCAGGAAAATCACAGCCGATGTTCAATTTTTCTGACAAAGGTTCACTTGTGTCTTTAAGTGAGAATAAAGCAGTTGGTGAATTACTTGGTCAGGTCAATGTTCAAGGATTTGTGGCGAAGTCGATGTATGTATCGCTTTACCGACTGCATCAAGCCACGATTTATGGTTATGCACAGGCAGGGTTACTCACAGCCAAAGATTTTGTGACCAGAAAAATAGCACCTAAAATCAAATTGCATTGAAAAATCGAAAAGACGCCCCAATGTAATATTTAAGCGTTATAAATTATCGAAACTGCATTTTTTTTAGAAAATTGTCTACAAAAATTGGTTTTCACTTTATGATGTACCCTTAAAATATTTGAATGGATCATTAACATGACAGTTATTGCAAATGACCTTGTGGTTTTATTTAACTATAAATTGACTAATGCAGAGGGTGAAACTCTCGATCAATCTCAAGGTGAACCACTTGCATATTTGCAAGGCGCTGGCAACATTATCCCTGGCTTAGAAAAAGCAATGTTAGGTAAAACGACTGGTGATAAATTCACAGTAACGATTCCTGCTGCTGAAGCTTATGGTGAGTACAACACTGATTTAGTTCAAGAAGTACCTAAACAAATGTTCCAAGGCGTAGACAACATCGAAGCTGGTATGCAATTCCAAGCGCAAACTGATGATGGCGTTCAAATTGTGACTGTTAAAGCGGTTGAGGGCGAAAACGTAATCGTTGATGCTAACTTCCCGCTTGCTGGTCAAGACTTAACATTTGATGTTGAAATCGTTGAAATCCGTGAAGCAACTCAAGAAGAGTTAGATCACGGTCACGTTCACGGTGTTGGTGGTCACCACCACTAAGATCTACGGATTTTAGGACAAAAAGGTGAAGCTTCTGCTTCGCCTTTTTTTATGCAAAAAATTACAATGCTTAACGATTTAAATGATTCAAATTCTTATAATTTCCTGAGGATATTTGGATATTAATCATATGAATCTCATTTGGTTTCGTCAGGATTTAAGAGTTAGGGACAACACGGCGTTAATGGAGGCAAACCGGCATGGGAATACTTGTGCAGTGGTGATACTTTCGCCTGAACAATGGAAATTGCATGATGATGCAGTGATTAAAATTGACTTTTATCTTCGCCAACTTAAATCACTTGAAAGTGAGTTAAAGCAATTCAATATCCCACTTGTAGTGGAAATCGTTCCCCAATGGGACGATGTACCAGCTAGATTATTAACTTTCACAAATAAATATCAAATTACTGCGATACACGCCAACATTGAAATCGGCGTGAATGAGTTACATCGTGATGCACAAGTGCAGACCTTATTAGAATCGCATCAAGTAACTGTCAAGTATTATCATGACCGCACAATTTTCCCACTTGGATCAATTCGAAATAAGACGCACCAGCCTTACCAAGTTTTTGGTGCTTATAAACGTGCATGCTATGAAATCTTGAATATCTCTGTTCCTCAACCACTCGCTGTACCGAAAGTACAACCTCATGAGCTTATACAACGCTTTCATACCTCCAAAATTCCATCGATACATGATTTTTATCCTGATGCTCAGATTAAATATCAATGGCCTGTTGGAGAGTCATTTGCACTACAAATGCTCGAGAAATTTGTTGACGAGAATTTAGAGACCTACAAACAGCAACGCGACTTTCCAAACATTAATACTACCAGTCAATTATCACCGTATTTAAATCTAGGAATTATTTCGATTCGACAATGTTTGGCTGCAATTTTTAGTCGCTCAAATGGCAATTTTCATCTCTACTCTGATGGTCAACAAACTTGGTTAGATGAGTTATTATGGCGAGAATTTTATCAACACATCCTGTTTGACTTTCCAAGATTATCGAAATATCAACCATTCAATTTAAATACGTCTAATGTGCCATGGCGTGATGCACCCGATGAATTAAATGCTTGGAAGTTTGGACAAACGGGTATTCCAATTGTGGACGCTGGAATCCGTCAAATGCTTCAAACAGGATGGATGCACAATCGTGTCAGAATGATTGTCGCCATGTTCCTTAGTAAGAATTTGCTCATCGACTGGCGTAAAGGCGAACAATGGTTTATGCAACATTTGATAGATGGGGATTTAGCGGCAAATAATGGTGGCTGGCAATGGTGTGCTTCAACAGGTACAGATGCTGTACCTTATTTCCGTATTTTTAACCCCATTAGTCAATCACAAAAATTTGATAGTCAAGGTGATTATATTCGCAAATGGATACCTGAATTAGCTCATCTTGATGCGAAAATCATTCATGAGCCTTATGCTAAATATCCGAATCTTAAACTCAATTATCCAAAACCTATTGTTGATTTAAAGATGAGTCGACAGCGCGCATTAGCTGCTTTCAAATCAGCCTAACGAATGCTCGCTCTAAATTTTGTTTGGCTTGATTTTCTTAAGTGTCATGAAAATAAGCTGTTTTATAAATGGATTCCATTTGATAAAAGGTATTAAGAACTTCATTTCGTTTTAGTGTATAAATTTCAGAGGGTACCCAACTGAATTCTTGATGAATTTGCTGCTGATATTCTTCAAAACGTTTGGCGGTTGAACCAAGAATTGCAAGATCAATATCAAGTAAATAGATAAGGTCTGAATCAACTGAAGCACGATGCTCTTTGGTCGCTAATATCCACTGATAAATTTTCTCATATCTCCTCATCTCCATGTGGGGAGATATGATGTTCAGCATCAGATCAGCACTTTGTTGTTCATTATCGTGTGCCTTAGGCTCATATATGACATCATGAAACCAAAGAGCTATAGAGACTGATAAAGGATCTTTTAAATTTGGTAGAACCAATTATAAGTGATCCATACATTCAACGATATGCTGCACTGTATGATAATGCCGATGAGGCTCACTGTAATGAACTTCTAATCTATCAAGAATAGATATGGAATCCTCTGAGGATAGTTCAAGCTGTTGTGCAGTAACGGCCCAGTATCTTCTCAACTGGTTTAAATATGCATCAATCATCAGACACCTTGCCCCGCTACCGCCTATTTATTTTTAAGCAGCCTGCTCATCACGTTTAAAAACGAGCTCACCTTTCAAAGAACTTTCAGCATCGAAATAATAGCCGTCTGTATTGAATGATTTAAGATCATCCACCGTGTTAGGTTTATTTTCGATAATATAACGTGCCATCAATCCTCGGGCTTTTTTAGCATAGAAACTTATCACTTTATATTTTCCATTTTTCTGGTCTAAAAATACAGGCTTGATAATTTCAGCTTTAATTTTGCTTTCTTTCACCGATTTATAATATTCATCGGATGCGATATTGACCAATAAATCACTCTTGGCTTCTGATAAGTCTTCGTTGATCAACTGGGTAATTTCATCGCCCCAAAATTCGTAAAGATTGTGACCGCGTGGATTTGCTAATTTCGTGCCCATTTCTAAACGATAAGGCATCATTAAATCCATTGGTCGAAGTAATCCATAGAGACCAGATAGCATTCTTAAATGGCGTTGAGCATATTCTAAATCAGCTTGCGTAAGCGAATACGCATCCAGACCTGTATAAACATCCCCCTTAAAAGCAAAAATTGCTTGGCGTGCATTTGATAAATCAAAGTCTGATTGCCAATCTCTAAAACGCTCCACGTTAAGATTCGCAATCTTTTCACTCACACTCATTAATTTGGCGATTTCTGAAGCAGACAATTTACGACTTACGTCTATAAGCTGTTGTGAGTGGTCAAGCAATCTTGGTAAAGTATGCTCATCAGTTGGAAGTGTAGATTCATAATCTAATGTCTTAGCAGGAGAAATTAAGGCAAACATAGAAACCTGATCAAAAAACAATTAATCAAACTATAACAGTAGACTTATTTTATTTCCAATTGTGTTTTTTTTAATTATTGACGTTAAAATATACGATTCTCCTGCACGTTAATCGGTATTTTTATGTCTGAACAAATGTTCATTCAAGGCCCTGTTGGCAAAATTGAGGTTTTTGTAGATTATCCTCAGTCTGAAGTAAAAGGATTTGCGGTCGTTTGTCACCCTCACCCGCTTCAAGGTGGTACTCCTCAACACAAAGTTCCCACTCTGCTAGCTCAAATGTTCCTTGAGCGTGGTTATATCGTTTATCGTCCAAGTTTCCGTGGATCAGGTCAAAGTGAAGGGGTTCACGATGAAGGATTTGGTGAAACAGAAGATATTTTAGAAGTCATCCGTCAAGTACGTGCAAAACACCTTACATTGCCTTTCTATGTTGGAGGCTTTAGTTTTGGTGCACATGTTATGGCGAAGGCCTATCATGCACTACCTCAAGAAATTCAACCTGAACAAGTCATTCTATGTGGTTTACCAACAGCCACAGTTGCTGGTATCCGTCACTATGTTACTCCGGCAATTAAAGGTGATATTCTGTTTATTCATGGTGAAGCAGATGAAGTCACTTTATTATCCGATTTAATTGAATGGGCAAAGCCTCAACGCCATATTATTACAGTGCTACCTGGTGCTAATCACTTCTTCACAGGTTATTTGAAGCAACTTCGCGTCGCGATCACTCGCTTCCTTACGGCTTAATATAAATATTACGTGTTTCAGAAAAACCCAGTGTAGATTCTTTACATTGGGTTTGTTTTATTCCTCGTTAGGATTTCCATTCTAGCGACTGGAACGACTCATCTTCTCTTAATGTCTGCTCTACTGCTTGCGCAAGTTGTTTAATCACACTCTGCGTCTCAATTTTTTGGAACCAATCCTGTTCCTCGTCTGCATGCGCACTTATTTCACATACAAAATGTCCTTCGCCATCTGGTTGATTACAGTTCACCCCTAAAGCGATTGGGTGATCAGAGACACTGACTTCTAATTCATGCGGATTCGTAGTTTGAGTGTGAAATCCATGTTGCACCAACTGTTCAGATAACAATGCTGTAACGTAAGTTTGTGCATTATCATGAGAATGACTTGAATGAGCCTTAGCGTATTTCGTTTGATCAACTAAAAATTGTAATTTTTTCATTTCCTCATCCAAAGGCTTTTTAATTATATAGAATTAGAATAAGCAATATAAACAAAACAGCCAAGCTTTTGCTTGGCTGTTTGAAAAGAAATATACAAATCTTTGGTCGTATTATTCACTAACTTGAATAGATAAACCCGCTTGTTCAGTGAGTTGAGTAAATGTTGGGAAACTTGTTGCAACGGTTTCAGTTCCCACAATTTTAATTGCGCCTGAAGTACGCAGACCCGCAATGGAGAAACTCATTGCAATACGATGATCATGATGTGACTCAATTTCACCACCTGTAAAGATAGCAGACCAATCACCAGACTTACCTTTACCTTCAATAATAATACCGTCTTCCGTAGGCGTACAATCAACACCCATTGTTTTCAATCCATCAGCCATCACTTGGATTCGATCAGACTCTTTTACACGAAGTTCAGCTGCACCAGTTAACACTGTTTGACCTTCAGCACAAGCTGCAGCAATAAATAATGCTGGGAATTCATCAATCGCTAAAGGCACTTGATCTTCAGGCATGTGGATGCCTTTCAAAGTACGAGTGCCACGAATTCGAATATCAGCGATTGGTTCACCACCTGCAATTCGTTCATTCTCGACTGAAATATCAGCCCCCATTTGCTTCAAAATTTCGATCACACCAGTACGAGTAGGGTTAATACCCACTGCCTCAAGTGTTACATCTGAATTTTCAGTAATGGCAGCACCCACCATAAAGAACGCAGCAGATGAAATATCTGAAGGCACTTGAATATTCGTTCCAACTAACTTACCACCACCTTTTAAAGAAATACGGTTACCTTCAGTTTTCACATCATACCCAAATGCACGTAACATACGCTCAGAGTGATCACGTGTCGGTTCTGGCTCAGTCACCGACGTTACACCTTCTGCCCATAAACCAGCGAGCAGAATGCCAGACTTCACTTGTGCAGAAGCCATCGGTAAATCGTAATGAATACCTTTTAGTTGCTGATTACCTGTGATCGATACTGGCGGTGTGCCACGCTCACCTGTTGTTTGAATTTGAGCACCCATTTCACGGAGTGGCTTTGCAATACGTTCCATAGGACGTTTGCTCAACGATGCATCACCAGTCATTACTGAGTCAAATTTTTGCGCAGACAACATCCCTGACAGAAGACGCATCGAAGTCCCAGAGTTACCCATATAAAGCTCACTTGCTGGAGCTTTAAGGCCATACATTCCTACACCATGAATCGTGACTTCACCATTTTTTGGACCTTCAATATTTACACCCATATCACGGAATGCTTGAAGTGTTGCTAAGGCATCTTCACCTTCTAAGAAACCAGTAACATGTGTTGTACCTTCAGCGATCGCACCAAACATGATTGAACGGTGTGACACAGATTTGTCACCTGGCACGCTAAATTTTCCAGAAAATGATTTAGCACCCGGCAGAATAGTAAATTGCTGTGTCACAGTTTTGTTCTCCATTAAAGGTTTCTTGGCAAGCATATGGTTAAAATGTTGGCGTGCTGCTTGAGCATGTCCAAGCAATCCCATGAGTGCTTTTGAATCTTCGTTTTCAATGAGCTGTCGAATATGAGCCAATTGGTTCTCAAATCCATCAACAGCATTCAAAATCGCTTTTTTATTGGCAAAGAATATGTCATGCCACATTTGTGGATCACTCGCCGCAATGCGAGAAAAGTCTCTGAAACCACCTGCTGCATAACGGAAAATGTCCAGATTATCTTCACGATTTGCAAGTTGCTCAACCAAATTGAATGCCATTAAATGTGGCAGATGACTTGTATGCGCAAGCACCTCATCATGCTTTTCCACATCCATACAAATTACTTCAGCTTGAGCAGCTTGCCATAACTGAATCAGTTTTTGCACTGCCCACTCAGCACTTGTTGCTAACGGCGTTAATATCACTTTGTGGTTAGCAAATAAATCTACTTTACCTGCATGAACACCAGTATGTTCAGCACCAGCTATTGGATGCCCTGGAACAAAACCTGCGGGTAACTGCTCACCAAAAACCGCAATTGCAGCCTCAACCACATTGCCTTTGGTACTGCCCACATCTGTAATTATAGTATCAGGAGTAATCACAGATTTGATCGAGTTTAATACAGATTGTGTAGCTCTCACGGGTAAAGCAAGAACAATTAAATCTGCATCAACCACTGCATCTTTGGCATCAGCATATCCTTCACTAATCAAACCTAAAGCTTTAGCATCTTCTAACGTTTGAACAGATCGCGTGGATGCCACAACATTTTCAGCAAGACCATGTGCTTGAATGACACGTGCTAAACTTGATCCAATCAATCCTAGCCCAATAAATGCAACTTTTTTAAATAAAGGTTGAGACATATCTAAGTTTCAACTCTTTTTAAAGTACCGCAATTGGGTATGAACCAAGAACACGGATTTCTTTGACTAATGGACGAATTTCTTCGACAGCCGCACGTACGTTCTCTTGTTCGATATGCCCTTCTAAATCGATAAAGAATACATAAGCCCATTTTTCAGGCAAAGCAGGTCTTGTTTCGATACTGGTCAAGCTAATGTTATGTTTAGCGAACGGCGCTAAAATTTCTAATAACGCACCTGCACGGTCATGTGCAGAGATCAATAAAGAAGTTTTATCATTACCACTTTGTGGTACTTTTTCACGCCCAATAACTAAGAAGCGTGTGGTATTTTCTGGATTATCTTCAATATTGCTATGTAAGATTTCTAAATCATATAAGCTCGCAGCTGTTTCAGATGCGATTGCCGCAGAATGCCATTCATTACGGATACGGCGAGCAGCTTCAGCATTCGAACTCAAAGCCACACGTTCAACACCTGGATAATGAGCATCGAGCCAGCCACGACATTGAGCTAAAGTTTGTTGATGCGCATAGATTTGTTTAATGCTGTCTTTACGCGTATTTGAAGAAATCAAAAATTGATGATGAATACGTAATTCAACTTCACCAATCACATTTAAATGTGACGCTTTGAAACAATCAAGCGTGTGGTTAACCACGCCTTCTGATGAGTTCTCAACAGGAACTAAACCATAATGTGCACTGCCTGCTTCGACTTCACGGAACACTTCATCAATTGTAGGAAGTGGGCGTACAACCGCATCATGTCCAAAATGCTTCAGTACTGCCGAATGGGTGTAAGTTCCTACTGGACCAAGGAAAGCAATGCTTTGTGGTGCTTCTAAAGCAAGGCACGCAGACATAATTTCTCTAAACAAACGTGCCATCGTCACGTCAGATAAAGGACCTTCATTACGCTCCATCACATTACGCAAAACTTGTGCTTCACGCTCAGGACGATAAAACATTGGATTTTCTTCAGAAGCAAATTTTGCTTTTGCTACAGCTTCAGCAAGTCGTGCTCGACGGTTAATCAGTTGTTGGAGTTGTTGATCTACTGAGTCGATATCTTCGCGGATTTTAGCTAAGTCTAAAGAATTCGTCGTGTTTTGATCATCGTTGATCATTGTAATGTCGCCTTACAGAATCAGTTATGTAAACAGTATAACAATAGTTAGCTTTCAAATGTTAAGCAACCAAACTTTATGGCAATAAGACTTAAAAATATACAGTTGAAATAATCATCAATCCAATACGCGCTATAAATTAGAAAAAAGACAAGAACATTGAATAGGATAGCTTTAATCTTTTTTTTAAAATCAGTTCGTTCTATAAGTTTTAAAAATTGAAAACACATTCGAATACATCTCGCTTGTATTCATCAAGCGAGATGTAAATACGGATAAAAATTAACGTCCTAGCATGCCACGTGCTACGATTTCTTTCATGATTTCGTTGGTTCCGCCGTAGATTCGTTGAATACGTGCATCCACAAAGAAGCGTGAAATAGGATATTCCGTCATATAGCCATAGCCACCAAAGAGTTGCAGTAGATTATCCGCCACTTTCATTTGCATATCTGTACTGAAACTTTTTAATGCAGCTGCTGTTTCAACATCCAATTTCCCTTCTTTATACAATGCTAGGTTTTGATTATAAAAAGCGGCTGTAGCCAGTTCATCGATTTTCGCTTGTGCTAAAACAAAACGAGAATTTTGGAATTGTCCAATTTTTTGACCAAAAGCCTGACGTTCTTGGACATATTGAACTGTCACATCAATTGAACCTCGAATTGCTCCTAATGCTGTCGCAGCAATCGCTGTACGTTCACGTGGTAATTCTTGCATCAAATATGCAAATCCCTGACCCGCTTGACCTAAAAGCTGATCAGCTGGAACTTTGACATTGTCAAAAAAGAGTTCCGAAGTATCTTGCGAATGCAAACCGATTTTGTCGAGATTTGTGCCTTTTTTAAACCCTTCTAAATGAGTATCAACCAATAGAAGTGAGACGCCTTTAGCACGTGCCTGAGGATCTGTTTTAACGGCAAGCACAACCAAGTCTGCATGCTGACCATTTGAAATAAAGGTTTTAGAGCCATTCAAAACATAATGATCACCATTCAAAATGGCATTCGTACGGATGGCTTGTAAATCAGAACCAGCACCTGGCTCTGTCATTCCAATTGCTCCCACCACTTCACCAGAAACCATTTTTGGCAACCAGTATTTTTTTTGTTCTTCGTTCGCGATGTGTAGAATATATGGTGCTGCAATTTCTGAGTGACATGAAATTCCTGTCGATAATGCGCTATAACCTGCACGTGCCGACTCTTCAACCAACATTAAAGAATATTCTGTTGGAACACCATAACCACCATATTCTTCAGGAACATCTACGCACAAGAAGCCATTTTCACCAAGTGCATTCCACACTGAACGTGGCATTTTTCCTTCACGTTCCCACTGCTCATAATGAGGAGCAACGTGCTCACTCATAAAACGTTTGAAATTATCACGGAATAATTCTAAATCTGCATCATATGCCAACATTCTTGTGTTCCTTACACTTCATTTTTTTATAAGTTTTCATGCTATCCCGTTTTTTTCCAGTTGTCATGGACAAAAGCGCTTGAAAATTCATACAATTTGGTCAGTCTCAAAAGCTAAAAATAATGCTTGGTCATTAAGTTTTATATTTAGCTTTTAGTCCAAGCATCATTCCACGTTACACTGTCATTAAGAACATCCAACTGCATTGATCATGAATACAAAACGTAATTTATATAAAGACTTTGAACACCCATTTGCGCAATTTGTTCGTATTCTTGGCAAAGGAAAAAATGGTGCGCGATCACTGACCTATGAAGAAGCCTATCAAGCATTTGAGATGATTTTAAAAAATGAGGTATTAGACGTTCAGCTGGGTGCTTTTTTAATGCTTTTACGAGTGAAAGAAGAATCTGTAGATGAACTGGCTGGCTTTGTGCAAGCGACTCGTGATCAACTTAAATTTAGAGCTATTGATGTCGACCTAGACTGGCCATCTTACGCGGGGAAACGCAAACACTATCCGTGGTTTATCTTATCGGCGTTAACCTTAGCAAAACATGGTCATCGTATTGTAATGCATGGGGCTTCTGGACATACCATTAATCGATTATATACAGAACAAGTTTTACAGTATTTAGGTTATACCATTTGTCAAAATGAAAACGAAGTGGCATCAGAACTGAATCAGCATAACTTTGCCTATATACCACTCGAAGTCATTTCACCTACCTTGAGTGATTTAATTGCATTACGCAATATCATGGGCTTACGCTCACCCATTCATACGCTTTCACGACTCATCAATCCCTTCAATGCCAAAGCCACTTTGCAAGCGATATTTCACCCTGCGTATCGCAATTCTCATCAACAGACTGCTGCCAAATTAGGTTACGTTAACAGTGCGGTGATTAAAGGTGAAGGCGGTGAATTTGAACGAAACCCAGATGCAAAAACCTTAATTTGCGGTATACGAGACGGTGAACTGTATGAGCTTGAACTTCCGAAACTCACAGCTGATCGTTCAGCAATTGAAGAAGAGTTGAACTTAGATACTTTCAAAGAAGTATGGTTAGGTGATTCCCAACATACTTACGGAGAGGTGGCTGTTATTGAAACTATGGGAATCGCACTTTACACCATGAATGTGGCTGATACATTTACACAAGCGCAGACTTTGGCTCAAGAATACTGGCAATCACGTCATCGAGTTTAACTTCGGATTAAAAAAAGACACCATCAGGTGTCTTTTTTAAGCATAGAACATTATACAAAACGTATAGGTTGAAATTCTGGCTCTGGAACATGTGAATCACATTCATCACCTTCCTCTTTATGACCTTTATCAATATACCCTGATCTTTCTGTTTCTGGCAGATTTTTAGCTTCCCAAGCAATGACTGCTTGCATTGAAATCTGACGCTGCTCTTGAGTTAAAGCTACACCGTTTGGCCATTTACCGATTTCAACGGCAGTTCTTAAACGAGCAACGATGTCTGCATCCAAAACTGATAACATTTGTTCAATATTCATGTTTAGTCCTGCTGATGAAATGAATCGTAATCTTGATTCCATCCTAGTTTGGTACGACATGCCATATAAAAGTCGTATCCAGGTGGATGTAATAAAGTAAGTTTGAAAGGATGTTTGCGAATATGCAACCAATCACCTTCATTTAAAGAAACACTGTGTTGCCCATCAGCACTCACCATTGGCAACACTCGATTCTTACGAATTTGAATTTTAATTTCACTTTGACCACCCACCACAATCGGACGAGAAGAAAGCGTATGCGGGTGCATTGGCACTAGCGCGATCGCATCCATACTTGGGTGCAAAATTGGACCGCCACCAGAAAGTGCGTATGCTGTTGAACCCGTAGGTGTCGATACAATCAAACCATCACTGTGTTGGCGATAAACATATTGGCCATCAATATGAAGATCAAACTCAATCATATGGACTGACTTACCTGAATGCAGAACCACATCATTCAATGCTATTGCATCATAAATCAGTTCATTTTTACTACGAACTTCGACTTCTAATAAAAAACGACGATCTAGCTGAAACTCACCTTTCAAGACTTGATCTAATTTAAATAACACTTCTGTCGGTTTGATATCTGTTAGGAAACCTAAACGCCCACGGTTTACCCCGATGACGGGAGTATTGTATTTCACTAAAGATCTAGCCGCTTGAAGCAATGAACCATCACCACCTACGACAATCACCAAATCTGTAACTTCACCCAATAAAGCTCGACTGACCGTTTGCGAATTTTTATAAGGGACCAATTTAGCGGTTTCTGAATCAAAAACTGGATGCAAACCTAAACTAATCAAATGGTCATGAATTAGACTTAAAGTCTCAACCACAGATGATTTATCTGGTCGTCCAATTAATCCAATATTACGAAATGACTTTGCTGAAAGTTGCACGTATGCTACGGCTCCAGATGAATTGTTGAGTATCATATCATCATCATTCTGTGACTTACATATTTCAAGCCTGTTTCATGTTATGAATTTCACGAATAATTTCACATTTCCCCAACTTAAAATCTTAATTTTCTCCTTAATATTGAATTAGATAAATCATTACATTTATCTAAAAAAGGCATAAATTCACAGTTTAATTATTGCAAATTATAAAAAAGCTTCGCATGATGAGCGCAATAAAACAGGGTTTTGCTTTTTGATCTATGAAGTTTGAACGTGGTATTGGCTTAATTGCATTGATTTTCTCAGTGCTGGTGATTTCTGCATTTGTAGCTTTTAGTATTTATCTAATCCGTTTAGATAATATTATTCGCGATAAATTTGAAGGCAATCGTTGGGATATTCCAGCGAAAGTATATGCACGCCCCTTGGAAGTTTATGCTAATGCACCCGTTGAGCAACAAAACTTCATTCAAGAGCTAGGTCTGTTGGGTTATAAAAACGCTGAAGACTATACCAAGCCAGGTAATTTTTTGGTTCAAGGCAATACTATATATGTCCACACGCGTGGCTTCGATTTTGGTGATAGTGTAGAACCAGAACAAATCCTCCAAGTCAGTTTTGGCGCTAGTCAAATTTCAGAGATTAAAGCAACAAAACCATCGAGTACGGGGATTGCCCGTCTAGAACCAATGTTAGTTGGGGGAATCTACCCTCAACACAACGAGGACCGTGTTCTCATTAAACTCAATCGTGTTCCTAAACCTTTAATTCAAGCGCTTATTGCGACTGAAGACCGCAACTTCTATCATCATCACGGCGTCTCGTTTCGTGGTACAGCACGCGCAGTTGTAAGCAACGTTACTGGTGGTAAGCGTCAAGGTGGTTCTACACTCACACAGCAATTGGTTAAAAACTTTTATTTGACCCCTGAACGTACAATCAAACGTAAAGTGAATGAAGCCTTTATGGCGTTGTTGCTTGAGTTTCATTATGACAAAGATGAAATTCTGGAAGCATATTTGAATGAAGTTAATTTAGGACAAAATGGTAATTACTCGATCAATGGCTATGGTTTAGCGTCTCAATTTTATTTTGGTTTACCACTTAGAGAATTGAGTATAGCGCAACAGGCTTTCCTTGTCGGACTCGTTCAAGGTCCTAGCTTATACAATCCTTGGAGAAATCCTGAAAGTGCATTAAAACGCCGTAATGTTGTTCTAAACAATATGTTAGTCATGGGATATTTGACTGAAGATCAATATGAAACTGAGTCAGCTAAACCTTTAAACGTGATTAAAAAACCGACTTTAGGTCCAGCTCGCTTCCCTGATTTCCTAGACATCGTACGTCGTCAACTCAAAACAGAATACCAAGAAAGCGATTTAACGAAACAAGGTCTTCGAATTTTCACAACATTAGATCCAATCGCACAAATCAAAGTACAAAAATCATTTACAGATTCAGTATCAAGACTGTCTAAGGCCAATCCTGCACGCTTGAAAGAGCTTCAAGGTGCGGTATTAGTTTCTCACCCTGAAAATGGTGAATTGATTGCGGCCGTAGGTTCAGTATCTGACTTCACAGGTTTTAACCGCGCAGTTGATGCAAAACGTCAGGTAGGCTCATTATTAAAACCTGTTATTTTCCTAACTGCTTTGGAATCTGGTCGTTATAACTGGGCGACGGCAATCGAAGACTCGCCAATTAGTGTGCCAGTCGATCGCAATCAGACTTGGACCCCAAAAAATTATAGCGGAACTTCGTATGGTTACGTCCCAATGGTTCAAGCTTTAGCCAATTCATATAACCTATCTACAGTTCGCTTGGGACAAGAATTTGGACTTTCTTCATTTACCAATCATTTAATGAAGTTTGGCGTGACTTCACCTATTCCAAATTACCCATCGATTTTCTTAGGGGCTGTTGAAATGTCGCCTATGGAAATCATGAATATTTATGGCAACTTTGCAACTGGAGGGTTTAAATATCCTACAAAATCTATCCGAACAGTTGTTGATACCAATGGTCAGCTCATTAATCGCTATAGTTTAAATGTTCAACAAACGATCGACCCATCGGCTGCTTATATTTTAAATTACGGATTACAACGTGTGATGTCGGCAGGTACAGGACGTACTGCTTATAACGGCCTCGCTCCGAATCTAAATCTAGCGGGTAAATCAGGTACGACCAATGATACAAGAGATTCTTGGTTCGCGGGGTATTCAGGTAATCATTTGGCTGTTGTCTGGCTTGGATTAGATGACAATAAAGTCACAGGCTTAACGGGCTCATCTGGCGCTTTACCCGTGTGGACCAACGTAATGAAGCAACTGAAGCAAAAACCAGTCAATTTACGTCAACCTGATGAGGTACAATGGCATTGGATTGATTCAAATAGCGGTGAGCTTTCAGCACAAGGTTGTCAAGGTGCGCTCTATGTACCGATACTTAAATATACTGTTCCACGTCGCGCAACAGCATGTGGCTTACCACACTACCAAGTAGAGCCGACTTACGTTCCTGAAACGAATGCAGAAGAAATTCCAGCAGAAGACAGCATCGACCAATATATTCGTGAGAGCGAAACAGAAATGGAACGGGATTTAAATACGAATGCCACTCGAGTACTTTCGAGTGGAAGTTATAATCCTTAAAATAAGTTTAGGAGGAGTTAAGGTTAATGAAAAAACTGAATTTTAGCGTAGTATTCACCAGCATATTACTCTTAGGCGGTTGCCAAACTTTAACCTCCCCTCAAAACTCACAACCGTCTCAGAAACCTAAACAAGCTGAGACTAAAACAACACCATCTCAAAAAGATGCCGATGGTATTAAAATTACGCCTTATGATCGACCCGAGATTAAACGGGAACAATTACAAATTGTTATTCCTGAACAGAAAAGCACAACTCAAAAATTCGATGATGGCCGCCAACTTCCCGCATTTAAAAATCTAATGCAACAAACCCATCATGCATTTCGTCAAGCAAAATGGAGTGAAGCTGAGAAAGCCGCACTCCAAGCACAAAGACTTGCCCCTCAATCTGCAGAGACCTATATGTATCTCGCGATGATTGCCAATCAAAAAAATGAGGCAAAAAATGCTGAATCGTTGGCAAAACGAGGTCTCAGTTATGCTCAAACAGCAACGATGAAGCGACAACTTTGGCAAATTATTTTGAAATCAGGTCAACTCCAAAAAAATCAAAAACTCATCCAAGAAGCACAAAACCAAATCAAGAAATTTTGATTTAAGCATGAGTTTTACTTTTTAATGCCTTTAAAAAGCACGAATACCAGCAATTCCATAAGCTCCATGTTGTATGGCCTGATCTAATAATTCAGGCTTCATACCGCCTAGCGCATAAACTGGTATATGTATATCTTTTGATAACAATTCAAACTGCGTCCAACCTAAGGGTGCTTGCTGAGGATGCGATGTTGTACACAGTACTGGACTTAAAAATATTGCATCAAAACCTAACGCTACAGCTCGACTGACACTAGAATGGTCATGACAGGATGCGATGCGTTTAATGCCCTTCCATTCCTCCATAAATGAATCAGAATTTAATTGCATCAATTGATCATGTTTAAATTGTACGGCAAATACTTTTTTCTGATTTGATTCTGATAATCCTATCCACACATCACGATTGATAATGAGCTGATCCAGTTGATTATACTGGTTGAGTTGCAGCGCAAAATCTAAAGCATTTTCAGTTCTCAAATAGCTAACTCGATTAAGATCAATGGTTGTCTCGAGACGATCTATATTTTTTATTGCAATTTTATTCGGCCAGAGTAGTCGTTTAACAATGGCATCATTAGCTTTAGGAAAATTCAAAATGGTTAGTGCTGAACGATCATGCCATGTCCAAGGACTTTGAATATGATCTAGTAAAGACTGATCAACATAAGCCTGATAAATGTTCAATTTTACGATTAGATCTTCATATTCATGCGTAATAAGATCAAATAAATAGACATGATCTAGAAAAATTCCCACCTCTTCTTGAACTTCACGCTGGCAAGCTTGTTCAGGAGTTTCTCCTAACTCGACTTTCCCTCCAGGAAACTCAGCTTTCCCCCCCTGATGTAAAGAGGCTTCTCTCCACCCTACAAGAACTTGATTTTTATGGAATAACAACGCTATAGAAACATTAATCGTTTTTTTTGACATGATTATCTTTCAAAAAATGAGTACTTAATTGTAAGCATTTTATGTTTTTTTATAAATGAGAAAAATTATCGTTGACAGCTCTATTCGATAATGATTATCATTTAAATCGTTCACCACATACCACGGAGTCCAAGGAATGAACGCACCATTTAGCTTATTCACACGTAATAACGAAAACCACCAAGCATTACCAATGCTTCACTCAAATAATCTATTTGCTCTAGGCAGAGAAATTCGCATTATGCATGCAGGAGAAGAATATCGCCTTCGTCTCACACGAAATAATCGACTCATTTTGACAAAATAAAAATTCTAAAATTTGATAATAATAATCGTGGAACTAAGCAGTATGAATCAGCGCATACTGCTTCTTTAATTTTATTTCTTCAACTTTATAGACACTGGTTTTAATGAAATTTTATTTCAACTTTTAACCCACCTAACTTCGATTTCTTAAATACAATCTCGGCTTGATGTAATTCGACAATTTTACGGCAAATTGATAATCCTAATCCTGAGCCCGTTGTACGTGTGCCTAACTGACGATAAAATCTTTCTCCCAGCCGATCAATCACTGTTTGCTCAATGCCGTGACCTTCATTTTCAATCACAAATAGAATTTCATTATTATTTTGTTTGATTAAAATATCAACGATTCCATTCTGTGGCGTATAGCGGATTGCATTATCGACTAAATTTCGAATGCAGCTAAACATTAACTCAGGATTTGCCTTAATCGCATGATTTCCTAACTCAGTTTTAAACTGAATATTTTTTTCTTGGCTCAAAGGTTGTACTGAATGTAAAACCTCTTTCGTCAAACGGTCTAAATCTATGGACTGTATCGGTACATCTTGCGTTGAAGACGGATCAAGTCTGGCCAACAAAAGTAAATTTTCTAAAATATTTGAGCCCCTACTCACATCTTTTAGAATCTGCTCTAAGTCTTGTGACAAATCCTCATGATCAGACTGGTATTTTCGTTTTAAAAGTTGTAACCGCATTTGAATCGCTGAAAGTGGCGACCTTAATTCATGGGATGCATCAGCTGTAAAACGTTGTTCCGCAGTAATTGCCCGATCTAAACGCTCCATCATTTGGTTTATTTGACTCACAATAGGTTGCAGTTCTTTTAGTTCTGGTTTTGAAGGTGTAATCGGTGATAAATCCTTAACAGTCTTTTGGGAAATTAATTTTGAAAGTTGGTGAATAGATCTAAACTGACGTCGTATAATAAAGTGTAGAATAAACCATTGAATGCCCCATAAAATAATGAGAACACCACCGTAGCCCAGCAAACTTTTGAATAACTGATCAACACGCGCTGACATGGGTTGAAGCATAGTTAGAATTTGCTGATCACTTTGCTCACTGTAATAACGAAATAATCGTCCTTCTAGCCAAACAAAACCAAAGTGATCATTCTGAAAAAACACCTTGGAACCAATTTGATTGAAAGCAAGGTCTTGGGATTCAATCAAAATAAGTTCATCGAGCTTTAATTCATATTTGATATCAAATTGTTCACTTAAATCATCTAACTCATTTCCCACATGACTTGAAATATCACTGACCAAAATCAAATCGGCGATTTCATCCATCATATTGTCATGGGTCTGCATGTTTTGGTAAAGCGAGATCACCAATAAAAGAATTAATGCGATAACGCCCGCCAACATCGAACTGAGCATTGAAGACTTAACAAGAAGATTTTGTAAAGAAATAGGGTGCTGATGCAACGCTGTTCTACCTTAAGCCTGATCTAAATTCATTCTATAACCTAATCCGCGAATCGTTTTAATCATGGTTGAGCCTATTTTTTTCCGAATCTGATAAATAAAAACTTCAACTGCATTACTTTCGATTTCATCACCCCAAGCATATAAGGACTCTTCTAGTTGTTCACGTGTCACAACACGTTCAGGATGTTGCATCAACTTATATAAAATTTGGTACTCTTTCGCTGTGAGATTGACAATTTCTGAATTCAATTTAACAACTTTGGTTTGGGGGTCCAAACTCACGGATCCATACATTAGGATTTGAGACGTGCCTTTGTGCTGAGTACGTAATTGTGCTCTCACTCTCGCCGAGAGCTCATCTAAACTGAATGGTTTAACTAGATAATCATTAGCCCCCAAATCAAGTCCTCCAACACGATCTTGGATACTGTCTTGGGCTGTAATAAAAATAACTGGTGTATTGTGTTGGTGTTTTCTTAAATGTGTCAGAATGTCATCACCAGTTGCTTTCGGTAATCCACGATCAAGTAATAAACAATCATATTGATGCTGCTCAATTGCTAATATCGCATGATCTCCACGCTCGACCCAATCAACACTATATCCATCCATTTCTAACCAAGCTTTGATACTTTCAGCTTGTGACACATCATCTTCTGCTAACAATATACGCATGTCTCTCTTCACTAAGCCACAATTCATTCACTATAAAGTTTTTCAAAAAAAGATGCATAAAAAAACCACATTTCTGGAGAATGTGGTTTTTTTGGTTTGAGTACTTAAAAGCCATAAATCAAATACTCAATTCAGTAAATAGCTCATTAAAATTGAACTTGATCTACATCAATTTCTACACGCTTAGCAGGCTTATAATCAATATCCACTTCACCAATTAAAACAACAGGTGTTTTTGCAGAGATTGGTTTACCTTGCCAAAGTTCATCATCAATATCCACAGTGATCACACCTGTGCTATCGCGGAATTGATATTTTTCATCACCAGTTGCCTTAACAATATAGCCTTTTAATTTCACTGGCGTATCATCTTTGGCAGTTAAAGCACTTTTAACAGTCGTAATTGCTTGTTGTGCAATGGCTGCATGATTAACAGCACTTTGGTTCACTGCCGTATTAGCCATTGCAAATGTAGTTGCACCGACTAAAGCTGTCGCAATTAAAGCTTGATTAAACATTTTCATTTTCTATACCTTTTCAAGTGATGTTTGTTTCGATGAAGCTATTAAAACAAACAAAGCTGAAGCGAATCTTAAGAAATATGAATATTTATTAATCTTTGACAATTAACTTAGTGGTACGACTCTTAGCACCTCTTCTAATGTCGTTACCCCTTCAAGGACTTTTCGAGCACCCGCAATACGCAACGGCTCTACACCTTCTTTTTTTGCGTGAGCACGTAATTCATCTAAATTAAGATTAGCACTGATTTTTTGTTTTGTTTCTAGAGACACAGGCATAAATTCATATATACCCACCCGCCCCTTATACCCTGTGTGACGACAATGTTCACAGCCTTTGGCATGATACACTTGAGCAGGCATCTTTACTAAATACCCATAGGTCAGATGCTCCCATTCTTGAGCATTAATTTCCCGTTTTTCTTTACAATGAGAACATAATTTTCTGACTAGCCTTTGCGCCAAAACCCCTAAGATTGTTGCCGCTGTTAAAAATGGCTGCACCCCTAGATCATGTAAACGAGTCAAGCTTGAAGGTGCATCGTTTGTATGAAGTGTTGAAAGTACGAGATGACCTGTTAACGCAGCTTGAATCGCCATATTCGCTGTATCTTGGTCTCGGATTTCCCCTACCATGATAATGTCTGGATCTTGGCGCATGAGGGCACGTACACCATCGGCAAAATGAAGATCAATTGCAGGGTTTACCTGCATCTGATTAAAGCTCGGCTCTATCATCTCGATAGGATCTTCAATCGTACAAACATTTAATTGCTCAGTCGCAAGTTGTTTCATTGATGAATACAGGGTTGTGGTTTTACCTGAACCAGTTGGACCTGTCACTAAAATGATGCCGTGACTATTTTTGGTAATGGCATTCCATTGTGCTAGCAGTTTTCCTTCAAAACCCAGTTGTTGGAAACTCCTCACTAATACTTCAGGATCAAAAATTCGCATTACCATTTTTTCGCCTGCTGCAGTAGGCAGAGTTGATAAACGCAGTTCAGTTTCTTGACCCTTAGGTGTACGCGTTTTTAATCGCCCATCCTGAGGACGTCGTTTTTCTGCAACGTTCATACGACCCAGAATTTTAATACGAGAAATTACTGCCGTGAGTGTATTGCTGGGCATGTTATAAATCGTATGCAGCACACCATCGATACGGAATCTAACACGTCCTTTCTCCGCACGAGGCTCAAGATGAATATCACTCGCACCCTGTTCAAAGGCAAATTGAAGCAACCAGTCGACTAATTTTACGATGTGCTGATCGTTGGCATCAGGATTTTGACTATCACCCAATTGTAAAAGGGATTCAACACCTCGGCTCTGTCGGTCGTAAGCTCCTGAATATTGAGAAGAGTTTACTGCTCGGCTCACTTGATAATATTCAATCAAGTAACGTTGTAACTGCTCTGGATTCAGTAAAACCTTAACAATTTTTTTAGGACTTAAGCTCTTTTCTAAATTCTTAACCCAATCATCCAAGAATGGTTGATCTGTACCGATTAAGATCTGATCAGGATGCACCTCCACCGCTAGAATTTTATTTTTGAATGCATATTCTTGTGACATGACCTGGGTCAGTGCTGCAACATCTGCTTTAAGCGGGTCAATCACATAATATTGGAGTTGTGTTTTTAATGCTAACCACTCACATAAGCGTTGCAGTGTTAACTTATGTTGAGGTTGAACTTGATCTACCAATTCAAAATGAGCAATCCACTGCAATGGATGCCATTTAAATTGATCTTTTTGGCGGTGTCGGGTTTGAATGAGCAACTTATCTCGCTCTAAAATACGACCATCTTTTAGTAGTTGTTCTAAACACCATGTTGTATCAATTTCAAAATTAAAATTCATTCAAATTGCCCCATTCCTTGAGCCCAACTATAACAAATTCTTTATTCAACATAAGCCTTTAGCCTGTTCAGAATTTACAATTAAATTCATTAGATCAAATTCAGCTTTAAATACATCAGTCCAACAATTTATTCGTTTGCACAAAGTTCCAGTGCAACGATCTCAACCTCAGTATCCACTTTAAATTTGACATTTAAGGGGCCGAAACTTAGCCCATAAGTTCGCTCAGGATCATTTTGATAAGATGGTCTTGGATCAAATGATAGAACTTGCTCCAATTCTTTGATTAAACTTTCTGCGACATGTTGTTGCACTAACAGTTCATTTCTTTGAATTTCAGCAGTTTTTGACCAAACAACATTTTTTTGAATTGGTTTATCTTGTGCATAACCGCTCGTCGCCTCAACTACGGCATCAGAATATTGAATATATGGTTTGATATCGATAACTGGTGTTCCATCTAATAGATCGCTGCCTGACACATACAGCCTCAAAGAATCACCTTCTTTAAAAAGTTTTTTGAATTGAACGACTGACATGCCGATAGGTGCTGGACGGTACATGCTTCTTGTCGCAAAGACTCCCACTTTTTTATTTCCACCTAAACGTGGTGGTCTGACTTGAGGCTTAAATTTTTGATTATCTTGATTTTTATTATCGTGAAACTGCCAAATCAGCCATAAGTGACTGAAATCATGTATACCTTCAAAAGCCAGTTCATCATTATATGGCGCCAATAGTTCAATATAACTTTCAACATTTACTAAATTTGGCTGACGTGGAATACCAAACTTTTCTTTGTAGGGAGATCTCATTATACCAATCACAGGTAAAGTCAGCTCATTCATAATCACTTTTTTTGATAAGCTCAATTAAATATATTCAGTTTATCGAGAATGGTTTTAGTTTAGAATAGCAAGCTGTTCTAATTTGATAATTTATTGAGACCTTTAATGGCTGCTTTTAACGTCGAAAAGATTACTCACGTACACCACTGGAATGACACATTATTCAGTTTTAAAACGACTCGCGATACAGCATTGCGTTTTAAAAATGGTCAATTTGTGATGATTGGTTTAGAAGTCAATGGCAAGCCTTTAATGCGTGCGTATTCGATTGCTAGCGCGAACTATGAAGAAGAACTTGAGTTTTTCTCTATTAAAGTTCCAGATGGTCCTTTGACATCAATCCTACAAAAAGTAAAAGTTGGTGATGAAATTTTAGTTTCTAAAAAACCGACTGGTACACTTGTTCTTGATGATTTAAATCCTGGTAAAAACTTGTATCTTTTATCATCAGGTACTGGTTTAGCTCCTTTCCTTTCGACTATCCGTGATCCTGAAACTTATGAGCGTTTCGAGAAAATCATCGTTGTACACGGTACACGCTATATCTCAGAATTGGCTTATCAAGACCTTATTCAAAATGAAATTCCAAACCATGAGTTCTTTGGGGAACTTGGTGCGAAAGAAAAGTTAATTTATTACCCAACAGTTACACGCGAAGACTTCCATACTCAAGGTCGTGTTACAACTGCGATTGAAACTGGTGCTCTTTTCGAGAAAATCGGCTTACCTCGTTTTAATCCTGAAACTGACCGTGCAATGTTATGTGGTTCTCCTGCATTCCTTGACGATGTAGCTGCACTTCTTGATCAACATGGCTTAAAAGAATCTCCACGTATGGGTGTTCTTGGTGATTATGTGATTGAACGTGCTTTTGTTGAAAAATAAATAACGTACAAAAAAAACCGAGCTTTTTTGCTCGGTTTTTTTATGGAGTGTTTTATTTTCCCTATTATTTAAATCGATTTTATCTTGATTTAACTCTGTAGTAACTTTATTCAGCAATGCTGAACTAGAAGCAATATCGTCATTTCAGATATTCAACATTCACAGTAATCACTAACACTTAGTTTCTAATGTATTAACTTTAATACTAGTAAACAATAGGGTTCTTTCATAAATCATTTTTTACTCAGTTCTAAATTATAAATCCCTGCGATTAAACTGAATCTTAATCCCAATCTTTTGCCACGGTTGCGATATCGCTCAGCAAGGATTTTGAAGGTCTTCAAAGTCCCAAATACATGCTCAATCCCAATTCTTCTTTTATTGATTTCTTAATTGTAAACTTTTAGCTCAGGTTCTAGTTTACAGTGCTTTTTTGCTTTTAATGGCAATAGACTATTTGGATACACCGTATAAATCCCTTGATAGCCTTTATCTGCAAGGATAAAAGACCCTTTAGGAATTTGATTCAGGTTATGTTTGAAGAGCTCGAAATCATGTACTGCACCACGACTCGTACATAAACTCAGAATTTGCTGAGTCTTATAGTGGATGATGGCTTGTACATTGAAAGTATGAGCTTTCTTCTTACCACTATAGCTTTTCTTCTGTTTTTTTAGGTCTTTGTATTGGAATTTCTGTGGCATCTACGATCACCACATTCCAGTCGATACTTTCGCCTTCAGGCAAACTCTTGGGTAAATTAAATAGATTGGACTTGATCAGGCAATCCTCTACGTGGCGGACGATTCTTTAAGCAGTAGGCTCTGACACACCATAACTCGTTGCGCCATGAAACAATGTTCGATATTCACGCCAATAACTTAAGCACAGAAGGATTTGATCTTCTACACTTAACTTAGATGGTCTACCTTTAGCAGGTACAAGCATTTTTAGCTGTTTAGCCATTAAATCAAAGGTTGACCATGAGATGCCTGTATATCGCTTAAACTGTGTTTCAGAGAGCTTCTTTGAATCAATGTATTTCATCCGCAGATTATGCATGAAGATTTAAAATTCTTCGGTACAAATAATCAACTAAAGATAGATCAGTTTTTGATTTATGAAAGAGGTCTATTATTGACGTATCAAGAGGAATATCCTGAACTAACTCTTCTATTTCTTGATTATTCAAAAATAAAGTTGATGTGCTCATTTACAAATCCTAATTAATAAGCTATTTAATTTCTTCCACGACCATTATTAGATGAATTACCGTGAGGCTTATCATCGTTAGATTCTGGTGACTTATCTTCAGGATAACGAAACAACGGTAACTTAAATCCTTCACCAACCGTAATACCACTAACTCTATTTATTGTTTAGATTGATTATTTAATTTGCCATATTCATCAAATTGTTTTTCTGGTTGATCTCCCCATCTACACTGAGATGTATATCTTCATTGCTTTCTATGGCAATGGAACTTGGTGAAGCCAAGAGCATGATCGCTTGTTTAAACGTAGCGGCTTTGCTTTGGTCTTCGCTCTCTAAGTTTTTGAGGTAGTCCTGTAGGTTTTCGAGTAAGCTCAGTGGATCAGTTTGTTGATTTTTTGCCACTTCACTGATGTCTTTCGCTTGTTCCTGTTTGTAGGTAGAGATGAGTATACCTTCTCCTGCACGCACTGCCCCCTTTGATCTGTTCTGAGTTCAAAGATTTCATCATAAGGGGTAGCATGACAAAGCGTTCAATTAAATAAAAGCCTAGAATGAATTTCTATTCTTCACCGTCATATACCCAATATTCTTCGCCCCAGTCTTTGCTAGATTTATTCATTATGGTTCCTTTGGTGAAATACAGTCGTTTTGCTTTATCATTAGATAAAATCCAATAACCTGTTCTTGGGCATAATTCTCCCCCTATAACTTTTAAATCAGGTGTAGCAAAAGTATCTACATCCTCAACCCCAATATCTTCAAACTCACCTTCTATTAACTCAACGAAATACCAGCTAGAATCAAAGCTAGTAAATGCATTTCTTGAGATTAATGATGGGGTTAGTTCCAATTGTACTTCTCGATCTGATTTTAAATAATCCCAATCATCTTCTATTCGCTTATTTTTAATATTTTCAATTGCGAATGCCCTTAACTCTTCAGAAGGAGTCCATGCTGTATATTCATTAAACTTAGAAAATAAGTCCTTTCCTAAAGCATTTAATGTTTCACACTCTTCTAATTGCCCACGTGTAAAACTATTTTCATCGCGATAAGTCCAAGCAAATTGTGGTACGCCATATCGATCACCCACAGGAATATATACCCCTGTTTTTGGAATAATTTCCCCACTATTTACACGTATGTCTGTACGAAGCTTAAATTTAGGTACTTTATATTCAAAAATTCCCAGTTCTTTAATCACTTCAAATAAACCATATAAACTCCATGATCTTGGAGGCTTTACGCAAGAGTCGTAATAACTACATAATCTGTATAATTCATCAAAACGCAATTTAAAATCAGCTTCTTCTTCTTCTGACATCCAGTTCGGTCGAAACTCACCTAACATACGTGCTGTATTATATGCAGGTGTCCAGCCATATTTTTCCTGTTTCGTTTCTTCAATAATTCTGATTAGACCTAATCTGAAATCGAGTAAAGATGGGTAAGCATAGGTACTCCAATTAGCTGAAGTATCCCCCATTCCCCAACCTTCTTGCAATAAAACACGGTCACGATACTGCTGATCAGCTAAATCAATTACTCCACCCGTATATTGAATCAAATCATCCAGTTTGGTCAGTAACATTTCCAAATAAGGTTGTGAAGTAACATAATAGATTAAGGCAACTGATTGTTTTTGAAAACGAGTTAATTTAGAACAGCTTCTAAGCATAAGTTAGTCATCACTATCAAACTACTAAAACTCCTTATCCCAATCAGATTTGATCTCAGATAGAATTTTACCTTCATCAAAACTTTATCATTATTTTGACAATCCAATCTTTTATATATAAATTATTTCTTATTAGTAACTTCTAAATACCAAATCGTTTCTCCCCAGCTATTATTCTCAATCTTCGGAAATACTTCTCCCTGTTCAAAATAACGGGATTGCAATTGATTTGCAGGACTCCACCAATTACCTGTCTGTTGACAAGTCTGCCCAGCAAAACCTTTTAAATTTTCAGCTTGAATAGTCTCAGATGACCCACCCTCGTCTGCAATTCGTTCAACCAATACCCATTCCGTATCTTCCTCATGATCATATTGTGGGCAATCTGGATCAAGTCCCACTAATGCTTCTATCGCATCATGCCCTTTAAGCAGCAGCTGTGCACTTGCTTCCTGTATTTCAGGAATGTAAATACCATCCTGTGGCACAGTTTCGCCTGTTTTTACCGTAACATTTTGGTTTAACTTATATATTGGTAAAGATGATGGTAAGTTTAACTCTCCTAAATAATCTGAATCATAGTCTTCTTTTAAAAAAGTCATAGGCCAGCTACCAAAAACTGTAGCTTTAATATTAGATGATAACTTACTAGCTTTACTTTGCCATTGATCAAATAAGGCTAAATTACCCTCATCCATCCAATCAGGGAAATAGTCTATTCTTTGATTTCTAAAGTCAGTCACCACATTCCCTGCATATTGCAAAGCAGATAAATCACCCTCTAATAAACGTTTATATCCATAATTCAAGCTCTCAAGAGTTGATCTGAAATTAGGCAATACATGCTCACCCCAAACTATGTCAGGTTGTTGTGAAATATGTTGATTTCGATAATCATAAGGTAAATCCTGCATAAACAGCTCAAGTGCATTTTCCGCTGCGTCGAGCATATTTTTAAAAGCATCTACCAGTTCTTTAAAATATTCAGCCGAACTATAGCGTTCAAGTAGGAAAATTTCCTGCGGACGAATTTCAGATGATTGCGACATTATTTTTTATCTCCATACCAATTCTGCTCTAAACGCGGCACACCAACCATGCTGGTTTTCGTTTCAACAATTAAACCACTGTCATAGCCCCAAGGGGTTGCTTCACGCTTACTTACATTTGCTCGTACTAAATCTTTTGGGTCCAGAACAATTTGTATGCCACCACCTTCAAGTACAAATATCTCGCCTTTGCTATTCACTTTTTCAACTTTACCCGCACTATTTTTAAAAGTCTGACTTGCGGCTGGACCTTCCCATACATTGATCCCACCCCTTGGCACTCGGTATTTAACAACCTCACCATTATGATTCCATGATGCAAATACCGCAAAATAGCGTCGCCAATCGGCTTTACTCTACTTGGGTTGTGCCTGAGGGTACGGGTGGTCCGAACTATCCGAATATGTAATCTCGTTTGAGATCAAAAAAACCCGCGAAAGCGGGTTTTTTATTAAACTTCCATCAATGCGAAAGTTTTCACCTTGAGCGATATAGTTTTATTCTTCTCCATCAAACTGCCAGTACACCTCGCCCCAATCACTTTCATAATTTGGAAAGATCTCACCCTGTTTAAAGTATTGCCGTGAATTTGATTTCGCTGTTGTATACCAATAGCCAGCTTTAGGACAAACCTGCCCAGCCGCTATACTTAATTTTTCAGTTGATTCAGTTTCGGGTTGATTGGATTGTTTTCCTATATTTTCTATATCAAAAATATAATTCTTTTCTTCCTCGGGTATGGTTCCATCTATATAGCGATTGTCTTCCCAAATTAAACGCCATTTAACATCGTACCAATCATCGCTCCCTTCCAATTTATATTGGGTTGCTTCTGTCCCTTCTAAAAAGTAGTTTGGACATCCAACATAAATATTATAGTCAGAATCATTGGTTAATTTTTGATAGACAGGTTTTTCGAACCATGGTTCATAAATGCCTGAAATTTGGATTTCTTCACCTGAATGAATTTGACCTTTGGAGCTTTCATTATAATTTGGGCAAGGGATGATCGGTTCAACGATTTGCTTACATGGTGGCCAGTTTAGTTTACTAAATAAAGATTCATAGCTCCATTTCTTATAATAAATTCGATTATTATTTGGTACATCATATGAAACGTTATACAAAGTATTAACTGTGATACCCTCCATAGCTCTTGCTATCAATAATTTTAAAATATGTCGTGTGTGGTCATGTTCAATAAAAATATTTCCATTTGGCTCTTGACCTATGCCTAGGTTTTGATAAAAAACATCATATAGCAAGCCATGTTCATCACCATAGCGACCAAAAATCCTCCCCTGAATATTCCCTTCAAAATAAAGATCATATGCTTCTTTTTTGAATTTGCTTTTTCTCAGTTCCGTTAAACCTTTTTCTGTATCACTTAGATCACTCAAATAATATAATAATTCTTCTTCATGACTCTCCTTAAAGCCTTCAGGTTCATTCAATAAGTTTAGAGGAGGATGCCTTAATTGTTGCTCAAATGCGTCTACAAATTTTTTCTCCAGTTCATATGCAACATATAAATACCGATAACTGGTATATTTTTTCATGAGATAAAAAGTTTGGTCTCTCGCTTTCTGATCAATGATATACATCATAAATTCCCTTAATTCGCCTTACTTTGCTCATGCTTAGTATTTGCTCGACCTGTCGCAGACACACCACGAGCTACCTGACCCTGTTGAACAGTTTTCTGTGCTTTTTCTCTTGCCGCCAAATACGCAACCGTATCTTCTAATTTTTTTGGAAGAATGGCATCATTCCAATTGGTTTTTTGAATTTCGATCATTTTATCGATATACGCTTTAATTGGTGCATTATCAGAATGCCTAAAATCAATATAAATTTGCTTTTCCCCTCCAGGTAAAAGTAATTTACTTCCTTCCATCTTATCCATATCAAATTGTTCTGCGACTTTACCTTCCCATGTTTTAAGTCCCTGCCAATTCTTAGGAACGGGAATTCCTAATTTTTTCAACTCGGCAACTGTAGGGATACGATCTAAGGAAACAAATATTCCATTCTTCGACCAGCCACTTTTTACTGCATAGTCGAAACGCCATGCTGTGCCATTATGTGGCATTTTGTCTGCCCAATATGCTCCAGACTTATTTGGATATCGTTTATCTATGATTCACTTCCAATCAATTTTTGTGCCCGGCTTATATATATTAGCTTCAATATTGGCACTCTTACTAAAAGAAGCAATTACGTCATATTTTTTACTATCTGTATTGTAAAACTTTCTTAAATCTGGCCATCCGTCCTTATGATTATAGTGACTTAAAGATGCTGGTTTATGCCCTTTACTTGGAATCGTTTTTCTAGCAGTAGAAGCTAAACGTGCTTCCGTGGTTAAAACCTTAGTTTCTCCACCACCTATCTTTGCACCAGCTTTATTCATCTGGTTGATCATTTCAGATCGAACTTTATTTAATGCACTATCCAACTCTTTAATTGCAGAACGAATCATTTTATCTGCGAGTTTGGCAAGTTTATCTAACTCAGGTAAAAATGAGTTTAATTGTTGTTGTACATGCTTAGGTAGAACAACGCCCGTTTTTGATAAGAAAAACTGAATCGAGGATTTTAATGGCGCAATAAAATTTTTAAACTCGGATAAAATCTTAGTGAGCCTGCTCAGCGCTACTGCCCTGCTGGTGTATACGAAATCATGGAAAATGATGATAGTTCTAAGCGTTTCCAAATTAATGCTGTGAACTGTGTTCACTGTAAGACTTGTGATATTAAAGATCCGTCACAGAACATCACTTGGGTTGTACCTGAGGGTGCGGGTGGTCCGAACTATCCGAATATGTAATCTCGTTGAGATCAAAAAAACCCGCGAAAGCGGGTTTTTTATTAAACTTCCATCAAAGCGAAAGTTTCCACCTTGAACGATATAGTTTTATTCTTCTCCATCAAACTGCCAATACACATCTCCCCAATCACTTTCATAATTTGGAAAGATCTCACCCTGTTTAAAGTATTGCCGTGAATTTGATTTCGCTGTTGTATACCAATAGCCAGCTTTAGGACAAACCTGCCCAGCCGCTATACTTAATTTTTCAGTTGATTCAGTTTCGGGTTGATTGGATTGTTTTCCTATATTTTCTATATCAAAAATATAATTCTTTTCTTCCTCGGGTATAGTTCCATCTATATAGCGATTGTCTTCCCAAATTAAACGCCATTTAACATCATACCAATCGTCAGTACCATCTAACTGATATTGAGTTGCTGTAGTACCTTCCAAAAAATAGTTAGGACAACCTACTTTTCCATTAATTGGCAACCATGGCTCATAAATACCTGTGATATATACTTCTTCACCCGTAGCTATTTCTTCTTTTGAGTCTAAATTAAAAGGTGGACACATAGGAATCGGTTCAGGATAAACTCTTAACGGTGGCCATTCTTTAGAGAAAAAAATTGTCTCATATGACCATTTTATTGAAGCCCGCATAGTCTCTTTATCTAAATATGCAAAAGGATCACGATCTGTTTTAACAGAAGCTAGAGATCTTGTACACAGACTGCGCAAACTTAATGCAATCAAAACTAAATTTACATAATTAGAGTGATCCACCTTAGTGGATACAGAATACATTCTAGGATCTATTGGCATAAAAAGATCAGTACTTTTTGAATATCCCAAACCCAGCAAAATATAAAAAGGATCATCAACAATACCATTTTCATCAGCATATCTATCAAACATTCTGTCTGAAATGTCAGGTCCTAAGAATGTAATATAAGCTTCTTTCTTATATTTTGTTGTCTTTAATAAATTCAATCCTTGTTCTAGTTGAACCATTTTCTCCAAAAAATGAATATATTCTCCTTCGTGTCTTTTTTGTAGGTGATCTGAGAATTGGTGTTGAAGCACTTTTTTCGGTGGATTTCTTAATTGTCTTTCAAAAGCATCTAAAAATTGTTGGTATAAGACACGTATCTGATCTAAAAACGTATAACTCGTGTATTTCTTAATTAAATAAAATGCTTTATTTCGTGATTCTTGCTCTTGCATTGGTGCCATAAATTTTGGGTTTAACATAGATTAACGCTTCTCAGTCTGTTTATTTTGTTGATATTCAACACCTGCACGTGTAGTTGAAGAAATTCCTCTTAATACTTGACCTTGTTGTACAATTTTCGCTGATCGTTCACGCTTTTCCAAATACTCCACCATTGTTTCACTTTGAGTTGGTATTTTTGAATCGTTCCAGTTTGTCGGTTTTTCTTTGAGGATTTTATCGATGTATTCTTTAACAGGTAAATTATGAGGATCTCTAAAGTTTATAAAAATTTGAATATCACCACCCGGTAGTAACAGATTAGTAGCTTGATGACCTTTTTCTAAGCTACTCTCATTATCAAGCTGTTCTGCAATCTTTCCACGCCAGACACGTAAACCATCCCAATCATCAGATACTCTTATGCCTAACTTTCTCATTTCAGCAATAGTAGGTACATGATCTAAAACAACATAAGCACCATTAGTACTCCATGCCCCTTTTACTGCACAGTCCAAACGCCACGCTTTACCATTTTCTGACATTTTTTCTGCCCAATATCCCCCAGATTTGCTAGGATTTACTCTTTCGACCACTCGAAATAGTGGAACTTTTGAACCTGCTTTTAATAATTTAGGTTGAATTGGCACTTTAATACTAAATGAGTGAATATCTGGAAAAATTTTTTCACCTAGGGGACCATCTTTTTTATATGCCCTCAAATCTGGCCATCCCTCTTTATGAATATAATGACTCAATGGTGCAGGTTTATGCCCTTTGCTTGCAATCGTCTTTTTTGCCGTAGAGGCTAAACGTGCTTCTGTGGTTAAAACCTTAGTTTCTCCACCACCTATCTTCGCACCAGCTTTATTCATCTGGTTGATCATTTCAGATCGGACTTTATTTAAAGCACTGTCCAACTCTTTAATTGCAGAAGGAATCATTTTATCTGCGAGTTTGGCAAGCTTATCTAACTCAGGTAAAAATGAGTTTAATTGTTGTTGTACATGCTTAGGTAGAACGACTCTCGTTTTTGATAAGAAAAACTGAATCGAGGATTTTAATCGCGCAATAAATTTTTTAAACTCGGATAATATTTTAGTTTGGTATTTTGAAAATTTAAGTGCGTTTATAAATTTAATTGGGTCTCCATAACCCATTTTTCTTAAAAAAGCCAAAATTGCAATTGCTACTTCTGCGGCTTTACTGGCATCTTTAATCACAGTAATGAGTAAGCGCCCAATACCTTTTAACACACCACCAAATATTGGAATGAGTGGCAATAAACACAAAATAATACTAACCCAGTTCAGGACTTTATTTTTCTCTTGTTCACTACCTGCCATGCGATTTGAAATAGCGATTAAATCCCTAACAGCTGTGGCTTCACCTGCGACAGGAAACATACTAATAACTGCATCAAATACGATCTGACCTAAAGTTGATTTTTCGTTAAATTCACCTTGTAAGGCTCCACCTACCCAACTGCCGGCAGCCTTGGTATTCGACCAAAGCTCTGAACCAATTTGAATTATAGCTATTTTATTTTCTGCACTCATTTTTTAGAATCCTTAAGTGCTTGTTGGTATGATTCTTCTAGATCTGAGATGTTCCAATCTGCTTTAAAATTAATATTTTCTTCTGCTTGTGCTACAACTTCATAAGATCTAGCATCTTCCCCAAAAATAATCTCTGCTTCACCATCAGGCGCATCTCTTATATCAGCTATCCCTTCATCATTAGTCACACCTGAAAATATCTGACCATTTGCGTATTTCATTTTAAAGTTTACACCTTTAACAGGCTCATCATCATGATATTTAATTGCAATCTGTTGTCTTATTTCATTTGGCATGAGTGGAAAATTCAACGGCACCTTTGCTCCCCCCACAAATTGATGCTGCCCTGCCTTAACCTCAAACTTACCAGCTGTGGTCGGTAAAACTCCCGAACTGCTAATTTCAATCTGTGAGCCACCACCGATCAACACTATTTTTTTTGCCGCTTTAATTTCAATTCGATCTTCCGTGGAAATAATCTGCACACCCTTTCTTGCAATCAGATCAGCACCATCCCCTTGAGCTTGAATCTCGATCTTGCCTTTGCCTGCATAGACTCGTGCCCCTTCTTGCGCGGCAAATAAGCTGATCTTTTTGCTGGCATGTCCGATGATGCTGTCTTGCGTGCTGGTGTTAATGCTTCCTTGCGCAATCTGGTTGATCTGCCCATCTGCACTGAGGTGGATGTCTTCGTTACTTTCTACGGCAATTGAACTTGGTGAAGCCAAGAGCATGATCGCTTGTTTAAAAGCCGCGGCTTTGCTTTGGTCTTCGCTCTCTAAGTTCTTGAGATAGCCCTGTAGGTTTTCGAGTAAGCTCAGTGGATCAGTTTGTTGATTTTGTGCCACTTCACTCAAAGCTTTGGCGTTGTTTAAGCTACTTTCGAGTTGTTGTTTGGCTTCGCTTGCATCGAGATGGTTTGCTTTGGCTTGTTCTTGTTTGTAGGTGGAGATGAGTATGCCTTCGCCCGCTCGTACTGCACCCCATTGGTCAGTTCTGAGTTCGAAGCCTTCGCCGCGTCCTTCACTTTCTGCTGTTGCTTTGGGATGACTGAGATTCCCTAGGTTGAGTTGGCTCGCCCCGTGGGTGTTTTGCAGTTGGGTGGAGATTTGTCCTGTGGTGTCATCAAAGCGGAGTTGTCCATAGCCTTCGCCTTGGACTTCTTTACTTTTAATCCCTGCGAGTTTTTTGGTGTCCGGCAATTGGCCTTGACTGTCAAATCGGGTTGGGCTGCGTTGGGCTTCATGTAGGCGGCCCACCACAAAGGGACGGTCGATGTTGCCGTCAAAGAAGTCGATGACCACGATTTCATTGATTCGAGGAAGGAAGCGTGCGCCATAGCCTTCGCCCGCCCATGGGGTCAGTACATCGACCCAAGCTGAATCGGTGTCGTTGTTGTTACTGCCGGCACCGCCATCAAATTGGTGGTCTTCTGCTCGGGTAAATAGGAAGCGTACTTTGATGCGTCCCCATTCATCGACATGGATTTCTTCTCCTGCAGGTCCCACCACTTTGGCGCGTTGCGGATGGGTGCTAGGTCGATGTTGTAGTGGGTTGTATTCGGGTACGGTTTTGATGTTGCGTCGTTGTAGGATGAGTTCGCTGGCTTGGCGTTCTTGATCCTTGTGGGTTGCTTGGTTGGTGTTTGTCTTGTGTTTTGGCGTCCATTGGCTGCGTTGTAGCAGTTGTTGGACTTGTTGGTCTAAGTCTTTGGGTAGGTTGTTTTGGTTGTAGTAGCGTTTGCCAACAATGAGGAATTCTTGATCAACTCCGCTGTGTTGTTCAATTTCTGGATGGCCATCGAGTTTGAACCAGTAGCCGACTTGGCTGTCTCTGACGCTGGCTTTGGCGATGAATTGTTTGCTTTGTCCAGCGTAGTAGTCGCTGAGGTGTTGGTTGAGTTTTTCAACTTGGCCGTTACCTGAGGCGGTGGCTTGGTCTTCGCCTTTGAGGTCTTGGATCCATGCAGGGCTGATGTGCCATGCTTGTTCGAGGCCTAGGCTGGCATTGTCTTGGTGGTCACTGTGTTGGTGTTTGCTTTGGACTGAGCCTGCGCCTTCTTCTTGTTCGAGGGCTGTGGCTTGCCAGCGTTGTAGGTGGACTGCGGTGGGTTGTAGGCTACGTTGTCCGATAAAGCTGGTGATGGTATCAAATTGTTCTGTCGCATCACTACGGTGGTAGCGGATGTTGCGTCGGTTAAGGGCTTGGTATTGGCTGTTGTCGTCAATCAGGCGGAGCTTTTGTGCTTCAATCGGGCTGTTGTTGCTCGGTACAATCGGTTGGGCTTCATCAATGAGCCAGTTAATGCCTTCACTGCGTAGTAAGCGAGTCAGAAAGTCGTAGTCGCTTTCGTTGCTTTGCATGATGAAGGGTCGGATGTCGTATTGTTGTTGCAATCCACTGTGGTCTAGGCTGAGGCTAGAGGCAAAGAGTGGGCTTTTGTTTTGCCATTCTTCAAAGAGAATTTCCACCACTTCGACCACGGATTTGTTCATAAATACGCGGCTGTTGCGGCGTTTGTGCCACAAGTTTGTTGCATCGTTGAGCGTGAGTTTGTAGAGGGTCAGTGCCCCATCGCTTTGTCCTTGTGAGGCTTCGGTAATGATGCCAGTGGTTCTAAACAGGGTTCCTTGATCGGTGACTTGATCGACGGCCACTTGTGTGCCGATGAATTGTTTGAGTGGAATTAAGGCATTGGTCGAGAGACAGATGAGTTCTGCTTGCACGCCTTCGTTAAGGGCATGGCTGCCATCGATGCGTTGTAGGAAGACTTGGCTATTCAGTTGTGAATGACTGAATTGGATGTGGAGGGCTCTGTTTTGGGCGGTTAGGCCGAGCTGTTCCAATGCCGAAAAGATGTTGGCAAGCATGGTTATTATCTGTCTTTTATAATTTAGTAAGGCTAAAGAATTTCTTAATATTTAAACAAAAAACAGACACGATAAACAGGTCCTGTTACACAAAACACCCATTTATTGTGAAATAAAATTACAAATAAAATATATATTTGATTTAACAAATAATATAAAGCAAGGGAATGATTACAAAAAAAAGAGGCTGAAGTGTTAGCATCTTCAACCTCTGTAAACTACAAAACTAAGAACTTCTTATTTAAAGAATATGATTGAACTACTGTCCAGAACGAATGATGTAATCAAACGCTGACAGTGATGCTTTCGCGCCTTCACCAGTGGCAATGATGATTTGTTTATAAGGTACTGTTGTACAGTCACCCGCAGCAAATACACCTTTTACATTGGTTTCGTTGCGATCGTTAATCACAATCTCACCACGGTTGGTTAACTCAACTTGAGTTTCTTTTAAGAAATCCGTGTTGGGTAACAAACCGATTTGTACGAAGATCCCCGCCAATTCGACTGTGTGTTCTTCATCCGTCGCACGATCTTTGTATTTCAGTGCAGTCACTTGTTTGCCATCACCGACCACTTCCGTAGACAACGCATTTTTGATGACAGTGGTATTTGGCAAGCTGTTCAATTTATCTTGAAGTACTTGGTCAGCACGCAGCTTAGTATCAAACTCAACTAAAGTGACATGCTCAACAATACCCGCAAGGTCAATTGCCGCTTCAACACCAGAGTTACCACCACCGATCACAGCCACACGTTTGCCTTTGAATAATGGACCATCACAGTGTGGGCAGTACGCAACACCACGTGTTTTGTATTCTTGCTCACCTGGTACATTCATTTCTCTCCAACGAGCACCTGTAGACAGGATGACCGTTTTCGATTCAAGTTTTGCACCATTCTCTAAAGTCACTTCAACTAAACCGTTGGCAGTTTCATCCGCACCTTTGATGTCAGACACACGTTGTAGGTTCATGATGTCGACACCGTATTCACGAACATGTGCTTCCATTTCAGCCGCAAACTTAGGACCTTGCGTCTTTTGCACTGATGTGAAGTTTTCAATATCCATGGTGTCCATGACTTGACCACCCATGCGCTCAGCAACGATCCCCGTACGGATACCTTTACGAGCGGCATAGATTGCAGATGTGTTACCTGCAGGACCACCACCGATCACAAGCACGTCAAATGCATCTTTGGCATTGAGCTTTTCAGCATCTTTCGCAGCAGAATTAGTATCGAGCTTCGCAACAATCTCTTCCAATGTCATACGACCTTGACCGATATGTTCGTTGTCTTGGAACACCATTGGGACAGCCATGATTTTGCGTTCTTCAACTTCGTCTTGGAAGAATGCACCATCAATCATGGTTGCTGTTGTGCCAGGGTTGTAGATTGCGATCAAGTTAAGTGCTTGAACCACATCTGGACAGTTATGACAGCTTAAAGATACGAATACGTCAAAGTCAGATTTGATTTCTAAAGCTTTGATGGATGCCAATACTTCATCAGATACTTTTGGTGCATAACCAGAAGTTTGTAGCAATGCCAAAATCAAAGAAGTGAACTCATGACCCATTGGTAAGCCTGCAAAGAAGACACGCGGTTCTTCACCTGCTTTTGCAATACCAAAGCTCGGCGCACGTTTATTTTGACCATCAAAACGAGCTGTGACGAATGGAGAAAGTGCAGCCACTTCTTCCACAAGTTCTTTGATTTTTGCGGATTTGTCTGAATCATTTAAAGTCGCAACCAATTCGATTGGACCTTCAAGGCGTTCTAAAAGCGTTTTTAATTGAGCTGAAGTATTTTGATCTAACATTGCTAACGTCTCCAAAGGAGTAATATTTATTTGATAAAGCTATATTAGAAGAAATACAAAAATAGGTAAAACAGTTAATTTACATAAAGACTATCGAAAAATTGAATTAAAAAATCATCCAATTAAGAATGAATGATTCTTTTATGATGATCGTAACAGTACAAACTTTAACTATATCTCCAAACGTTGAGTGATCGTTTGAATTCTGCTTTTAAAACTACGAGCTAATCCAAAGAAAATAAGCATTAACAATAACATGATGGCTGAGAACACCATTAATATCATCTTGACGACTTCTGAAATTTGTCGTGCCTGATTTGCTCGATGATCTATCGCTTTTGCCCAAGGAGTAATAGATTGACCATAAACTTGTTGCTGCATTGACCATAACTGCTCTGCATTAAAACCATATTCGACAAACTGTTTTTCATTTCTTTCAGCTTGCGCAAGTCGAGCTAAATATGTAGTTGCTAGCTTGGTATCTTCAGGTTTGTGAATCAAAGCCACTTGCGCAAGGACGTAGGCTTGTATAATTGGATTGACCTGTTGTTCAGTCATGATGACAGCAATCTGACTTTCGTGAATCGATTTATCATAATGACTTAATTGATATTGTTGTTCCAACGACTCATCATTCAAGTCATATTGAACATAGGTCAAACCTGACCAAATTAAAATGACAGCAATTAACCAACCAACAAACTTAAGTACAAATGATTGAAAGCGCACATAGAAAAAACGTATTTTCTTTAAAAAATGAACGATAAAAAAAGCACCAATGACTGAGCTAAATACTTTTAGAATGAACCAACCTAACCAAGATATCAAATTAAAAAAATAGTCAGGCTGATGTTGGTACACGTTTACGACTTCATCTAAACTATGTGGCAAATGAAGCTGCTGAACAGTTTCACTCATACCCATAAAACCATAAATCATGTCCTGATGAATAAAAAGCGACACAACTGAAATAATGAGTACACTGGTACTCAAAAATCCCCATAAATTAAGTATGCGATTTCGTTTGTACAATTCAGGCAATCTTTTCTGAATCTCAGTCTGCGCCACAAGATATTCATTGGTTTTATTCAAATTTAAACCTCAAGAAATTAGTGTTTTGGCTGATTTTGACTCGAATCCAAAACAAGTTGTTGAAGATTTCCTTGCAAAGCCTTAATACGGATTGATGCCTCTTCACGTTTTTGCATCCCTTCTTTCTGAATACTAATAACATCATTCACTGTTTTAATGAGGGTATTTTGAACATGTTCAAGTGTTTCAATGTCAATCACTGAGCGTTGATTTGCTCGAGCAGTATCTACTGAGTTCTGGTGTAATAAATCTGCATTTCGTTTAAGTAACTCATTCGTCGCATCATCAATAGTATTAGCCAATTGGACGCTATTTTTTTGTTCCTGTAATGAAATCGCTAAACTAATTTGATTTTTCCAGGCAGGAAGCGTGATATTTTTTATCGCATAAAACTTATCAACCAACATTGAATTATTTGATTGAATAATTCGAATCATCGGTAATGTCTGCATCGCAGATTGTTGCAATACCTGTAAATCACTCACTCTTTTTTCCAAGTTGTTTGCTAAGTGATTTAAGTCGTAGATTTTTTGATTAGTTTGCGCATCTTGTTCTAGCGTACTTAATTCAGCTATTTGCTCCTGAACTTCTTGTTGTTTAATTTTCCCTGCAGCAATATAAACCCCTAATTGTTTATATTCGTCCTGCACACCATCAAACATACGATCCAATGTATTTACACGGTCTTTTAACCCTTGTTGAGAGGTTTCAATTTCTTTAACTAAAGCATCTATTTGTTCTTTAGTGGTATTGAACTTTTGATCAAAACTCTGTTTAGCACCCTTAAATCGATTTAAGATACTACCCAAGAAGCCTGAACTTTTAGCAGGACTTAAAATACTGTTTGTATTGAGCTGTTGAGCCACTGTAACGACTTCATTTAACTTTTGACCTGTTGCATCCAAATCTTTATTTTTAACTAGATCCAGTAATTCATCCGTATAAGTCGCTGTTTTAGTCGCGATATTTTTCCCATATTCAGCAACCGTAGCATGATTCATATCAGCTAGTTCTTGGTGAACTGATTCGACTGCTGCAAGGTCTGACGTCGTCAACCCAATTTCTTTTAAATCTAACTTGGAAAACTTTTCCTCCGTAGAGATTAAGCTTAAGGATTCATTTTTCTTTTGAATTGGAAAATCAGACATAACACACCTTATTCTTTAATTAGTGATTTTTTTAGAGATCGAATCAGTTGTTCGCGACTTTGATCTAACTTTTCAATATCGACTGCGCCATTTTTAATTTGAGTTTGCTCAAGATGATATTGCCAAGCTGGGATTAATACTTGCTGCGCTTCACGAAAACGATCCGTCAGAGTTAATGAAAGTTGTTGAGTCAATTGCATTTGCATGAGAGAAATATCATTGTTTGCTTGTACCGACTCTAATGTTTGTATTTTTTTAGCCAATCGCTCCTCAAAGTTATCGAGTGGATGGCGATGATGAGAAAAATCTGTGTATTCTGTTAAAAATTGTCTTGCTGCTTGAATGTAGCGCGCCATTTGCTCTCTTAAACCAACTGCTTGCTGAAATCGAGAACTAGACTTTTCGATTTCAATGTGAATACGTTGGGACAGCTGATCAGCATCTAGAATGAGTCTATCTAAATCACGAATATAAGAAATTTGACCCGCACCGAACTCCAAATCCAGACCTAACCACTTTTGGAGAGCATTAAATTTTTTTTGTTTTAATTTCTTTTTGGATTGATTCAATTTTTGAATAATATCTGAAATTGTTTCGCTTAATTTTTTATTTAAAGTGGGGTCTATACCTACCAATAGAGCATTTTGTGCCTGCACAATATGTTCAGCATATAAATTAAGTTTAGACGAATCAGTCAATAAAGGAACAAGATCATGCCTCTTAATTGAGAGCAAATCCGAAGGATTAACTTCAATTTGATTTAAGGGTATAAGCTCATTAAAAGATGACATTGGTGTAATTTAAGAAAGTAATCAGCAATCTTCAAATGTAGCAATAAACTGTTCAAAATATACTAATTTTTTGCAAAATATTACACAAAATCAAACACAAAAAAAGCCAGCAAATGCTGGCTTTTTTATTAATGAGGTTTAGATTTTCTCATTCTAAGCCAACTTAAACCAATGAGTCCTAAAAGCCCAAACCCACCTAGGCTACCCCCTCCACTCGTACGAGAACTTCCAGGCCCTGTTTCCGTATTTAGAACAGCTAATGTTCCCTCACCTGATGAAGCGCCGTCTGCGTCCAATACTGAGTACTTAAGATCATAGGAAAAGACATCCAAATTATTGTTCAACTGAACTCGAATGTTTCCACCATAGCACTTTTTAAAACGGTCATTAGCACATGGCTCTACCCGATCTGCGATAATTGAAACGGGATTCGGTACTCTTGCAAAATAAATTGATACCTCATCCCCATTAGCATTATGGTAAAACTCCTTTTTATTTGGAGGATTGATTGCATTTCTGTTGCCATCACCAGCATCACTCGCTTCAGCCAGTAAATTTACACTGATTTGAGTCGATTTTTTTGGATTGATTGTATATTCCACACGTTCAGGAACAGTTGGCACGATATTGATAAAATTACCAATTAAATATGCACTTGATGTTTTTTTACTGTCGCTTTTTGAAGTAAGCGTATATGTACAGAATTCAGAGTCTCCACTCGGTGTTATGCGACCATCTGTTCTATACATGACTATTTGCTTAAGCTGCGGTTTCCACTCACATTTCAACCGCTCATCAAACTTACCTAAGAACGTTTTATCGATATCTAATTTCCCAACTCCCACAACCTCAACTTTGACATCATAATTATCAACATTAAGATGCTCAATTTTTCGCACCGTACCATCAGGAGAAACAATTTCATCCGGTAAATTCAATTTAAATGGATCGAACAAAATTGGACGATATTGATTAAGATTATTTAACTCATTCAAAAATGCTTTTTGATCGGTGAGCTCCTTATTATAATAATCAATCACTTCTTCTTTGGTTTCAGGATCGGCAATAGCATCTTCGAATGCTTTAATTCTATTCTCAGTTGATTTCTTTATCTGAACCAGTGATTCATTTGCTTTACTTAAATTGGAAACAGTCAACTTTAAGGTTTCTATTGCACCAATATCGCAAGTATTGGGAGTCGCATCTAAACTGTTGAGTGAGTCTAATCCAATCCGATTAATACCTCGTTGATCAAGCAGCGAACAACCATCAGTACCAAAATCAACTAAATCTGTACCACTCGAATTAATCTTCGGAAAAAAGACAGGATGAAAGTTAGTATTCTCATCATTAACTGGTAACGATGTTGAAAACAGATCATTGATACTCAATTGACTAACATCAAGACTATTTTTTTGTGCATTTTCTGACGCTTTTGCTGGTAGATCACAGTCTATAGATGGATTACTCAGTGGAATAGCATTTGCCAATAATTCAATACCTGCTGACTCAACTTGGCTCACATCACCGTGACTATATATACAGGCTTTAGCCTGATTAAAACCTATCACATTATGATTTAAGGCTTTTGCACCTGTATTTCCATACCAAAGCACAGATCGCGCGGTATTCGCGATAATCGTATTACTATCGAGCTTCAAAATAGAATTGGGACTCAAATTTATTTGACCCCCATCTGTTAAACGATCACTAAATTGAAAAATTTGACCTTGTGTAGTATTTAATACATTGGAAGATATTGTATTTGCTTGCAATTGAGTTGTAGGTTCACCACAAAATGAGAATAAACTGTTTGAAGCTGTATTTCCATTTTCGGTAATAGACATACGGGATAAATCAATCTTACGACGTGTGAACACAAGATTATCCAAACAAGACATCGCTATAACAGCGCCTTGCTGAGCTGTATTACCACTCACCCACCCGACCGAATAACTTAAAGAGCTATCACTGTCATTCAAAAATATCGCTCCACCTCTTAATGCAGAAGAGCTAGTGATATTTACATTATATAAATCAGTCTCGCCTCCCAATAGCAAAGCGCCACCGTTGGTAGATGATTTACCATTTCTCAGCTCTATATTTCTTAAACTCAAACTCGGTCGATTTAGATTGGTCGTATTAAAAATGCGATATGTATTTTGACCATTAATTATAGTTTGAATTTTAGTTTGCGCAGGATAACTATTTGAAATGACATTCGGTTTGGAATAATCGACAGGCTCTTTACCCCTAATAATCACTGAAGAAGTTGGCTGAAGCTCTGCATTCAAGCTATAGGTACCAGCTTCAAGCTGAATAATGTCAGTTTGTACTCGATCCGTATTACCTTTAGCACAACCTCCATAAGCTCGATTAGTCGAAGCAGCCGTCAACGCTTCTCTGAGTGAACACTTTGCATCATTAGTACCGTCTTCATCATCAAAGGTAGTGACATAAATTATTGTATCTTCAGCAGCCATCAATGACATTGCAGAAAGGACTGCTAAGGTCAAAAAAGCTTTTCTACTTTTCAACATACGGTTACCTTATTATTTTTTTCTACGTATCGCGATTAAAGTCATCAGACCTAATACGGAGATTAGACCTAGCCCCCCACCAGAAGTTTTTACTTTATCGCTTGTATAAGTATCTCTGGGGTCTTGTTTAATGACAGTTGGAATTTCGATATAAGGATTCATTGACTCATTTAACTGACGTGTAGATACAACGACCAAAACTTTAAAATCATCAGTTCCGTGCCAATTCCCTTGAGGTGTATACGTAAACTCTCCATTTTGGAGTAGTTCAGCTTTACCTTTACTAGGAGAGTTATTTTGTTGGATGATCATACAGCCCGCTTGCCATTCTTCTTTTTTCGGATGAGGTCCGACTAAGGCATCACATTGACTAGCAGGTATTAGCTCACCATCTCCTAGAAAATCATTAATATTTAACTTAACAATCTCTCCGTAAAAGATATCCTTGCCAAATCTGCCTGAAGACGTACTTGACTGAATAAGTTCGATTGCGCCTCGATCACACAAAATACGATCCTTACGTGCGTTGCCACGCTGATCAACTGTTTCACATGATGTACCATTTGAATCTGGTCCACGATTAATGATCGGAGAATCTGTCAATTGTCGATAACTAGGCAACACTCTTGGACGGAAATATCCTAAAGCATAGCCAGAATAGACTTTGAACGGACATAAAATGCCAGATGAATTAACATCACATTCACCTTCTACATCAGTCCCAGCTAATAATGTGCGCTCGCCCAGTTTTTCTGAAGCTGTGCCCTCACAACCAAAACCATATAAATTATTGTTTAAATTTGATTGATCGATTGCAGTCTCTACACGGCAGTCTCGATTGCCATTTTTTGCAATTATATTGTTAGTAAGCGATGCCTTCTTAAACGGTGCATTAAAAACCAAGCCAAAATCATTAAAGACCAGCGTATTGTTATTAAGCGCAATACCATCCTTCACATTGATAATATAGCCCTTATTATTAAAAATTGTTGAATTAGTCACTTTGGCATAATTGAGATTGGTCACCTTAGTTTCGTCTTCACTCAACACTTTATGGCTATAGATTGCGAAACCTTCTGAATCTGTTGTTTTATTACCTTTAATAACAGAAGCACTAATGTCAAAATCAGGATATTCACTATACAAAACAGCACCTTGTTGTGCTTGATTGTTTTCCAATAACGAATTAACTAAATTCACTCGCGCGGAACGAATTTTGCTGGTTTCGGATTCAATAAATGATTCAACATTATAAATCGCACCGCCAAAATTCGCTTTGCCATTGATAAGATGGCTTTTATCAAATTTTAGCCGTTCATAATTGAGAATTAACCCACCTTTGTCTTTGCATACTGTTGCGGCACAACCTTGCAAGGTAATTTCGTAAAATTCCACACCAATTGCAGCATCTCTAATTTCATCATCAGCTTTAGGACGAATTCGCTCAATATGGAAAATTCTATCAGTACCCTTCATTGTTATGACGGCATTTTTTGTACCAGGAATATCGTCGACAATGGTAGTTTCATACTGCGTTCTAAAAACCATCGGTTTAGAGATGCGAACTTGCTCGTTTAGGAGATATTCTTTCGTAGATAAGATAATATTATCTGTGGCATCTTTACCACCACAGCCATTGAGACCTGCTTCAGGTTTACCCTGATTAATATATTCAATTGCTTCACGCAACGAACATTGATCATCATTTTTGGTGATATCTTCAGTGGTCGTAACCACAATATCTGCACTGAATACATGCCCTGTTGCACACAACAATACAAGACCTAAGCCCCGTCTGAGCATTACCATCTCCTTAATTTTTCTTTATTTTTTTAAGTAGCGAACTTTAATTATGTAGCGCTATTTGTCCATTTTGACTAATCTGTCACAAATTTTTAGAATTCTCAATTATTTTTAAGTAAAAAATTGCCGAGTTCAGATAAAGTCTACATTTTGAGTTTTGAATAACATTTAAAAAGCATTTAAGCACTATACTGATCGATGAGCGCGTAGATTTGCTTAAGGGTTGCGTTGGATAGCTTAACTTTTTCACCCTGTAGTAACTTTGATAATTGATCAACCGTTTGTAATAAGGTACTGGTCTGTATCGGGCCATTGGTCAGCAGATAATCAATAATTAAAGGATCAAAATGCACACCTTTACGATCTAACACAGAATGTAATAAGGCATAGCGGTCAGCATAGGATTGACCTGTTGGCACTTTAACACTCACCGCTTGAGTTAATCTCGACTGAAGATCTGGTAATTCAAGTTTCAGTTCAATTGGCGCAGATCTAGATGAAAAGACTAGTTGTCCTCCACCATCATTATTATTATTTATTAAGTGAAATACCGCTTTTTGCCAATGCGGTACACCACTGATCGCTTCAATATCATCTAGTGCGACCAAATCATAACGATCCAATGAAGTAATCGCCTCAATTGGAGCATCGAGCAATTCTAGCAATGACACTTTAATTGCAGATTTCCCCACATCTAGATATGAGTCACATATTGCAGTTAATAAGTGACTCTTACCTGTGCCCGCCCCGCCATAAAGATAAAATCGATTCATTAATCCAGCATGAAGTTGGCGAACTGCATCAATGACGGGTCCCCAACCTGGGCCGGAAAAATCACTGATCCGTGCATCAAGTTGAGGTTCTATATCAAGTTGCAGTTGCCGCATAAATGCTTGGTCACCTTAAGGTTCTTTATTTTGTTTCTGCACATCGATTTTTTCAGATGTTGCAATATCTTGTTGATTATTGATTGATTGTGGTTTGAGATCAAGCTCAATATCAACCTGATCGGTTTGGATTGTAATTTCACCACCACCATGATCAGCTACGGCAACAGGTGGCGTACCATAAATTGTACTCCTTTCATAAGTGTCACGTGCATGTCGGAGCAGTACCACTATTACAGCTGCAACAGGTAATGCAATCAACATACCCAAGAAACCAGCCAATTGTGCACCAGCCAATACAGCGAATACGACCGCTACTGGAGAAAGACCAATTTTATCTCCCAATAAGAATGGCTGAAGCACATAACCTTCAACAGCTTGCCCTACCATGAACACCACTGCAACTAAAAGGAGTTGAGTCCAATCCATACCAAATTGGAAGAAAGTTGCTATCACAGCAGCAATAATTCCTACTGCAAATCCTAAATATGGGATGATACTTGCCAAGCCTGCAATCATGCCAATAATCAAACCAACTTCCAGACCAATCAGTTGTAAACCAACAGCATAAACAATCCCCAAAAGGATCATCACGAGGAATTGTCCTTTTACAAATGCACCTAGTACGCTATGGCATTCACCTACGATTTCAAGCGTTGAAGCTTCATAAGGACGTGGAATGAGTCGACGCAAACTATTGAGCATTCGATCCCAATCTAAGAGGAAATAAAATGCAATAATTGGAATCAGTACAATTGTCCCACCAATCTGAATAAAATTCAGACCAGATTGTGCCAATTTGAGTGCCATCGCTTGGATACTGTCAGCACTATAATTGGTTTGAACATACTCCATAACAGCTGCTGAAATCTGATCTACATCTAATTCTAGTGGCACTATATTGAAAGTATCTGATAACCACGGTAAGAAGCTATAATTTACCCAATGAACTACTTTCGGGATACTGGATTTAGCATACATCAGCTGTTCCCAAATTAATGGAACCAAATACCACATTGCCCATGTGATCACGACACCAATACCAACAAATACCAAACTGATAGACAACCAACGAGGTAAACCTATCTTATGCAATCGATCAACCAATGGACTGAAAAGATAAGCTATTAAAAATGCACCAATAAATGGGATTACGACCGGTTTTAATAAGTATAAAATCCAGAGAAATAAAGCTATCCCTGCAAGGATAAAAACACGGCGTAGGGTACGATCTACCATAGAAACTCGCCTTTTTTAAGATTATTCGTTATGTAAAGGAAAATATTTTAGTAAAGATAACATTTTAGTGCATAAATAACATAAGAGTTTCGTATATTCGGGTTATAATCCCCGCGCGAATGCGGAGACTTCAATATGAGCAACTCAACTTCTACCCCAAACACTGGTTTAAGCTACAAAGATGCAGGTGTCGACATTGAGGCGGGCGACGCGTTAGTCGATCGTATCAAATCTGTCGCTAAACGCACGACTCGTCCTGAAGTAATGGGCGGTCTTGGTGGCTTCGGTGCACTTTGTAAAATTCCTAAAGGTTATGAAGAACCTGTTCTCGTATCTGGCACAGACGGTGTTGGTACAAAATTACGTTTAGCATTGAATTTAAACCGTCATGACACAATTGGTCAGGATTTGGTTGCAATGTGTGTGAACGATTTACTTGTCTGTGGTGCTGAACCACTCTTCTTCCTTGATTATTACGCAACTGGTCACCTCAATGTTGATGTCGCAGCAAATGTAGTGACAGGTATCGGTCAAGGTTGTCAACTTGCTGGATGTGCGTTGGTCGGTGGTGAAACTGCTGAAATGCCAGGCATGTATGAAGGTGAAGATTACGATTTAGCTGGTTTCTGTGTAGGTGTTGTAGAACATAGTAAAATTATTGATGGCTCTAAAGTTAAAGCTGGTGATGTATTAGTTGGTGTTGCTTCAAGCGGCGCACACTCTAACGGCTACTCTCTTCTTCGTAAAATTTTAGATGTAAAAAATGTTGATTTAACTCAAATTGTTGATGGTCGTCCACTTGCTGATGTTGCAATGGAGCCAACTCGTATCTACGTTAAACCTATTTTAGAGCTTCTCAAACAGGTTGATGTTCACGCGATGGCACACATCACAGGTGGCGGTTTACCAGGTAACTTACCTCGCGTATTACCAAATGGTGCCCAAGCTGTAGTAAACGAATCTTCTTGGGAATGGCCTGAGCTGTTCAAACTTCTTCAACGTGAAGGTGGTGTAGAACAATTTGAAATGTACCGCACATTCAACTGTGGCGTAGGTATGGTTCTAGTTGTTGATGCTGCTGAAGCTGATAAAACAGTTGAATTCTTAAATCAACTCGGTGAAAAAGCATGGACAATGGGCCACATTGTTGACAATGCTGAATCTGTCGAAGGTGCAGACGAAAAAATTCGTGTGATCTTCGCTTAATCAGTTTATTGTTAAAACATGATTAAAATTGCTGTTTTAGTATCTGGTAACGGATCAAACCTACAAGCATTAATTGATGCAAACCTTTCAGGTCAAATTGTCGGTGTGATCTCGAATAAACCTGATGCTTACGCACTTGAGCGTGCTACTCATGCCAACATTGCAACTGCAGTGATTGAACACAAAAACTTCCCAGACCGTGAAACGTTTGATGATGTTATGCATCAGCAACTGCTCGACTGGGAAGCTGATCTTGTAGTTTTAGCGGGCTTTATGCGTATTTTAAGTGCTAAGTTCGTTAAAGCATGGGAGGGTAAAATGATCAATATCCACCCTTCTCTACTGCCAAATTACAAAGGAATGCATACACATCAACGTGTATTAAATACTGGTGATTTATGGCATGGATGTACAGTACATTATGTCACTGCAGAACTAGATGCAGGTCAAGCACTTGCTCAAGGCGTACTCAAAGTGTCGCACCATGATAATGTTGCATCTTTAGCTGATCGTGTACATCAACTTGAACATTTAATTTATCCTCAAGTTGTAGAATGGATTTGTAATCAAACCATTCAAGTCACATCCGAAGGCGTGCACTATAAAAATCAAATTTTGAAAGATCCAATACAGTTCTGTCATATTTGATTTAAAAAACGCAGCTTAGGCTGCGTTTTTTAGTGGCGTCAAAATAGTTTTTAAATGCGCAGCCAATTGCTCAGGATGTTCAAGTGGGAACATGTGTCCACCTTCAAAAATACTAAAAGGCACACCAAACTTTTTCCTCACTTTATGAGGGAATTTACGTGCTAAGAATGGACCTTCAGAAGCAACAATTAATTGACTTGGAACTTTAAGCTTAGGTTGAGGCAGCCACCATAATGAAGGATTGGTTCTAAAAATATCCACTTCAATAGATTTTGGAATCGCCAATTCAACGCCGCCACGCGTTGGATCTTCAACTAATGCAAATAGAATATAGTCATTAAAACATTGCTCATCAAATGCTGCATATAATGCTTTGGGTCGAAGTAATGTTGCAGCTTGCTCTCGACTATCCCAATGATCACGTCGACGTTTAGACAATGCCGCTGGCGACATTTGATCCACTGCTTTTAACTTCAAAGACTTTGCAATATGCATAGCAAATGATTCTAGCCCCATAATAAGAGGTGGATCGAGAAGAATAGTTTGACTAAAAAGTTCTGGGCATTTCAACGCAGCTTTGAACGTCAAAACTCCTCCTAAGGAGTGCCCGATACCAATCACTTTACGACCATGGGATTTCTGAACAATATTATCAATCACTTGCTGTGTCATACTTTCCCAGTGTTGATCTACAGGATAACGTTGATCAACACCAAGATTGGTCGTATAAATCACATCGAATTGATCAGACAAAGCATCAAAAAATTTTTGATAAACTTTCGATGGAACCCCGTTGGCATGAGCAAAATGGATCAATGGTTTCATTGGATTCGATTCACCTGCTCAGATTGAATCTGCTTGGAAATTGAAGAAGCAAAACCTTGACCAATTTCACTTCCAAGTCGTCCAAGCACAGAATCAAAGGGGCTACGTTGAATAGTATAATCTACCGTTTTTTCGACTTTTAATTCGCGTTTCAGTGTGTGAATACTGCCAATCCGATCTGCAATACCGAGCTTCACAGCCTGCTCACCAGTCCAAAACAAACCTGAAAATATAGCAGGGTCTTGCGATTTCAATTTATTGCCACGACCTTTTTTGACTGCATCAATAAAATGTTGATGAACATTATCCAATACACCTTGTACGTGTGCACGTTGTGCAGGATCAACTGGTTGTGTCATCGACAATAATGCTTTGTTCTCACCTGAAGTCATGGTGCGATCTTCAACGCCAAGTTTTTGCATCAAACCACTCACTCCATAGTTTGGCATAATGACGCCAATTGAGCCGACTAAACTTGATGGATTAACAATAATTTCATCCGCTGCAGACGCTATGTAATAAGCACCTGAAGCACCTGTGTCACCAATTAATGCATAAAGTTTTTTATCTTTATAAACCGACTTTAAATATTGGATCTCTTGCCAAATTTCATCAGACTGAACTGGAGATCCACCCGGAGAGTTAATATTTAAAACAACAGCTTGCGATTGCTTGCTTTCAAATGCTTTTTTCAAACCTTTGATCGTATCTGCACTATTCACACTTTGCTGGTCTGCAGCAATCGTTCCTACAATATCGACTGTAGCAATATGCTGTGATGACACCGCACTATCAGTGGAAGTCGTTGAACAACTTTTCCCCATGACCAAAACTATAAACAACAGATATGCGAAAGTAAGAAATTTAAAAAAGATTCCCCAACGTCTTGCACGTCTCTGTTCTTCTACAGATGCGAGAACAGCTTTTTCTAAAATTTGCCATTCTTTTCCGTTCGGTTGGTTATTTGGTTTTTGATTTTCATTTTGTGGTTCAGGCGGCCAAGCGGACATACATACCATCCAAATTAAATTTAAGCTGACATTATATACAAGGAATGAGGTCAAACTATTTATAAGTCAAGATTTAACATATAATAAACCCAAATCACAATATTCTATGAACTTACCAAATTTTGAATCTAATGCCTGAAACCAAAACATCGACCACAACCCGCCTGTTAAATTTCTTCAGTCGCCGTCCGATTCGTTTTTCTCGTTTTTTTGCAAAAATGCTTGCAGGGCTGATTAATACGCTAAAAATTACAAAAACTACGAATACCATCCGCCTCAATATCGACATTTGCTTACCGCATCTTTCTGATGAAGAAAAACATTTAGTGACTCGTGCAGCGGTAAGAAACGAACTTCAATCTTATATGGAATTTTTTAGTATTTGGGGAAGCTCAAACGAAACCAATATTTCACGAATACGCAATGTCACTGGTGCTGAATATTTTCATGAAGCAATGGCTGAAAAGAAAGGTATTATTTTACTCGCACCACATTTTGGTACATGGGAAGTCATGAATGCGTGGTTCGCACAATATACTAAGATGACCATCATGTATAAACCCATCAAGAATGAAGAAGCAGATCAATTTGTGCGCCAGGCTCGTAGTCGAGAACAAGCAACTTTAGTCCCTACAGATGAGAGTGGTATAAGACAAATTTTTAAAGCCCTTAAATTAGGGGGGACAACTGTGATTCTTCCAGATCACAATCCTAAACACGGTGGTGAAATGATCGATTATTTCGGCATACCACTCGAGTCCAGTAATTTAAGTGCCAAACTCATCCAAAAAACTAAAGCCAAAGGCCTTTTGGTCTATGCAATTCGCAATGAAACTGAAGATTTTGATGTATTTATTGAACCAATGGATGCTTCGATTTATGAAGGCACTCCCGCTGACGGAACGTTAGTAATTCACCGTGCAATAGAAAGCCTGATTCATCGTTATCCTGAACATGCTCATTGGAGCTATAAACGTTTCCGTGCAAATCCTGATCTACATAACATTTATCGTATCCCTGCAGAACAAGCCAGAGTAAAAATAGAGCAAGTCAGAAAAGTAAGTTAATCTATGGGGATATTCCGAGTTAACCACGCTTTTTGATCTCGATGATATCGAAATTGTACATCTCTGTTTTTATCGAAGGTCATTCGAATGCTGCCCTTCGATTGGGTATCGAGTAGCGGAATATTAAGCGCTTTTAAACGCTCTTTGACAACAGGATGGGGATGATTATAGCGGTTATCAAAACCAGCCGATGCAATGGCAATTTTAGGTTTGGTATTTTTTAAAAAGTCGTAAGATGAACTATGTCGACTGCCATGGTGTCCTAAGATTAAAATATCTACTCTAAGTTCAGGATACTGCTTTAAAATACGATACTCTGTCTCCCACCCTGCATCCCCCATAATCAGAATATGCTTAAAATCGTTAGCATAGGGTAATGTCAGATACATTACGCACGAAAGCTCATTACGATTTTGACTGACAAAATTTAATTGTGATTCAACTGGTGAAAGAAATTGTATATTGATCTTACCCAATTGTACCTGTTGATGCTGTCGACAATAATCAAATTCAACATACTGAAACCTATCATCTTTTTCATTTGAGATAACTTGATCAATTTGTATATGTTTTCCAATAGTGCGGTATGCTCCAGCATGATCTTGATCAAGATGACTGATAAAAACTTGATCTAATTTTGATATGCCACGTTGAATTAAGAAAGGGACAACTACATTTTCTCCGATACTAAATGTATTCTCATCAAAGCTCCCGCCTGTATCAACTAAAGCAGTTTTCCCTGATGACTGTAAGAGTATGGACTGCCCCTGCCCTATGTCCAAAATTTCAATGATATCGTATCCATCATCACGTTTAGGCATCAGCAATGCCACACCTAATACGGGTATCCATAATCGAGGGATTACATTCTTTGGCATAAAGAACATGAATACTGCCAAAGCGAGCAAAAACATTTGTGCTTTCGTTAACGCTACCCATTTCAATGGATTGTCTAATATTGCTCCCAGCTTAGTCAGTAGCACCAAAAGAATCGATATCAATACATCAGCCAGATGAAATAAAAATTGACCAACAAAAGGAATAAAGCTGAGACAATAGCCCAGTACTTCCAATGGCACGATCAAGGTACCAATCATTGGAACAGCAACTAAATTAGCAAATGGCGCAAATAAAGAAATCTGTTGAAATATCAGTAGAGTGAGTGGTATCAGTGCAATAAATATTTTCCATTGGGATTGCAAAAGTATTTTAAGATACATTTTTGCTTTATCTATAAAACGATGCTTATTGATTAAAGCAGTGTTTTGCTGTTCATGAACGATCGTTTGGTATACACGAATCAAAATCAAACATGCGCCGTACGAAAGCCAAAATGCAGCAGATAAAATACTAAAAGGGTCTAAATAGAGCATTAAGCTTGCACTGATAAGTAATAGTACAAAAGGCTTAATCTTAAATTTAAATAAAATAGCGATACTAATTAGACAAACTGACAATGTAGTTCTTAATGCAGGAATTTCGAGCCCTGAAAAAAAACTATAAATAATTACCCCACATACGAAAGGGATTAAAAGTAAATATGGTTTGGGAACTTTTAGAAAAATATGAGGACGAAAAATTGATACAAGATACCTCATGAACCATGATAATAAGCCAGCAAAAATTAGAACATGTGGACCTGAAATAGCCAATAAATGCGTAATGCCTAGTTTTTTAAATAATTCTTCTTGTTGCTCCGTCAATAGACTCTTATCACCTGTGAGTAACGCGACTAGCAAACCCTTATTCCTGAATACTCCCTGTTCGATATCATCCCTAAAAGCTAAACGTGCTTTTTCAATGCTCAGGCTCAATCGTGCGATAAGGCTCCGATGCACATCGGTTGAAGATAAATAACCTTCAGAATATAACACCGCTTCACTTACAGGTACGATCCAATCTACACGCATTGTTCCAGCTATATTTTGCTGCAACAACCATTTCTCTTGATCAAAGACCCCATCTACTGCATAACTATGTGCGGGTCTTAATTTTCCCGTAACTTTATAATAGCGCCCTAGTTCTAATGTCGTATCAAGTTTTGACTCTCGCAAATATAATAATAGCGTTTGAGATTGTCCTTGCTTCTTGTCGATCACTTGCGCACGCTGCTGTATTGATCGACCTTCCTGATCCATTTTCAGCTGATTAATTTTATTGATATAAACAACTATTTCTTTTTCTTCAATATATTGAACACGTTTATCTAAACAATCGTGTAAGGCTGTTTTTGCATGTTGATGCCCCAAAACAAATGTGATCAGACAAATTCCCGTTAGCACAAGCATTCTTGATGATGACTGGACAATACTTGAGGTGTGAGGATAAATGAATCGATCAGGTTGCCTTATTAATCGTAAAAAGTAACCCATGATCAAAATGATACTTGCCATACCCAGCAAGAGAGTTGAATATTCAGCTTCACCCTGAAAGCTGATCGTAGCAACACCAATGATCCAAAAGATGAGAATAAATATTAAAAACATCTAACTTTTATGTTTATTTTTCTTAAATAGATTAAAGCCCACCTAAGTGGGCTTTAACAAGACTGTTAATCGGATTTTGAGCCTATACCCACAATCCATCTTGCATATGCAAAATCTTATCAGCAGTTTGTGCGAGCTGTTCATCATGGGTCACGATGAGCATTGCCATATTAAATTCTTTACGCAGATCTGAAAGCAATTCAAAAATTGTGACGGCAGTTTTACGATCTAAATTTCCAGTAGGCTCATCTGCCATCATCAATTTAGGTTGAGCCACTAAAGCTCGTGCAAGCGCAACGCGTTGTCGCTCACCGCCAGATAACTCACCTGGTTTATGCGTTAAACGATGTGATAAACCCACTTTATTCAACAAATATTCTGCACGTTCTTTTACTTCTTTAAAATTTGCATCTTTACGTAACATCAGCGGCATTGATACATTTTCTAAAGCCGTAAACTCAGGAAGTAAATGGTGAAATTGATACACAAATCCGAGGTGTTCATTACGTAGGAAACCGCGTTCAGCTTCGCCTAAAGTGTCAAAACGCTGCCCATTAAGCATCACTACACCTTCGGACGGACGATCAAGCCCCCCTAATACATGTAACAGCGTACTCTTACCCGAACCACTTGATCCAACAATTGAAACAAATTGTCCTTGCTCAACAACTAAATCCAATCCCTTAATCACTTCAACAGTTGATTTACCATCTGTAAAATGTTTATGAATATTTTTGGCTTCTAAGACAATATTACTCATAGCGTAAAGCCTCTGCTGGTTGAACTTTAGCAGCACGCAGCGCTGGATAAATTGTTGCAAGGAAACTTAGCGCTAGTGATAAGCTAACAATCACCACCACATCTTGCCAACGTAGATACGATGGTAAATAGTTAATGAAATATGCATCGAATAAATTTAGTCCAAAAGCGGTGTTCAGCCAGCCAATAAATCCACTGATGCTCGTTGCAAAGATGATACCTAGTGCTGCTCCTGCCAGTGTTCCTACAACACCAATCACCGTACCCTGTACCATAAAAATCTTAGTGATCGTTGCTGGTGAAGCACCTAAGGTTCTTAAAATAGCAATGTCGGATTTTTTATCAGTAACCACCATCACCAATGAAGATACAATATTAAATGCTGCAACCAAGACAATCAGGAAAAGTAAAAGGCTGACCATTGCTTTTTCCATCTGAATGGCACTAAAGAGATTGCCGTGCGTATAAGTCCAATTTGATGGATAGAAATTGCCTGGTAAATCCATAACAACTTCTTCAGCGACTTGTGGTGCTTTGAAGATATCATCTAGCTTCATACGGATACCTTGTGCACCATCCGGCAGTCTCAACAGTGTCGAAGCATCATTTAGCGCGATGTAACCCATCATCGAGTCCACTTCCGCACCAATACTAAAAATACCGACAATTTTAAAACGTTTAAATCGTGGAACAACGCCAGCGGGTGATGGTGTCGCTTCAGGTAATACCAATGTTACATTGTCATTGAGACTTAAACCTAAAGCATCCGTCATCTGCTTGCCCAAAACAATCCCGAACTCACCTTTCTTTAATGAGTTGAGGTCGCCTTGAACCATATGATTTTGAATAATAGATACATTTTTTTCATAGTCAGGCTCAATACCCGTGACCATTATCCCTGCAACCTGTCCTTGGGCTGTTAACATCCCCTGCAACTGTGTAAAAGGTGCAACACCCGTCACATGTTCATGTTGGTCTATTTTCTTTGCAAGCTCAGGCCAGTCTGTTAGAATTTGTGTAGAGGAAACAGTCGCTTGAGGTACCATTCCTAAGACACGGTTTTTTAATTCACGATCGAAACCGTTCATTACAGATAACACAGTAATGAGAACAGCGACGCCCAAAGTCAGACCGATCATGGAAACTAAAGCAATAAAAGAAATAAAGTGATTACTTCGCCGTGCGCGAGTGTATCTCAACCCTATATACAGCGAGATCGGTTTAAACATACCATCTAGTCCGAGGTGTTTTAATGGAAAATCTTCAGCATCAAAGTGGCAATATTGAAAGACGAGTCATGTCACGTATTGATGCTGCCTTAAGAATAAATTATCAGATCATCACTAAAGATGTCGCTTTGAATGATCCCTATGATTCAAATTTTGTACTACCGCGCTATTTTCTCTTACTTGCAGAATTAGATCAATTTGATCATGCGCTTATGTACGAATTAGAACAATTAAATCAAAAAGATCAACAAATTGCTCGGATATTATCCTTATTTAATCAAAAATTAAACCTGATTACGGGCTCACTTTACGACTCTATTGTACAAACCATGTTACCAGTACCTACTCAAGTCAATTTGTCTGAAACAGGTTTTAGTTTTTATGCTGAGCAACATATCCCTGAACAAACCTATATACATATCACATTGAGTCACCCTGAAAATGATTTTCATATCGCTGCAACTGCACAGGTTGTCTACAGCAATCAAGAAGAAAATGGGCTGTTTAGAACTGGTGCATATTTTCTAACGTTACATCCCCAAGACAAAGTAAAGTTAACAGAAGCCTTGAAGCATTTAAAAAACTCACAGAATCACTGAGCATTAAACTTAAGGTTTTAATACTTTTTGTTTAAATTTCCGATTCGCTTCTATATCCCGATAAAAATACATAAATAATCCCAGAAGTAGAATCATTGCTCCCAGCATCATGCCAAGCGTTAATTTCTCATGATTAAATGCAGCACCTATACCAAGTGCTAGAACTGGAGTCATTACATTTGTAAGGGACAATGTGGTGGGTTGCATTTTTTTGACCAAGTAAAAATAGCAAAACATAGCGACTAATGAAGCCATGACGACAGAATATATGATCGCAAGTAACGACTTCATTGAAGGTAATTCAGTAGGTAAGTATTTCCATATAAATGGCACAATTAAACATGCAACGATAGTAGAAACAAGTATTGAACCAGTCGCCTGAGCCATTGGTGCTACATCAGCATTTATTTTTTTTACCCAAAAAATTGACATTGCGTATGAAAAAACGCTGAGTAACATTAAACCAATTCCAATGGGATGGATATGTTGTGCGGATCCAGTAAAACTGATCACTACGAGCCCAGTAATCGCGACGATCATTCCTAACCATTGCAGCTTATGCAAATCTTGTTGAAAGATAAATTTTCCAATAAGCCCTGCCATAATTGGTGCTAATCCAAACATCAATGCAATCATGCCAGAACTTAGGTAATCAGTAGCCACATAAGTAAAAAATTGCGAACCAATCAAGCTAAATGACCCAGCAAAATAACTATGCAATGCAATTGAATTTAAAGGAAATTTTACCTTTAAAACAATGAGAAGTAATGCTGCGATAGGCAGTGCCAAGCCTAATCGAATCACCAATGCCCACATTAAGTAAATATCTTCTACACTCCATACAATCGCAAGTGGAGTTGTTGCCCAGATGATGACCAATAAGGCATAAATGAGCATAAGTTTAGGTTTTTCTGGCATGTGAACTCGATTGATAAGATAAATCAGGCAGTTTTTCTTTTTTGTTTTTGAATCGTTTGATCCAAAGCACTTGAAAATTCACGCTTATCTCTTTCTGAAATTGGCGGTGGTCCACCGGTTTGAACGCCAGCCCCTCTCAAAGTTTCCATGAAATCACGCAAATGTAATCGTGCCTTAATATTAGCTTCTGTCCAAATTTCACCACGTGGATGAATTGCAACGCCACCCTTTTCGATGACTTGAGCTGCTAGAGGAATATCCTGCGTCATGACAATATCATGCTCTTTCATACGTTCGATAATTTCTTTATCAGCTTGATCTGCTCCACTCATCACTTGTATTGAATTAATACGAACAGAAGGAGTTATTCCTACATTTTGATTGGCGACAAAAGTTACTTCAAGTTGATAACGATCAGAAGCTCTTAAAATGACTTCACGCAAAATTTTAGGTAATGCATCAGCATCCACCCAGAGTTTAAATGGCAACACGCCTCTTTCCTTCGTTGTCTTACCACGTCATCTTATCAAATTTTACAGATGGCTGGTTTTATATGATGAATATAAAGCGGATCGTTTTTTTATAGTGAGGACCTTCTCTCCATGTTATTTAAATACATGAAAAATCTTATTGTTGTCAGTTTAATCAAAATTAAAACTAATTGATTGTTTTTGCTTAATGTATGAACGATTAAAACTTTTTTTGATACGAAGCTTTTGACAATTGAAATGTCTATCCTTAATATACAAGCACCTCGCAACGTCCCTATCGTCTAGAGGCCTAGGACATCGCCCTTTCACGGCGGTAACCGGGGTTCGAATCCCCGTAGGGACGCCATTATCGTTTCATACGATCACTCAATATTCAAAATTACTATTATTTCATTGAAGAATTGTAGTTTTTCACTACAATAACTCGCTTCATTTGTTTCGAATTTTCAATCCTATGCACTCATCTCCGAATGATGCTTCGCATCAGGGCAATTCTGCGCCTTTACAACGCGCTATGAGTACTCGACATCTGGTTATGATTTCGCTTGGCGGCGCAATCGGAACTGGACTTTTCTTAGGTTCGGGTGAAGTCATTGCACAAACGGGGCCTGTTGGTGCCATTATTTCTTATATCCTTGGCGGGATTATCGCCTACATGGTTATGCTGTGTTTAGGTGAGCTTGCCGTTCATATGCCTGAGTCTGGTTCGTTTGGTGCTTATGCCAAAAGATATATTGGACCAGGAACTGGCTATACCATCACTTGGTTATATTGGTTAACTTGGTCGGTTACTTTAGGAACTGAGTTTACAGCCGCCGCCCTCCTCATGCAGGAATGGTTCCCAGATAGTTCCATGTGGATGTGGACTATAGTCTTTGGTGTATTCGTATTTGTTTTAAATATGATTTCCACAAAATGGTTCGCAGAATCTGAATTTTGGCTGGCCTTAGTTAAAGTTATTACTGTTGTTGCATTTATTCTCTTAGGCCTACTCGCAATTTTTGGCGTAATTGGCTATCAAGGTTACGAAACGGCACCTTTATTTAGCAATTTAACTGCTCAAGGTTGGTTCCCTGAAGGTTTATTCCCAATTTTTGCTACGATGCTTATCGTAAACTTCGCATTCTCTGGAACAGAATTAATTGGGGTTGCTGCTGGTGAAACTAAAGACCCAGCTAAAAATGTTCCTAAAGCGATTAATACAGCGATTTTTCGTCTGTTGATTTTCTTCGTAGGTACGATCATTGTAGTGACGTCACTTCTTCCACATCAAGAAGCTGGCTTAGCTGCTGAAGGTGTGAGTAGCTCTCCATTTGTGACTGTTTTCCAGCATATTGGTATTCCCTATGCAGAAGATATCATCCGTTTTGTAATTATTACCGCTTTATTATCAGCTGCTAACTCTGGTTTGTTTGCTGCGTCACGCATGATGTGGTCTTTATCTTACAAAAAGCAGCTCCCTGCAGTATTTTCTAGAGTGAATGCACGTGGTATCCCCTATGTTGCAGTGATCGTGACAATGATCGGTGGGTTACCAGGCTTATTGTCAGAACAATTCGCACCTGAGACTATTTTTACCAATTTATTAGGTATTGCTGCTTTTACAATGGTCGTTGTGTGGATGAGTATTTGTTTAAGCCAATTTAATTTCAGACGCGATTGGTATAAGCAAGGGCGCAAAAAAGAAGAGCTGGGCTTTGCTGCTCCATTATTTCCAATTGTCCCAATCTTAGGTTTTGTGTTCTGTTTTATCACATGCTTAAGTATGGTATTTGATCCAAGTATGCGTATTAGCTTTTTCGGGTGTTTAGCGTTCATTGCTGTATGCTATGCCAGTTATTACCTGTTTTATCACGATAAATCTTGATTTTGAAATAGCGACTTCGGTCGCTATTTTTTTGCTTAGACAGTTCCTATTTTCCAAATGCTTTTCTAATATTTCTTGGAGATTTGATCTAAATTTAGCCTTTAAATTCAATATTGTTTTATTTTCATACGAACACACCATTTTTTTAATTTTTTTGCTGAAATGCGTTTGACACCCCCCTATTTTCACCCTATTATACGCCCACCTCTGAAACGTCCCTATCGTCTAGAGGCCTAGGACATCGCCCTTTCACGGCGGTAACCGGGGTTCGAATCCCCGTAGGGACGCCAATTTTCAGAAGTAGATTTTATTAAGTCCCTATCGTCTAGAGGCCTAGGACATCGCCCTTTCACGGCGGTAACCGGGGTTCGAATCCCCGTAGGGACGCCATTAATTTCAATTGAAATAACATGGTTTAAAATATATTTCTGCACTGTCCCTATCGTCTAGAGGCCTAGGACATCGCCCTTTCACGGCGGTAACCGGGGTTCGAATCCCCGTAGGGACGCCATATTCGAGATGATACATCTCATAAAAAAGCCCAAGCATTTAAGACTTGGGCTTTTTTTTATAACTTAGTCACCCTAAAAATCGAACACAAAATAAACAACATTATCATCTTTGCAGGTTATGGTGGTTTAAACCCTTAATAACGCTTGGAGAAGATGATGTTGGACAACACCGTACTTAATCCCCTAGCATCCCCATCACAATTAAATACAATTAGTCCTAAAACAAATAAAGACTGGGTTGAGTTTTTTTTAGACCCTAAAGTGAATCGTGAATGTAAAACAGAATATGCTGAAACCTATGTTCTTTCACTATTTGATCAACTCAATACGACTCATTTATCGTGGATTGATCAGGTAGAACAAGTTAGGCAACATATACAACACGAACATGATCAAACTTGTTCTAAATTTCAAAGTTATCTAGATCAACGAAAATCAGGCCTTGGGCGTGACTACTTTCCAACCATCTCTCATGCTTTAGAATTTTTATATAAAGTTGCTCCAGTTAAATATGTAGATGGCTCCTGGCTATATTCATCTCTTACGCACCCCTCTCTGTTTGAAAGCAAAGATCTAAGCTATATCTACTTAGAAGAACTTGGCTTGGGAGATGCTAAAGCAAATCATGTTTGCATGTATCAAAACTTACTGCGACATTTCGAGCTTGAACCATACATTAATTATTTAGATGATATTTATTTTGAACAAGCCGCTGTTCAACTTGCTCTCGCATATATACCACATGATTTATTTCCACTGGTAATTGGATTTAACTTGGGTTATGAACAATTACCACTACACCTGTTAATCACCAATTATGAGTTAGCAGAACTTGGAATTGATCCTCATTATTTTAATGTTCATATTACAATTGATAATGCACACAATGGACATGCTGAAAAATCAATACAGGGATTTATTGATCATTATCATCAAGCTCAAGATAAATCAAAATATCTTGAATTGGTGAAAATGGGTTTCCAAATGAATGATCTTGGCTTGAGCTCAACAAATATCATCCAAGAAATTGATCTGACTCAAAGCGTTTATCAACTTCTGCAAAGAAAAGCAGTTGTCGGTCAACATATCCATAACCAAAAATGTCAATTTAATGGCAGATCAATTAACGAATGGCTCGCTCAACCTGAATTAATATCTGAATTTATTCAAATCTTAATTGATAAACAATGGATTATTAAAAACAGGCCTGTCGAAGAAAGTCGTTTTTGGAAACTTATTCACGATAGTGATGGCAAAATGTTTGGTGTGTTTAATGCAACTGAAAAAATGCTGATCAAAGACTGGATTCAAGGGGAATCATTAACTGTTCGTTTAAAAAGAATGCCTGTAACAGGAGATCAAAACTGGCTATCAAAATACAATAATCAACATGAACTTGAACAGATCAAACATCAATGTCATTCATTAGATGATACAAACGATAAACTAGCATTGTTAATTCCATATCTCTCACCTTACTATCATCCACGAGCGATCGGATTATGGGCAACCCAAGAAGTCTCTAAGTTACTTTTCCCTTTTCAAACACTTGCGCTTTAGTTTTAACTCGCCGCATAAAATAAGGAGCCATAAAGGCTCCTTATATATATAGATTCACACTATGCAGATTTTCTTGAATTAACTTTACCTTGAATGATAGCCTTCACATTTCCTTTTGCATAATTCAGAAAAACTTTTAAAGGTGAAAGTTTTGGATTAGGTTGATTACCCTCACCAATCGCTTTGAATTGTGCCGCATACCAAATAATTTCCATAATTGCCATTTTATCAATAAATGGAATCCCTGTTTTAATTGGTTTTACTGCATATCTAACATCGTGTCCTGCAATCAAACGATCAGTTAAATCCGTTTCTACAGCGAGCGGGCGTGCAATTCCAATAAAGTCACATGCACCACTTTCTAAAGCATCATTCATCCCTTTAACGGTTCTGAATCCACCTGTAACCATCAGTTTGCATTTTACTTCTTGACGTATTTTCTCTGCGAAATCTAAAAAGTAAGCCTCACGTGCAATGGTACTTGCTTTACGCTGTTCAGCTTTAGCACCTGCCATTGCGGGCGCTTCATACGTACCGCCTGAAATTTCAATTAAATCGATTCCTGCATCATCAATAGCTTTAAATACTTGAATCACTTCTTCTTCAGTAATTCCACCACGTTGAAAATCTGCGGAATTCAATTTCACTGAAACGATAAAATTATCAGATGTTGCAGCTCGAACAGCTTTATAAATTTCTAATAAAAAACGCATACGATTTTCGATGCTGCCACCCCATTGATCATTACGTTTATTGGTCAGTGGCGATAGAAATTCACTGATTAAATATCCATGAGCACCGTGTAATTGAACACCTTCAAAGCCCGCTTTTTCGCAAATCGCCGCAGAGGTTGCAAATCGTTGGATTAGATCTAGGATTTCCTCATGCTCGAGAGCCCGTGGTGTAGCAAAGGTAGTTGCCAACATAGCACTAAATGGCACAGCAGACGGTGCAACAGTTTCTTTATTTAAGCCTTTAGGACACTGTCTGCCCGGATGAGACAATTGAACAAGCTGGACCATACCATAACGTTTACCTAGGTCAGCCCATGCCTTTAATTTAGGTAAATCTCGCTCATTTTCGACCACGACGACACCAGGCTCATTCTTCGCACGTAGATCAACCATCACATTTCCTGTGATTGAACCCCCTAAACCTCCTCTTGCCCAAGCTTCATACAAGCCTGTGTGCAAATGATTTGGTTCACCAGCAGCATTCGCTAGAGCTTCACTCATTGCGCCTTTAATAATGCGATTTTTGAAAGTTGTATTGCGAATTTGAATCGGCTCAGCAATTTTACTCATCTTGAAGTTCTCAATTTTGTGCTTATCTAAACCTAAAACCAATTAGGCGTGACTTCCCTGAATTTCAGTCTAGAATTGACAATCCTTCTTGTCAAATAACTTTTATAAACTACTTTGTATAAGATGTTGCGTATAAGCATGAATCGGTGCACTGAATAAACGTTCAGTCTCTTGAATTTCTATAACTTTTGCATCTTTCATCACCATAACTCGATGGCATAACGCTTTCACAATTTTCAGATCATGACTAATAAAGATGTAACTGATCCCTGTTCTCTGCTGTATATCTTGAAGTAAGTTCACCAATTTTATTTGTGTATTGCGATCTAATGCAGACGTTGGCTCATCTAGAATGAGTAATTGAGGTTTCAGAATCAGTGCTCTGGCCAGCGATACTCTTTGTCGCTGTCCACCCGACATTTGATGAGGATAACGATCAAGAAATTCTTTTGTGAGATTAACCTCTTCAAGGGCTTGAATCGCGAGATTTAATTTTTCACTCTTTCTCAATTTTTTTAATCTTAACCCTTCTGTTAATAATGACAAAACATCCATTCTTGGATTGAGACTCGAAAAAGGATCTTGAAAAACGATTTGAAAATCTTTTCGATGCGCTCTAAGTTGCTTGTCAGACAATTGATTGAGATTGATACGATTTAATTCAATGGTACCTATTGACTCTATGAGTCGTGCAAGCGCGAGTGCAGCACTGGTCTTTCCAGATCCACTTTCACCTACAATACCAAGCGACTCTCCTTGTTTAAGCTGAAAACATAAATCTTCCACCGCTATAAATTGAGTTTTAAATACATTCAGAAAATTCAGCTTAGGTGGATACCGCACTCGAAGATGTTCAGTATTTAAAAGTTCTTTGGCCTGTTCACTGATGGGTGAAATCGAATCAAACTGCTGATTAAGGAGCAGTCGAGTATATTCATGGCGAGGCTGCAGGAATATTTGAGAGACATCACCCTGTTCAACTGTGACACCTTTAGACAAAACCAATACCTGATCAGCATATTGTTGCACCAACCTTAAATCATGACTAACCAAAACTAAGGCCATATTTTTTTGATGCGCTTGGTCTTTAATTAAATTTAAAATTTGTTTCTGTAGTGATACATCAAGGGCTGTTGTTGGTTCATCTGCAATTAAAATTTCAGGTTCTGAAATCAGAGCTGTTGCGATCATCACCCTTTGACGCTGCCCACCAGACAACTGATGTGGATATCGCTTGAGGATGTCTGATGAGTTCCCCAACCCTACATCACAAAGCACTTCTTCTATTTTTTTTCGAATGTCTTTCTTCTTAAGCCCCTTCGACCATAATGGTTCTGAAATAATTTTTTCAACTGTATGTAATGGATTAAGCGCTGTCATTGGCTCTTGAAATATCATCGCGATCTTATTGCCACGTATTAAGCGCAACTGATCTTCGTGTTTTAGACGCAGATCTTCATTTTGAAATATGATTTCACCACTTAAGTCTAGAGCGCGATCTTGAAGACCTAGAAGACTTAGACAAGCTAAAGATTTTCCTGAACCACTTTCACCAACAATGGCTACTGTCTCACCCGCATTTAGCTTAAAAGACAAATCAGTTAAGATTTTTTTTTCATTCAACTGTATATTGAGCTTGTTGACTTCAAGTATTGGTTTAGCCTCTTGGATCAAATGCATCTCGAGCAGCCTCTCCAATATAAATAAGAATAGATAACACAACTGCTAGACTAAAAAATCCAGATAAAACCAACCACGGTGCTGATAGATTATTCTTACCCTGCAATAAAATTTCACCAATTGAAGCTGTATCAGGTGGCAAACCATAGCCCAGAAAATCTAATGCTGTAAGTGCGGTAATATTAGCGGTAAGAATGAAAGGAAGCTGTGAGAGTGACGAACTTATAGCATTGGGTAAAATATGTTTGATAATAATTTGACTATCTGTAGCACCGAGTGATCTCGCAGCTCGCACATAGTCCAAATTTCTGGCTTTCAGAAACTCTGCACGAACAAGACCAACTAACGCAGTCCAACCAAACATCAGCATAATTAAAAACAGCCAATATACGCTTGGTGTAAACATGCTCACTAAGATCATCACAATAAATAACATTGGTAGACCACCCCACACCTCTAACAGCCTTTGACCGATCAGATCCAACCAACCGCCAAAGTAGCCTTGGACAGCACCAATGGTAATTCCTATGAATGCAGATCCAATAGTAAGTGCAATGCCGAACAGCAAAGAGATACGAATACCATATATTAATCTCGCCAAGACATCACGACCTTGATCATCTGTGCCTAACCAATTCACGGAGGTCGGTGGAGATGGTACAGCTTCTGCCAATTCATAATTAGGTGTTTGATATGAAAATGGGATGATAGGCCAAATCTGCCATCCATGCTCATTAATCAATTCTTGAACAGCTGGATCTTTATAATCAGACTCAGTCTCAAAGACACCACCGAATGTTGTTTCAGGATAAGGCTCAAAAATTGGGAAATAAATTTCTTCTTTATAATAAATAAGTATTGGTTTTTCGTTGGCAATAAACTCTGCCCCCAAGGATAAAATAAAGATCGCGATAAATAAAATGAAGCTGAAGAATCCGAGTCGATGTGACTTAAATTTTGAAATTCGTTGATCGAAAAGTGGAGACATTTTTTATGCTCCTTGACGATCAAAATTGATTCTTGGATCAATCAATTGATATAGAACATCACTGAGTAATCTCAAAATTAGACCGACCAACGTAAAGATAAACAATGTTCCAAAAATTACAGGATAATCACGCTGCTGAATTGCCTCAAATCCGAGCAATCCCAAACCATCAAGATTAAATATAATTTCTACAAATAGATTGCCAACAAAAAAAATTCCGATCAGTGCTTCAGGTAATCCTGCTATAACGATCAACATGGCGTTACGGAAAACATGATTGTATAAAACGCGTGGCTCGGTCAGACCTTTAGCACGAGCTGCCGTCACATATTGTTTATTTAACTCTTCCATAAAAGAGTATTTTGTTAGATATGTGAGGGTCGCAAATCCACCTAATATAATAGTAAGGACAGGCAATGTAAGATGCCAAAAATAATCTTTTACTTTATCAATGAAGCTGAGTTCAGCGAAATTCTCAGAGACCAATCCTTGTAATGGAAACCATTGCAAATACGATCCCCCCGAAAAAATCATAATAAGCAGAATAGCAAATACAAAAGTTGGCACTGCATAACCTACGGCCAATACTAGGGAGGTCGTTTGATCAAACAGACCGCCATGTTTATTCGCTTTTCTAATCCCTAGAGGAATGGCGATACTGTAGATCAGTAAGGTACTCCATAAGCCAAGGGAGATCGTGACTGGCATTTTTTCCAAAATTAATGTTGTTACTGATTTATTTTTAAAAAAGCTCGTTCCAAAATCGAGTTGAAGATATCCTTTGAGCATTTTAAAAAAGCGCTCATGCACAGGGCGGTCAAATCCATATTGCGCTTTGATCTGCTCAACCATTTCAGGACTGAGTCCTCGTGCACCCTGATAATGACTCTGGACTTCATTGATGTGAGATGTCGAACCAGACACAACACCAATGCCTTGAAACTGTTCAGCTCTCTGTATTGCCTGTTCAACAGGTCCACCAGGAGCAATTTGAACGACGGCGAAATTGATGAGTAATATCAAAAATAAGGTGGGAATGATTAGCAAAAGTCGTTTAAGTATATAAAGACCCATAAATTTAACCTTTAACGTGAGCCTTTACTTTGACCAAGATAAGCAGCCACTTTGCGAGCTTGATTTTGATCTACCCACCAATAATCTTCACCAACAGCAAGTTTTGGTTTAATCTGTGGCTGTTTATACATATTCCAATACGCATACCATTCACGATCATTTCCATAAGTAAGTATCTGATAATATCCAGCACGTAATAAACGATCCAAGACACGTGTATTTAATATTAATTTTTCACGATTAGGTGCATGGATAATACGTTGTATAATTTCATCTATAACGCTATTTTTCACACCAGAAAAATTATAATTTCCCTCTTCATTTGCAGCATGACTACTCCAAAATTGCGCTTGCTCATTCCCAGGATTTAGTGACTGAGGCATCACCATCGTGGTTAAATCAAAATCATATTGACGCATCCGCTGTAAATATTGAGGCATATCAACTTGCCGAATCGAAACTTGAATACCCAATTTTTTTAAATTTCGAATATAAGGCATGAGCGTCCGTTGTAAGCCCTCTTGATGAAGAAGTAATTCTAATTGAATTGGTTTTCCATCACGCGCATGCAAACTACCATTTTTAAATGAATACCCCTGCTCAATTAAAATTTTCCGAGCAGTGAGTAAGCCTTTACGATTGTAACCTGTACCATCAGTGACGGGATATTTCCACGCTTTTAATACTCCTTCTCGTTGTAAAGGATGTAACCGAGATAAATAAGGTTTTAATATAGTTAATTCTTTTTGACTTGGTATTGACTTTGCCTCTAGCTCACTAAACTGGAAATGACTTTGTAAACGTTGATATTGTTGATAAAACAATGCTTTATTTTGCCATTCAAAGTCATATGCATAGGTCATTGCTTGTCTGAAATAGATATCATTTAGTGGTTTTTTCCGTGTGTTAAAAACGATACTTTGTGTCGGAGCAGGGTTTTGTAAAGCTACACTATATTTTTTAACCAACCCTGAGTTAAATGCTGGAAAGTTGTATTCCGTCTTCCATTTACGAGCAAATTTCTCTTGGTGAAATGTATATTGTCCAGCCTTAAATCCTTCAAATGCAATGTCCGAACTACGGTAATAAACATATTTAATTTGATCAAAATTATAACGACCACGATTTACAAGTAAATCCTTAGCCCAATAATGGGGATTACGCTGATAGGTAATACTACGACCAGCATCAAGATTTTTAATTGTATATGGCCCTGATCCTAAAATGGGTTTGAGTGTTGCTCGACTAAAATCTTTAGATTGCCAATCTTTTTTAGAAAAAATTGGCATCTGTGAAAGTATTGCTGGCATTTCAGTATTACTTTCTGATTTAAATACCATTTTTACGGCATGTTTAGACAGAACCTGAATTTTATCTAAATCAGACAAATACATCTGTAAACCGGGATTGGTTTTGGTTAAATACATTTCAAACGTGAATTTAACATCCTCAGCCAGTACAGGAGATCCATCACTAAATCGAGCACGTGGATTTAAATGAAAAATCACAAATTTTGTTCGGGTTGGATCAAACTGAATTTTCTCAGCCAAAAGTGGATAAAACACATTTGGTTCATCTAATGACTTGGAAAATAGCGTATCGAACAAGTAATTTGTACCTTCAACCCAACTTCCTTGCCCATTCATACCGTTTAGATTATCAAATGTCCCATCAGCCGCTTTCACCAACTTTCCACCCTTTGGTGCGTCTGGGTTGGCATATGGCATCGCATCTAAATTCAGATATTTCGGTTTTGACTGTAAAGCAATATAAGGCGTCGTTTGAAGATTTGCCCATGCACTGATATGAATGGGCAAGAAGAGGAAAATAAACTTTGCTTTTGACAAAGTTGATGAAATGCGCATCTCGATATGAAATTCCTGATTGCTTAAGCAGACTTAAGAATGTGGAACTTTAATCGTAGCACCAATCTGTAAAGGTGTGTTTGGTTTCAAACCATTCATTTCTGCAAGCTGATCAATGTCTATACCAAATCGATTCGCAATTCTGTACAGGGAATCACCACTACGGACTTTATAATCTGTGACCACTTTAGGAACTTGAATAATTTGGCCTCTTTGCAATCCAGCACGTAGGTTTAACTTATTGAGGTCTGCAAGTTCTTTTGCAGTCATGTCAAATCGTGTAGCAATAACATGAAGAGACTCGCCTGATTTGACAGCATAATCCTCTGTATCACGCGATTTTGATTGACGGACTGGTGTTTTTTCTGTACTTGCAGCCGTCTTTTCAACATCGCCACTTACTTTTAATTTTTGACCAATTTGAAGGACTGATCTCTCATTTAGATCATTCTGCGTAAGTAATGATTGAAGCGGCATATCATATTGTCGCGCAATACTTGCTAAGGTCTCTCCACTCTTCACAGTGTGAAACTCCACTTTCTCAGCAACCGAATTATTTCGTGTCGAACTCTGCTTAGTGGAAGCTTTATTTTCATCTTCTTTCAAATTCAGCTTTTGCCCAACTTGTAATCCAGCATTCGTTCGCAAGCCATTCATTTCTGCTAACTGTGCAACAGAAAGATTATATTTGCTTGCAATGGCATTCAGGCTATCGCCTGATTGAACAACATATTGCTCTGGTACTTTAGATCCCGCTGGTACTTTAATGGTTTGACCAACCATCAATCCTTTTTCAATATCCAAATTATTCAGTGTCGCCAACTCAACAACGGTTAACTTATGCGCATTTGCAATGTTGTACAACGTATCTCCTCGTTGTACGCGGTAAGTTTCAGTCTGAATTTCAGGTACAGTTTTAGCATTACTCGCGCGAGTTGTTGATGAAGCTGTAGCAGATTGCACTTCTTCTAAAGGAACATTAATTTTTTGACCCGCGTACAGGCTACTATCAGCTTTCAGTCCTGAGCTTAATGACGCTAACTCTTGAGTCGAAAGTCCATATCGATCAGCGATTAACTTTAAGTATTCGCCACGTTTAACCGTATAAGATTTCGTTTGGACCTTTGTTACAGCTTGTTCTGTTTTGCTTGATTTAGATGCTTGAGACTGGATTAGATTTAACTTCTGCCCAACCAGTAAATTACTATTGATAGTTAGACCATTCAATTCAGCCAATTGTTGGACACTCAAATCAAACTGGTTTGCAACACTAGTCAGACTATCATTTGCTTTTACAATATAACTTGCTGGCTTTATATCCGTTTTCTGAGCAGATGCTACTGGTTTAGCATCGTAGAGATATAGAGTCGCACCTACATATAAGGTTGCATTTGGATCTACTTGGTTCCATTTTGCAATATCTCTCCAACTTACGCCGTTTTTCATTGCAATAATTGCTAGCGTGTCACCAGGGAGTACCGTATACGTACTACGCTTACCCTTAGGTGGTTCTACAACCACTTCACTTTCAGTTTTCTTAAATGCCTTACCTTGATTAAGCTGGGCTTCCTCAGAAGTAGGCAATGTACTTTCTGCCACAGATTTAGGATAAGCAAAGCCAACTTTAACTTCTGAACCTTGTCCTGCTGCCACAGATTGACTTGTTTGAATCGCAGTTAATTTAATCTTGCCATCCAACGGATCGACAATCTCAGTACCTTGAGGTGCAATGGCGCTAATCTCTCTAACGACTTCCGCTTTTTCTGCTTCAGTGGCCTGTGGTTCAATGACCGAGGCAATAATTTGATCAGAACTCGTAGTTGTTGTAGTTTTTTCAGGTGCAATTGAAGCTAAGATTTTGGCTTTTTCTTCAGCAGTGATTTCGGGTTCGACACGTACAGGTTTAACATTTTGCGCCGGTGTAACAGCAACAGGTATACGAGGTGCGCTTGGCACCACTGCCGAAGCAGCAAAAGCTGCCAATGCATCAGAACCAGAAGGAGTCCTACCCTTCGAAGTTGAAATTGTTGTAGAAACTGAAGCTGTTTGAGTATTATTAACTGGCTTCACTGTTTGAGTTGCCAATACGGAAGCATTTGAAGCTTTTGGTGTATTTACTGTCGTTGTAATTGTGGTTGCTGGCGTAGATGTAGAAACAGGGCTTGAAGCGCTCGCCCATAGACCTGTACTGCTTGGTTTGAGTGCTTTCAGTTTACGATCAATATTTGGATTTAAATCTGCTGGAATTAAAATTCGCTGTGGACTTTGAGGATCAATGATATCACCACGATGCCCTGGATTCAGTTGATAAAGTTCTGCACGACTTAAGCCTGTCAGAGAAGCAATTTCGTTTAAACTCGCACCTGCTGGAACTGGAACTTCTCTAAAGTGAGGACGATTCGCAATTGGTGGTAATCTGACGCCATACTTTTCAGGGGATTTGATAATCTGTGCAACCGCAAGGAAACGTGGAACATAGTTCATTGTCTCTTGAGGCAAACGTAATGACCAATAATCTGTAGGCAAGCCAGCAGCCTTATTACGGTTAATCGCTTGTTGAATACGTCCAGGACCAGCGTTATAAGCCGCTAAAGCTAATTCCCATGAACCGAATTGGTTATATAAACTTCCTAAAAACTCGTAGGCTGCACGTGTAGACTCAACTACATCACGACGTCCATCATACAAATTGGTCTGTCTTAATCCATAAATACGACCTGTACTTGGAATGAATTGCCACATCCCTGCAGCTGCCGCTGAACTCGTTGCAGCTGGATCATAGGAACTCTCAATGACGGGAAGTAAAGCAAGTTCAGTAGGTAATCCACGGCGCTCTGCTTCCTTTACAGTATGATAAAGATAACGAGAAGCTCGAGCGGATAAACGATCCAGATAAGGCTGACGCGTAATAAACCAACTTCTTTGAGCATCAATCCGTGGATCCCACTTTGTTTCATCCATTTTAAAACCAACGGTCATACGTTTCCAAACATCGCCGTGTTTTAAAATAAGTAAACGATCACCTTCAACTGCACGCATATCAGTTGCAGATAAAAGATCTTCAAGTGAATCTAAGCTACTGGCATCTAACATGCCGAGTTGATTCGACTTTTGCGTCTTTGCAGAAGTGGGACTCGCTGTACAGCCAGTCATTACGCCTAATCCGGTTACTGCGGAAGTAATTACTGAAATTTTAAATAAAAAAGTTGCAGATGGCTGCCACACTGCGGTGGTTGTTTTAGACATACAAATTCCGAAAGACGCATAGTAAATTTATTGTATATAAGCCATTTTAGAGGAGCTCGTTGTTCAGGCAAGTCTCTTCTTGATGAGTAATTGCTTATAAATGTTACAAGACATTAAAAAATATCCAGTTATCGCACTGATGTTTCGCATTTACGTATACAATAAAATTTCCGAACTTGATGTTCAACACTTTATTCGATTGATTGGTTCAAACTATGTCTGAAATAACACTTTATGTTGATGGCGCATGTCGTGGTAATCCTGGGCTAGGTGGCTGGGGTGCTTACATCATCACTAAGGATACAGAACATAAAATATGTGGTGGTGAACCAGACACGACCAATAATCGTATGGAGTTAACCGCTGCAATCGAAGGAATCAAATTTTGTCCTGTTGATACAAAGCTTATCATTTGGACAGACTCAAACTATGTAAAACGCGGTATTACTGAATGGATCAGTGGTTGGAAAAAGAAAAATTGGAAAGACGTAAAAAATCCTGATTTATGGCAAACTTTGGATCAAGTTTGTCAAGGTCGAGACATTGAATGGAACTGGATTAAAGGTCATGCAGGACATCCAGGCAATGAAATGGCAGATCAGTTAGCTAATCAAGGCGCTGACCAAACGGCTGAACAATTAAAAAATTCCCTGCAAGCGAATGATAAAAAAAAACAGTCTGAAGATTGGTTGCTCAATGATCCGTTTGGTTTAGATCTCAATGATCAAGATGAAGAAGTCGAAGAAGAAGTGGAAATTGATTTAGCAGAAAATGATGATCAAGCTAAATACCGCACGGACGAAGTCACCTCAAACTCCTCAGATATTATTAAGGATATTATTAAGACAGTTGATGCACAGGACTTAGGTTCTGAATCTGTAGATCAAAGCGTTCCTCAGTTAGCTGAAAAATCGCATCCACATATTGTGGTCACGCCTGCTCGTTTAAATTTACAAGGACCACGCCAACTGATTTTAGATACGGAAACTACAGGTTTTTATTATCAAGATACAGACCGTATTATCGAGGTGGGTGCGATTGAAATGATCAATCGTAAACTGACAGGAAGTTCAATTCACATTTATATCAATCCCAAAAAACCAGTCGGTGAATCTGAAGCAATTCACGGTATTTCTGATGATTTTTTGAAAGATAAACCTATATTTGAAGAAATCGCTGCTGAACTGTACAAGTACTTAAAAGGTGCAGAAATTATCGCACACAACGCAACTTTCGATATGAACTTCTTAGATATGGAGTTCAAACGTGCTGGCTTTGGTACGCTTTCAGAAGTCTGCACAGTGACTGATACACTTGCAATGGCAAAAGCGAAACATCCAGGTCAAAAGAACTCATTGGATGCATTAGTGAAGCGCTACGAAGTTCCACAGCGTGATCGTACCTTCCACGGTGCTTTACTGGATGCAGAAATTCTGTCAGATGTTTATTTAGCCATGACAGGTGGTCAAGTTTCATTTGATATCGATGCACTCTCAGCGCATGATCATCATTCTGAAACTGGACAAAATCAGTACCAAAAAATTGAGGTAGATTTACCAATCATTTATGCTTCTGATGAGGAATTAGCAGCACACCAAAAATGGATCGAAGATTACCAAGAAAAAAATGGCGAGCCGTGCTTATTTGCTAAATAATCTTCCATCTGCTTGATTCATTTTGTAAAGTACGATCAGTTCGGCTATATTCATTTAGAGCAAAAATTCCCCTTATCTGGGCTCTGAGCAAAATTAACGGCCAACATAGGTTTCGATCGATGTCTTATCAAAGTTCAATTTATTTTGACCCTACAGCATTACTTATTGTTAAAAAAGAAATTGATCAAATCATCGATCAGGTCGAAAATACAGTATCAGAGCTTATTGAGGATCAAACACTTCCTTTTGGGATAGATGACGCATTCATTCGACTTGAACAATCCAATCAAGTTTTTGCCATGATCGAGCTTCCTCATCTCGCAAAACTTGCACACTACTGTGCGCAAGTCATGTCAAAGATGATGCAAAATCCAACTGCAAAAAACCTGAAATACGCTGCTGCATTAAGTGATGGTACAACGATGCTAAAGCGATATATCGAATTTATTTGCTTACGTGAAGTCGATGTCCCCCAATTTCTCTTAGATACACTTAACCATCTTGAGCGTGTATTGAACATCCCTTGCACAGCTTTGGGTAATGGAATTCAGACCACTCAGAAACAATTAACTTTAACACCGCAAGCTTCATCGAATCAGATTAATTCATCTGATTATTGGAATACACTATATAAAGATTGTTTAATAAAATTAGTAACGCAAAATGAAACTGAAGACGATTTTGATCGTTTTAAACTCATTGTAGATCATATAGCACTGCTCTCTCTTGAAACACCGAGTCAACAATATTGGCTTCTAATGCAAATCGCATTTAATCAACTTGACCAACTCATTCTCAGTGATGCACGCCTAAAATGGTTGGCTAAAGTTGGCAGTCAGATCCGAGAGTTTTTAAATGCACCCCAGCATTTTCAGGTCGATGAAACTGACTTTGCTAATGCTTTAGCGATTTGTATTAGCCAAGAAAACTACGATTCACAAATGCTTCGTGAGTATTTTCAAATCTCGGACAACATTTTGACTGATGTTCAACTACAAATTTTTAGTCGCCATCTGTTTGGACCTGACCAAAGAACAATCGATACCGTTGCTCACTTGATTACAGAAGAATTGAATCAATTAAGGTTAGATATTGAAAGTCACTATCAAAGTTTTACTGACGATCAAATTTTAGATATTCGCTTAAAGCTCTATCGTATGGCAAATATCTTTTTAGTGATGAATCTTAATGAAGCTTATGCAGAAATGAAACTGCAAGCAGAGCATTTTCATCGAACCTATATTCAACAAAATGCCGATTTTGCTCAACGATTAATGAACAGCATGCTGTCGGCTATGAACTCTATCGGGATTTTGAAGCGAAATTTTGCACCAACTCGCATTCAACTTGATGTGAATAATATGAATATATCACTGGATCGGTTAGATGATGCGCATGAAACGCTGCAAAAAGAAGCTCGAATTCTCTTGCAAGAACTAGGCGATAAACTTTTTCAAAACAATGATGCTCAAGACACAAATGATTTATTAAACATCACAACCAATTTAAGACAATTAAGCGGTGCTGCTCTATTTCTTGATGCTCAAGTATTAAGTAATGCGCTAAAAAATAGTGCTGAGGCGGTTGAACACTATTACGATATTCAGAAATCACTCACCCCCCAACAACTTCAGCACATTCTAGATGTGCTTGCCAGTCTAGAACTTCATCTTGATGGCTTGAAGTATGATTATCCTATTCATAAATCAGTAGCTGAGACTGCACTCATCAGCAGTCAAAAAATTAAAGCGGTTGCCTAATGTCTGAACTCTCTGTTGCTTATATTTTTAAACAACATCAACTTCTCGTCGATGAAAACTTCCAATTACCACGTGTTGAACGTTTAGAGAGTGATCTGATTTTCCAATCTGGTGATCAGGTAATTGCACGAGATCTACATATTGAAGAAGCGATTCCTGAAGGTTATCAACTTGTGCCAATCCGACAGTTGATCACTCAATGGTCTAAGCAACAATTTGAACAAGCGAGCCGAGCAGTTCAATTATTAGAATGGCGTCGTAATCATAAATTTTGCAGTCATTGCGGTACAGAAACGGATGTTCACCGTTCAGAATATGCCATGATCTGCCCAGCATGTAATTATCACCAATACCCTCGTGTTCAACCTTGTGTTATCACCGTAATCACACGAGGTGACAATGAAATTTTGCTCGCGAAAAATGCAAAAAATAAATCCAATATGTATGGATTAATTGCAGGTTTTGTCGAAGTTGGTGAAACTTTAGAAGAGGCTGTGCAACGCGAAACCATGGAAGAAATTGGTCTAAACGTTAAAAATATTCAATATCTTGCCAGCCAACCTTGGCCATTCCCAAGTAATTTAATGATTGCTTTTCGGGCCGAGTATGATTCAGGTGACATTGTACTTCAAGAAGATGAAATTAGTGATGCCCAATTCTTTAAATTTGATGATTTACCAGAAATTCCATTTGCAGGAAGTATTGCGCATGCCATGATTCAACATGTCATTCACAATACTCCTTTCAAATCTGAATAAATCAAATCCGAATCGTTATAGATTTATTTGAAGGACTCTTCTAAAACTTTCAGGATGAGAGATCGAGTTTTGAAGAGTCGATCAAATAATGTGGCAGTTGTTGCCATGATTGATACATGTCCAGTACGAGGCACCCGAATGAGCTGGCTATGATTCTCTACAGCTAACAGTGCTTGATGCATCTCTTCAGAATTATGATCTTTTACCAACGTATCTTGATCTGCTAGAAAAATATAGTGCTGAATATTATTTTTCTCTACAAAATAGTATGGCATCACCGCTTTGAAATTTACTGCTTTATCGAATGCATGTTCAGATAAATGATCACCTAGATAGTTAAAGTGATAGGGTCCAGCCAAACCAATCAACGCTTTAATTCGATCTCGTCCTTCAAAGTCAATGAATGAAGGATGGTAAATCAGTGACATCACATTAAAAGCACCAGCAGAATGTCCGATAAGCGCTATTTGATCTGCACAAATACCATATTTATCAGCACTTTTGATTAAATATTGAATTGAATCTGCAAGGTCAGTTACGTAACGAGGAAAAATATGTTCTGGCGCCAGATGATAGTTTATTACGGCGAGGTTATATCCAGCACGTGTCAAACTTTCTCCAAGAAACTTGTAATCGTCCTTACTTCCTCTACTCCATGCACCACCATGCACGAATATAACTAAAGGTTTATTCGCTGGCGCTTGGCAAACATAAAGATCCAGTCGTTGCCGCGCTTTAAGACCATAAGCAATATTTCTTTTTACAGAATAGCCTTTATTTGAGGTCAATTGATTTAATGCCAAACCACCCAAATTATATGGGCGAAAAGCATTCAGTTTTTGATTCAACTGGGTAAGTTTTAACTGAACTGATTTCGGAAAAAATTGCGCAATCTTATTCGACATTATTGGTAACTAACACCAGCATCAGGATCAATTGCAACGGGTGTTTCAACATAAGGTTGAGTACTCACCGCTGAAGGGTTCATAAGTGATGATGATTGAACACCTGCGCCTACTTGAGCAGATTCCACGTTATCAATCAAAGTAACAATTTTCGTGACATTCCCTACTCGTTGTAAAACTTCAATGAGATCTTGCTCTTCAGCTGTATTTAAGCGTCCCATCACATATAACACGCCATCTTCAGTATGAACCAAGACTTTACTGTCTGAAACAACTGGCGCACGCATAATTAAGCCACGTGTGTTCGCTGTCGCAGTCGCATCTTGCATGATGGTAGAGTAACCAATTTGAGGACCAACTGTGATGTAGTTATGAATAGATTTCACATCACTCATCGCTCGAACGTTATCTTCTGCTAACTGTTTCAAATGCGCATCAGGCACTTGACCTGTTAACAAGACATTACTGTGAAAGCTATTCACATTGACTCGAGATTGTTTAAAACGAGCATCCAATTTGTATAAATTGATCTTTGCTGTACGTTCAATTGAAGAGTCAATAAATACCTGACCTAAAGAACGAGCTCCACTCACCACCCCAACTGGTTCTGCGCCAGTTCCACCTGAAATAAAACTTGCACAGCCTGAAAGACTAGCAACACACGCCATCGAAATTACAATACGCTTCAACACTCAATCCGTCTCCTCGTGAAACTTGAATTTTTTCTATTGTTGGAAATGGCTTAGCTCATTCGGTTCATAGATTAATCAAGTCTGCATTTATTGTAAATGCATTTTCAATCCACTCGAGATCATAATCTATATCAGAAATTTCATGCTGTAACGGTTTTGCAATTTTTTTATGAAAATCAAAACAAAACACATCAAAACGATAATAAAACTCTGCATATTTTGGAAATTTTTGAAGAAATGACATTGCTGTTTTGGCAATTTTAATTTGCTTGCTCGATGATATTGATTCTAGTGCTGAAGCATAGGTTGTTTTTGATCTAGCTTTGACCTCAACAAATATAAGCTCAAGATCACGTTGGGCAATCAGATCTATCTCACCATAACGAGAATGAAAATTTCGTGCCAGCACAATATAACCCTGTGAGATCAAGACTTTTTCAGTTTGGTCTTCAGCCCATATACCTAATTGTTGAGAACTCATCCATTTAAGTCCTCTTAAATATTTTTTAATCTAAACCATGTTTTCTCGAAGCACGCAGGTTTTCTTTCGATACGATGCTCTTTAAAACTCAAGTGCCCAGTCTGACCTTGAATTGATATTTGATCAGGATTCTTCGTTTTCAACATCAAATCCGCCAAACGCCAAACATCTTGACCGAAGGCATTGAGACGTTGGAATGCAGCAGTATTTTCTGTTGTTTGATTAGGTTTTTTTAAAAATTGAACCATGACTGGAACATCACAGAATTTAGTTCCCTTCGGAATATCCATATTATGATCAATAGCAAAAGCCTGAACATACAAACGTTTTGAAGGTTTATTCTTCAATGAGTTGATCCACGCCATACTACCCAAAAGCAACACCCCTTCATTTGACTTTATATCAGGCAATTGTTGGACTAGAGAAAATTTACCATGAAAATTTTTAAACACGGCATTTACAAAGCTTAAGCTCTCAGACTCAGTACCAGACTCACGCAATATATAGAGATGTTGAACTCGATCCTTTTCAATCTGTTTAATTAAAACTTGAGCATCATCAGTTTTCGATAAACTAAACTGCCACACTTTTGCATGCTTAGAAGGAACTTCATTCAGTGCTAAAACAGGAATTTTAAGCGGTTCTTTCATTATTGCTTCGACATCCTGTCTGGCTAATGGACCAATAATAAGTTTGGTGTTTTGACTGACTTGCATCTTTAGGATCTCTTTTAATCGTTTTTGATCCGAATTGACATATTTGATTGGCATTTCACTTTTAGACTTTTGATAAGCCTCATCAATACCATTTTTAATACTATTACTTGCTCGCGCCATAGGGCCTGAATCAGGTAAAATAACCAATACTTCCGCTTGGGCTTGGAAAATCATTCCACATAAGCCAATACCAATGAATTCTTTTTTTATTCTTAATAGATCCAACATGGAGAAACCTTATGAGTGCTCAGTTATTTGTTGTAGCGACGCCAATTGGGCACTTAGATGACATGACTTATCGAGCAATTGATGTTTTAAAGTCTGTCTCTCTTATCGCGGCAGAAGACACACGTCAGTCCGCTCTTTTAATGAAACACTATAATATCTCAACTCCGCTTACAGCGTGCCATGATCACAATGAAAGTAACAAAATTGATATAATTATCGATAAGTTAAAAAATGGTGAAAATGTTGCACTCGTCAGTGATGCAGGTACACCATTGATTAGTGATCCTGGTTTTAAATTGGTTCGTGCAGCTCAGGAGCATGGTATTCGTGTCGTTCCTGTTCCAGGTGCATGTGCAGCTATTGCAGCATTAAGCGCTGTAGGTCTACCCAGTGATCACTTTAGTTTTGAAGGATTTCTATCTTCGAAACAATCACAACGTCTTATTCAATTAAATAAACTGAAAGACAACACGCATACCATGATCATCTATGAGGCACCACATCGAATCCTAGACTCTGTAACGGATATGGTCTCTGTGTTCGGGGCTGACCGTGAAGTCGGGTTTGCACGTGAAATTACCAAAACCTTCGAAACAATCAAAAAAATGACCCTTGGAGATTTACAATCATTTATTGCAAATGATCATCACCAGCAAAAAGGTGAAATTGTACTGGTCATTGCTGGAGCAGCCACTGAAAAAGACATGCAGCAAGAAGAATTAGACAAATTACTCAATCGTTTATTGCAAGATTTATCTGTAAAAGCAGCATCTCAACTTGCAGCTGATCTCACAGGAATCAAAAAGAAAGTCGCATATCAACGCGCGCTAGAGCTCAGTGGTGCGAATGATTAAGCAAAATAAAAAAAGCACCATATTGATGGTGCTTTTTTTATTAATCTTTTATTGATTCATCAGGTGGAACTTCAGTAATTCGACCACCACGTGCTAGAAAAGCAGCAACTTCATCTTCCAGTGCCTGACGTTGTTTGAGTTTAGCTGTCACTGTTAATGTTTCAGCTTCCGCGACATCGGCATCAGATACAGTAACGTCACTTACGGCCGCACCTTTTTCTGCTGCTTGTGATTCATTTTCGTCTACAACACTGTCTTCGTTGTCATCAAAATCATTTGCGTCTGTCATTTCAAACTCCCCATCAATGTTTTCACGCACCTGATTGGAACGTGCTTTGATTTTTAGAGAAATGTATCAAGCTCTTTATCGTTCGCATAGTATCTAAAGCACCTCATTTGTATATTTTTTAATCATATTGGTAAAAAAATATATACTGATGATTCTTTTTAGATCAGATTTCAATTCACTTGATATCTTGTATTACTGAGCTGACTCAAACCATTCGCTTGCGACATAAACGCCGATTTTAACGCACTGATATTTTCAACTTGTTTCAAACCAAAGTTTCTCGCCCAAACAATAGGAAAAACAGGAGCAGATTCCATCCACCCAATCATAGACATACTATGCATCATGGCATCATTTTGAAATTTACGGCGATGCTCATATTTCAATAAAGTTTGCTCATGAGCCCAAACGCCACGTGCGTAGTCCGAAAGTAGCGCATCGCATAGAATTGCTGCATCAAGACAACCAATATTCACCCCCTGACCAGCAAGTGGATGAATAACATGGGCTGCATCACCAATTAGCGCTAAGCCATCTTTAATATAACGTTGAGCAGCTCGTGCTTTCAGTGGGAATTTTGCTCGAGGCGTTGCGGCTAATACTTTGCCCAACATATGATGACTCTCTCGTGTCAGTAATTGTACAAAATCTTCATCTGAGAGTGACGCAAATTCGTCTACATAATCATCTGGTAAAGTCCATACAATGGATTGCCAATGACCATATTCTTGATCTTCTAAACTTGCCATTGGGAGAAAAGCCAGTGGCCCTGTTTCTAAGAAAATTTGTCTCGCAACATGTTGATGCGCTTGTTCCGTCTTGATCGCACAGCTAATACCAGCCTGATGATAATCCAAAACATCCAAATCAATCATGGCTTGTTCACGTACGAATGAGTTTGCACCATCCGCACCAATTAAAAGTTTCGTTTTCAATTGAGTTTGATCAGCGAGATGAAGAATCCAACAGCCATTTCCTTGCTCAATATGTTTCACTTGAATCTGAGTACGGTAATCATCAATCTGGTCGATCATCATGCTCTGAATCGCAAGGTTCAAGATACTTGGTTCGACCATTGAACCTAATATTTGTGCTTGATCAGGTTTAGAATGCGCTGATGTTCCAAAATTGATTTCACCAAAGCCATTTTTGTTCCACACCTGCATTCCCGTGTAGGGTTGTTGACGAGCCAACTTATCCCATACATCAACATGCTTAAGCAAATGAATAGTGGCTTGACTCAATGCAAGTACACGAGGATTTAATGATTTTAAGGTCTTCTCGTGATCCAATATCGGTGCTGCATCAAGTACAGTCGCTTGAACTCCACCTTTAGCCAACAATAAAGCCGTTAATCCACCAACTAAACCACCACCCACAATCACGACATCTAAAATAGCATCACTCATGCTTTTAACCCCATTGCATAATTGGCAACGAGTGGCTTAATACCTGGAATATTTTCAAAGCACATTAGACCTGTATTTCGCACAAATTTTAGAATTGGATTTTGATTACTAAAGCCTCGCACCACAGAATCACAAAACTTAATCACACGTTGCTGATCTTTGAGTCGAGATTTTTCATACTCTTTCAGTACAGCAGCTTCACCTAAATCAGCATTTTTGATGACTTGTTGTTTTAAATATCGGGTCAATACATATGCATCACGCATACACAAATTAAAACCCTGACCTGCGACTGGATGAATGGTATGAGCAGCATTACCCATAAGTACAACACGTCCTACTGCTTGTTTTTCAGCCAAAACTTGAGATAAAGGAAAACTAAATCTACGACCAGTTTTCTCAAATTTACCAGCTCGATCGCCATAGGTTTTTTGAAGAGCATCTAAAAAATGCTGATCATTTTCATCACCTAACCACTCTCCCTCAGTACCTTTAGGCACTGGCCAAACAACAGAGCGACGGTATTCACCAGGTAAAGGCAACAATGCTAAAGGACCAAGTGGGCTGAAACGTTCAAAACCGACATGGGAGTGAGGTTTGGATGTCTGCACTGTAGTGACAATCGCCACTTGATCATAATCATGCACTGATGCACCAACACCGAGTGCTTGTCGACAGAAAGAATCACGTCCATCTGCTGCTATAACCAACTTGGATTGAAACTGCAAATGTTCATTCGCTTTTGATGCTTCGAGATAAGCTAAATGTTCATCCTGTTTAAGCGACGTCACTTGAACACCATCAATTAACTCAATGAGTGGATTTTTTTTGACTTCTGATAATAATACTCGTCCAAGCCATGCATTCTCAATCACTTGACCAAAGCTTTCTACTTTCTCTTGAGCCGCGATTAAACGTGCCTTACCGAAGCTTCCTTCTTCTGTGATATTTACTTCTAAAATAGGCGTTGCATATTGTTGCAGTGAATCCCAAATTCCCAATTCTTGATAAATTTGCACGCTTCGACGTGACAGCGCACTATTACGGGCATCAAAACTTGAATGATATGGTGCAAGGTTAGCATCATCATAGTTAGGATAGCTGATCGCCTCTAACAATTTCACTGCAATGTTAGTTTTAGCCAGCATAAGAGCAAGGCTTAATCCGACCATTCCACCACCGACAATGATGACTTCTTGTTGCATGTTTTGATCCTTATAAAAGCAAGCAATAGCTGCATACACATAAATTTTTAATCAAATTCATCTTACAATAAAGTTTTTACTTTTTATAATGAATTAGCGTTATTGAAGATGAAGCCATAATTCATTTTTCAATATTGAATATGACATTTAAAAAAAGCCGATGTTTCCATCGACTTTTGAGATTTGTGAAAATGGTTAACTCGCCATCAAGGCTTCGATATCTTCAATGGTTTTCACTACTTTAGCAGTCAGGTTTCTCGGTCCATCTTGAGTGACAACAATATCATCTTCAATGCGAATACCAATCCCTCTCCATTTTGGATCGACAGTTTCATCATCAGGGGCAATATATAAACCTGGTTCAATGGTCACCACCATACCTTCTTGATATGTTCGCCATTCTCCATCGACTTTATATGCCCCTACGTCATGAACATCCATGCCTAACCAGTGACCAGTTCCATGCATATAAAATTGACGATAGGCTTCTGTCTCAATGATTTCATCGAGATCACCCTGCATGATTCCAAGATTAAGCAAGCCTTGCACTAAAATACGAACAGCAACGTAGTGTGGCTCTTTGTAAGAGTTACCAATTCTAACCGCATCTATTGCAGCGATTTGAGCATCAAGCACTATATTATAAAGCGCCTTTTGTTCAGGATTAAATTTACCATTTACTGGAAATGTCCGAGTGATATCTGACGCGTAAAATTCATATTCACAAGCTGCATCTATTAAAACTAAATCGCCGTCATTAAGTTGTTTGTTATTTTCAACATAGTGCAATATACAAGCATTTTCACCACCACCCACAATACTGTTATACGATGGTACACAACCATTTTTACCAAAAATATAATTCAGCTCCGCTTCTAAAGCATATTCCATCATTCCTGGTCGTACAGATTTCATCGCTTGCGTATGTGCTTGAGCAGAAATATCAGATGCGATTTGCATTAACTCTATTTCTTTTGGCTCTTTGTGTAGACGCATCTCATCTAAAATTGTATCTAACTGAATCAATTGTGTCGGTGCAGCGGTACCACGTCGGCTTTCACCACTTGCTTCTGCAATCCATTTTGTAATTTTTGCATCAAAACTGGCTTGTTGACCAATTCTATAAAATAATCTTTCTTTTCCTTGAAGCTTTGCGATGATTTCTTCGTCTAGTAGATCAATCGCATAAGCTTCATCCGCATCATAATCATCGACTGCACCATCAATCCCTGCACGGTAACCTGTCCAGATTTCCATCTCTCGATTGCGTTCACGACAAAATAAACTGTAGGTATAACCTTCTTCTTCAGTATCAAATGTTTCAATTACAGCAACTGCTTCAGGCTCTGCAAATCCCGTTAGATAAAAAAAGCTACTATCAGCGCGATATTTATAATCAGCATCACGATTTCTAAACATTTCTTCACGTGTTGCAATAATTGCAATGCTTCTTAGGCCTATTTCAGCGGCTAATTGATCACGTCGTTTTTGAAAATCTGATTGAGTAAGTTTCATATCTTTTCTGCAGCTTATGCTATTTAATTTAAGAAAATACAGTACTACTTATATGTTAAGTAGTACTCTTGATTAAATGTAATCAACTTGGTCGATGAGGTGTAAACATCTCAACGACACTTTGCTCATTTTTTTTCGAAATTGTTGGTTTTACATGTTTCAGTAATGAGCTTTCTTCAACAGCAATCTTGGTTCGTCCAACAGATAAACTCACTGGAATTAATCGAACAAATTCATAAAGTTCTTGATAGCTAATTTCACCTTCTTCATCATTATCAGAATCTTCAAACTCGACTGCTGCAATATCTTGCAAGTGTTCAATCAACTCAGCTTCATCAGCACGAATATGCCCAGACGCTAATCCAAACCCCAATACCACTCCTGCACACCAATCTGCTAAAGCTTGAACACGCTCAGACAATACATGTTCATCATCAGGCAAAATGGGTAAATAATCTAATTCATCTTCTGATAAAGCATGTGAAACATCTTCAGATTCCTCAGCCAGTAAATTAAGCGCAGTAGGTTCTAATTGAGGCACATTCAATGTAGACAAAATTTGTATCCACTCCTCATGAGATGGCGGTTCAGTTACACAAACAATACCTGTAAGTAGACCATGTAACTCACTAGGACTAGTAATTTCCTCAATTGAACCGAATTGTTGGTTCCAATCTGTCCAACCTGAAATATCGTCTTGCATTCGCTTTTCCAATCTCTATACTTCTGTATATATTACCTTTGATTGCGAAACTACGCGACCTCGTTATGTTAGAACAATTACAGCGTTTACAAACGCATTTAGGCACGCTTAAACATCGTTTGTCCGAAACCGAACAAATGAATAGTTCTCTTGAAGCTAAGCAGAAAGAACTTCAGGAAACTCATCAAACTCAAACTGCTCAAAAAAATAGCATCATCACTCAAAAGCAAGAACAGATTGAAAGTCTAAATGACAAATACAATCAATTGGATGGTATTTATAAAACTTTAAATCAAGATGCTACTGCTTTAGCAGAACGTTATAGTCGTTTAGAAAAGAGTTGTACTGATTTAAAAAATAGATTTCAGGAAATCTTGGCTGAAAGGAATGAGTTGAGAGTCATCAAAGAAAAAATGTTGGCTGAACAACGTCAAGCTCAAAAAGAAATTGATGAATTGAAGGCTGAAAATCAACGTTTAATCAAAAAAAATGAACTCGCTAAAACTAAGGTTGAGCAAATCATTCAACGATTGGCCATTTTAGGTACTGATCAAGATCATCATGCCCAAGAAATCCAACAATTAGAAAATCCGGCTGAACAAAATGAGGAAGCATAATTATGTCTGAAGTCGTTACAGTCGAGTTAAGACTAATTGAACAAACATTTAGACTTTCAACCACTCAAGATCGGAAAGATGATTTACAACGTGCTGGTGATTTGCTGAATGAGAAATTTCAAGAATTTCGTAGAAAAGCACCTAACGTAGAACACAATAAGCTCGTTATCATGGTGGCTTTAGAGCTTATGCAAGAAGTTTTAACAATGAACAAATCCTTACAAGAATATTCTCATTGTGAACGCTTACTTGCAACAATCTTGGAAGACGTTGAAAAAACTGTATAAATTTGATCTAAGTTTGCACAGTCAGTTTTACCGAGTGAATTATCACGCAAATAATGGGTATACCAAGGTTTGCCAATCTCACTCATTTCGTTATACTTAATTTAACTCTGGGATGTTTGCCAGCGGGTCTATTCCCCTGCCGATACTTAAACTTATGGATTGTGTTCTGTATATTTAGAGCGTATGCCCACCTCGAGTGGGAAACCCAGCAAGTATACGTCGCGTCCACCTTGAACTCGTCGGGTTCAGGGTAACGACACATGCAGCGGCATCTCCGGAGTCTTTATTTTATTGTCTCTTTTTTCTTATTTTTGAATAAACATCCTTGCGCTTTATCCCAAATTAATAATCAATATTAATAATTTTTGATTTTTATCACATTATCATCACCATAAACAAATTATTACACGCTTTTCTAAAATAAATATATTTAATCCTCAATATTATTTAATTATTTAAACCTATTGCTTTATATATATTTAACAATATAAAAAAATTGACATATTATTTGTAAATTTGGTTAATAATGACCTAGTAACTTTTCTAAAATTTAAATTATTATTCCCCATAATAGAAATTACACAAAAAGTATTTCATTTTAATGTCTTCTTATTGTTTAAAGACTTCATATTATTAGTCAAACATTATAAACAATGAGAATAGATTTATATTTAAAGGAAGAGAATATGTCTAAATTAGCAAAATTGGCTGGGGTTGCGAGTATTGCTGCATTACTAAGTGCATGTGGTGGTGGAAGTGACTCGAAGCTTGACACGCCAAATGATAATTATATTAAACCAGGCGATGTGAGCTCTACATTTATACCTTTTAAAGATAAAGATTTTTTAACAAAACTTAAAGAAACGCTTGGTTTTTCAGAATCTTTAAATGTCATGGATGATCGATTTAATCAAGCATTAGGACACATGATTGGCGAAACATTGGGTGATGGACCCATTACTCGTACAGGTAGAGTAATTGAATTAACAGATCAAGGAACAAGTGCATTTACAATTTTTAGAAATTTAATTTGTACTGAGCTAACTAAAAGTGGAACTACTCAAACAATCAAGCTAAAAAGTGGTAATGATTCTTGTGCTACTAGTTTCGGCAAGGAAGTCGTAACATTTAAAGGAGGATCTATTTCGCTTACTGAAACATTAAGCTCAACCACAGTAGAGTTTAATAATGCGCTTTATACACCGTGGACTGATACATCTAAACTATATTTAGTCACTGGTAAAATTGTAAAAGATACAGTTGGTTCTAATGGCGCAATTTATTCTGTAAAAGATCCTTTAAAATTCCAGATTTTAGATAAAAACAACCCTAGCACTACATTGGAATATATGGGGCTACAAGATTATGAATACCGTTTCTTTGATGATCAATTACAAAGTGTGTCAAGTAAAGGTACAATCGTTGGCCAACCTAAAGATGCTAATTTTTCATATGCATTCAACTTCAGTGTAACTCAACCCTTCGAAAAAGAGTCGTGGAGAATTTACCCGAAAGCAGGCGGTAAGTTAGAAATTATTGATGAGTACAATCAAAAGATTGTCGTTGAACAAACTAAAGATTATTCATCATCCGCATCAGTTCGCTTTAACTCAGGCGTGCCAACTAATGTGTCTTGGAGCGATATCGTTAAAAAGAAATAGGTATAAAGCCCCCATCTGGGGGCTTTTTTTACCCATTTAATTTCATGTGTTGCGCGTTCTCTGACATTCTAAGCTGCTCATAATGCACTGGATCATATGCGCATGCACTCATCAACAAAGTAGAAGTAACTACTGCGATAAAAATTTTCATCTCACATTTACTCTTAAACCTAGATGTGAGTAATTTAAAGCATGGCTAAAAACAAATAAAACCGATTAAAATTATAAAAACAATCTATTTTTTAGATTATTAGTTACTCATCTTGAAGCGCACACTCATAATTCTTAGGATCATCACTACATCGTATCTTTTTAAGGATAGACATCATTTCAGGATGATAATGCCCTTCTTTTGTCATCTGAATTCTAGCTTCGCGCATAATTTTCAAATATCCAGGTTTCTCAGCATCTCTTATATTCATCCAAAATTTAGGATCAATTTTAGATTCAGTTTGATTAATAAATTTATAAGCCGGTGTTAATTGCTTGGAAATAATCTCCCTTGCTATAGGCCCCATTCCAGCAGGAAATTTATTTCGATGCATAATCAATGTACCCGTTACTTGAACGAGTGGAAAACGAATAATTGCGCCTCGTACCTCGCCCTTGCTTGTCATTCCACGATAGAGTTCTAAAGGTTCAAATAAGATTGCAGGCGCTGCGATAATATCAACTTCCTTATTGTTGAATTTTCCGCCTACAGAAGTTAAATCCACTGAAACTGGTTGAGCACCAACATTTTGGACTAATTTTTTTTGGGTTGCGTCAAAACTCATTACAGCAACTTTTTTCCCAGCTGCTTTAGATAAAGTATCAATTTTACGATCATTTACCATAATATAAGCAGCACCTAAAGGCACAATACCTACAACCTCATAATCCTTATTGACCATTTTCGAATCAAATTCAGGTCTTGCTAACAGCTGAATCACTTTAGTCAGTTGTTTATAGTTTTGAACTGCACCTATTGCATCAATACTTCCAACAAAAGAGTTGAATTGCTTGGCACGTAAATTACTTATTCCAGCACCATCACAACGTTTACTTCTAAAGTCTTCAGTTAAAACCCGTTCATCTGTATAGACTTTTAAATTAACTTCAGTGGATGTTTTTTGCTTTAATTTTGGATAATTCAAATCTATCTGCATTTGTAGCTTAGCCGTACGATTGACAGTCATTTGCACGCCGAAATCTTGAGCAACTTTAGCAATTCGTGGTAATTCACTCATATAGCTCGTCGCCTGCTCAAATGCTTCACCATGAGCACCGCTCGGTGAATACACACATAAGGTGACTTGTTTCGGAATCTGTTGCCAAACTTTTGGATCATTCAGTAGTTTTTTTATTTTATTCACAGAATGGCTGGACAGTGATAAATCCAACTTAGAGCTAGTTTGAGCATTTACATGATTTGTGATTAGACCAGAAAGACTAATTACTGTCGTGAGCATAACCATACGATAAGCATGCTTGCTCTTTTTAAATAGAATACCGTATTTTTTATTTTTCATTATCGTTCCCTTTTCTATTTTTTATGATCAGAACTTAACTGATCCGATAGAGTTCAGCTTATCGGCTTCAATTTAAAATTAAATTGACCCTAATCATTTATTTGTTACACCTAGAGTAAATGAAAAATATACTATCGAAAATATTCAAATCAGGTTGATTAAACCTGAGTAAAAATCGATAAACTACTTACCTTACACATGCACTTAGATTGGTATAGTTTGAAATGCAGTTGCAAACACAACTTTTAAGAAAAACTCTACGCTCTCGTAGAAGACAACTCTCAATTTTTACGCAACGACGTTCTGCTTTTCAGGTTTTGTCAAAAATCCAATCTCACTCTAAATTTAAATCTGCACAAAAAATTGGGATTTATTTAGATGCATTCGGTGAAGTTAAAACACATATCCTAATCATGCATTGCTTTTCGAAGCATAAAGTCGTTTATCTCCCAAAAGTCTCCAGACTTGATTCAACTTTAAAATGGGTTCCAATTTCAAAGCATCAATATCTAAATAAACGTTTTACTAAACATAAATTAGGCATGTATGAGCCTATGCATAGATTGGGGAAAAATGTAAAACAAATTGATTTACTGTTGATGCCCCTAGTAGCCTGTGATTATCATGGAACACGTATGGGTATGGGAGGCGGCTTTTATGATAGAACGTTAAAGCATGCGAGCAATCACCCCTATCGCATCGGTTTAGCGTATGACTTTCAATTAATCTTAGATCCTTTAAAGCGCCAACCTTGGGATCAGCCATTAGATGAGTTAATCACCCCTAGAAAACGATTAAAATTCAAACGAAGAATATTAATTCACCCTAAATCCAACTGAATTTATCAAGATTAGTAGAAATAAATCGAATTTTATCGATTTTCACCCTTGTATTTTTTAAATTACACATCACTATAAAAATATGGCAACACCGTTGTCACTCATTAGGAGTGCTCATGACTGATATTATTATGAATGAAGAAAACTTAGAACTTCAGACCCCTAGCGTGTTACCGCTATTAGCTTTGCGTGATGTTGTGGTTTATCCCCACATGCAAATTGCGCTTTTTGTCGGCCGTGAAAAATCGATTAAAGCAGTTGATGTAGCTCGTAACAGTGACAATTTAGTTTTTGTAGTAGCTCAACAAGATTCTCTTACAGAAGAAATTGATCACGACAATTTATATCAATACGGTACTGTCGCGAAGATTGTACAAGTCGTAAATCATGAAAACGATGAAAACTGCATTAAGGTTTTAATCGAGGGTATTTATCGCTCTAAATTGATTAATATTTACGATCAAAACGATTATTTAGAAGCTGAACACAGCCTTAGCCCAATGACGATCCGTATGGAGTCGGCAACTCAACAAACTCGCCTCGAAGAATTGCGTGGTCTTTTCAGCCAATACGCTGAAGCGAAACTACGTAATGCGCGTGAGTTAATTAATGCTGCAAATAAAATCGATGATTTATTGCAACTCATGTTCTTTGTCGCTACACGCGTGCCGTTAAACATTGAAGTGAAACAAAAATTCCTCGAACACGATGAATTTGAAGCTCATTTACAAGAGTTAATGACTTATTTGCTTCAACAGTCTGAAGAACAACAGATTGAGCAAAATTTACATGACAATGTAAAACGTCAAATGGAAAAGAATCAGCGCGAATATTTTCTAAATGAAAAAATGAAAGTTATTCAGCGTGAACTTTCTGACATGAATGGCGGTGCTGAAGATGACATTGCTGAGATAGAAAAACGCTTAGCTGAAGCGGATCTTCCTGAGCATGTTCGTAAAAAAGCAGAAGGTGAATTCCGTAAGCTCAAAGCAATGCAGCCTGCATCGAGTGAAGCAGCCGTAGTTCGTAATTACATCGAAACTATATTAGATACACCATGGAATAAGGCGAGCAAAGTAAGTATCAATCTTGCTAAAGCTCAAGATATTCTTGATGCTGATCATTATGGTTTGGATGAAGTTAAAGAACGTATCGTTGAATATCTTGCTGTTCAGTCACGTGTAAAAAAACTACGTGGACCAGTATTGTGTCTCGTAGGTCCTCCTGGTGTAGGTAAAACCTCATTAGGTGAGTCTGTAGCTAAAGCAACAGGTCGCGAATTCGTTCGAATGGCACTTGGTGGTGTTCGTGATGAGGCTGAGATTCGTGGACATCGCAGAACTTATATTGGTGCGATGCCTGGTAAGATTGTGCAATCACTTTCTAAAGTCGGTGTAAAAAACCCTTTATTCCTACTCGATGAAATTGACAAAATGGCTCAAGATCATCGTGGTGATCCTGCATCTGCCTTGTTAGAAGTGCTTGATCCTTCACAGAATCACAAATTCAACGATCACTATCTCGATCTTGATCTTGATTTATCTGAAGTCATGTTTATTTGTACTGCAAACAGTATGAATATACCTGAAGCTTTGTTAGATCGTATGGAGGTCATTCGCCTTCCTGGTTATACAGAGGAAGAGAAAATCAATATTGCTGAGCGTTACTTAGTACCTAAAGCAATCAAGAATAATGGCTTACGTGCTAAGGAATTAAGTGTACACGAAGAAGCAATTCGAGATATCGTACAACGCTATACACGTGAAGCTGGTGTTCGAAGTTTAGAGCGTGAAGTCTCTAAAATCGCACGTAAAGTGGTTAAAGAAGCGGTTAGTAAAAAAGCGAAAAATCTTCAAATTGAAGTTAATTCGGCAAATCTACCTGACTACTTAGGGCCGCATAAATTCGATTTTGGTATGGCTGAAGAAGAAGCTCAGGTCGGTCGTGTTAATGGTCTAGCTTGGACTTCAGTTGGTGGTGAACTACTGACAATTGAAGTTGCAGCAATGAAAGGTAAAGGCAAATTTGTAACCACTGGTTCTTTAGGTGATGTTATGAAGGAGTCTATTACTGCAGCGATGACCGTAGTGCGTACACGAGCTGATGCTTTGGGTATCGATTCTACTCGCTTTGAAGAAACCGATATTCACGTGCACTTACCTGAAGGCGCTACGCCTAAAGATGGTCCTTCAGCTGGTCTTGCTTTAACGACAGCATTAGTTTCTGCGTTTACTGGCATTGCGATTCGACCTGACATTGCAATGACTGGTGAAACCAGCTTGAGTGGCCGTGCAATGCGTATTGGTGGTTTAAAGGAAAAATTACTGGCTGCACATCGTGGCGGTGTAAAAATGGTCTTTATTCCACAGGAAAATGCACGTGATTTAGTCGAAATTCCTGATAATGTGAAAGAAGGTTTAGATATCAAAGTTGTAAAATCAATTGATGAAATTTTACCACTAGCATTAACCTCTATGCCCAAGCCATTAGTCAAAACACCCATTGTGAAAGCAGTTGACGAATCAAAATCTGCTCGACACTAATCGGTCTTTTAAGTGAAGAAAGAGAGCTTAGGCTCTCTTTTTTATAAGATGCCAATGGATGCAAAATTAACAACCCATTATGTTTTAACTTTTGATTTTATAAATTCATCACTTTGAAATGTATAATATCGTGAAACTTCTAGTGACACATTTTCATGAAAATTCGTATCTTGACCATTGGTCAAAAAATGCCAGCATGGGTTCTTACTGGTTTTGAAGATTATTTCAAAAGAATTCAACCTTTTGTACAAACTCAAATTGTTGAGCTTCCTATGGCGAAACGCGGAAAGAATGACTCTGAAGCTGATATTTTAAAATACCGTAATATCGAAGGCGATAGCATTTTAAATGCACTGAAAGGAAATGAACTTTTAATTGCACTTGAAGTGGGAGGAAAAGAGTTTAGTACAGAAAAATTAGCTGAAACCATGAAAGGTTGGATGCTTGAAGGGAATGATGTTGTGCTCGCGATTGGTGGACCTGATGGACATTCTGATGCAGTTCGTAAAGCTGCTGCTTGGCACTGGTCTTTATCTAAATTAACGCTACCCCACCCTATGGTTCGCATTCTGTTGATTGAACAACTTTACCGTGCCATGAGCATTAATCATAACCATCCGTACCATCGTGCTGGATAATCGTTCCGAATTTGCAACATGATGTTCAAATTTAAATGGTTACTCTGACTTCTAAAATTTGCGATGATCACCTCATACATCTAAGAATGGAACCACCCTCATGACTATTCAAACGCTACCTGGTTTATTCATATCACATGGCTCTCCAATGCTGGCTTTGAATCCTGAACAGGTTGGTCCAGCTTTACATCGCTTGAGTCTCAATTTGCCCAAACCTAGAGCGATAATCGTCATGTCTGCGCATTGGGAAAGCAATGCACTCGAAGTAAGTACGGGGACTAGACCTGAAACATGGCACGATTTTCGAGGTTTCCCAGATGCACTCTATGAAATTCGCTATCCTGCCCCTGGTGCTCCAGATGTTGCTGAACAAGTTTTAAATTTATTCGCTGAGGCACAAATTACTGCACATGCCAATAGTACACGACCTCGTGATCATGGCGTATGGATGCCTTTATTACATATGTATCCAGAAGCTGATATCCCCGTAGTCGAAATCTCTTTACCCATGACGATGTCTGCTGAAGCGATATTTAAAATTGGTCAAGCTCTCGCTCCATTAAGAGATCAGCAAATATTATTAATTGGCTCGGGAAGCATTACCCATAATTTAAGAGAGCTTGCTTGGCATGGTGAAACGAGTGAAGTTCCAGAATGGGCATCAACTTTTAGAAACTACGTGGTGCAGCAGCTCACTCATTCGGATTATCCTGCTATTTTAGCGTGGAATACGATTCCTCATGTTCATCGTAACCACCCTACGATAGAACACTTTGCACCTTTATTTTTTTCTATGGGCACTGGTGATCGTTTTAGCATTGTACATAGTAGTTTTACCATGGGTGCTTTAGGGATGGATATTTATCGCTTTGATTGAGAGAAAATAAAATATCATTTTTTAAATGACCATCACGAAATAATCATCGATCAATGGATACATTTTGATACTGAAAAGTGCAGAATGTATCCATAATTTTTTAGATCTCCTGCGTTATCCTTCCTCGGATCAATACAATTTAGAAAGCTTGTTATGAAATTAAAATTAATTACCTTGGCTATTTTGCCTATCACACTTGCTGCGTGTCAGACTTCCGATCTACAAAAAGTTGGGGATTTAGCTGTGTCTGTGCTTCAACAACAAAATGCTGATCAAACTCTCGCTGCATACCAATGGCAAGCCAATCCACAAAATGCGCCTCAACCAATCACTTTAAACTTCACCGCTGATAAAAAACTTTCAATTCAAACGAGCTGCAATACTTTATTTGGCGGGTTTGAGCTAAAAAACAATACTATCGTAGCTGCTCAACTTGCATCTACCATGAAGGGATGTAATGGTTTGGCTGCCGAACAAGAACGCTTTGCTGGAAATCTATTTTCCCAAGCTGCTGTTCCTTTCGTGCTTAATTTAAATGATCGTGATAATCCAACGTTGACTTTGGTACAGCCGAATGGTGAAAAGATTATCTTCACGGGTAAAATGACACCTGAAACCAAATACAAAACCCAAGGTGAAACCATATTTCTTGAAATTTCGCCAGAAACTAAACAATGTACTGGTGTAACTCCCCAAACTTGTCTACAAGTCAGAGAAATAAAATACAACGATAGTGGTATTAAAACGCAAGTCGATAAAGACTGGACTTTATTCTACGATCAAATTGAAGGTTTTTCACATAGTCCGAATGAACGTCAAATCATTCGTGTAAAACGTTATGAAATTAAAAATCCTGCTGCAGATCAATCAAAGTATGCTTATATTTTTGATATGGCTGTAGAGCGTGAAGCTGTAAAAGGTTCTTTATAAAGAATAAAAAACCGAGGCTAAGCCTCGGTTTTTTTATTTTTGAATATATTCTTAGAATACACCCTGAGCTAACATCGCATCAGCAACTTTTACGAAACCAGCAATGTTCGCACCATCTACATAATTCACAGTACCATCTTCTTGAGTACCGAATTTTACGCAGTTACGGTGAATTTCTTTCATGATTGCATGTAAACGCTCATCTACTTCTTCGAAAGACCAACCTAAACGAAGCGCATTTTGAGACATTTCAAGACCAGAAGTTGCAACACCACCTGCATTAGATGCCTTACCTGGAGCATACAGAATTTTTGCATCAACGAATTTTTCAACTGCAGCAAGTGTAGAAGGCATATTTGCGCCTTCAGCTACGCAGATCACACCATTTGCAAGCAATTTATCCGCATCATCAGCATCTAATTCATTTTGTGTTGCACATGGAAGTGCGATATCACACTTAATACCCCAAGGACGTTGCCCTTCAAGATATTCAAAACCATGCTTCGCTGCAAACTCAGAAATACGACCACGTTGAACGTTTTTAAGCTCCATTACTTCAGCTAAAAGCTCTGGAGTTAAACCGTCTTTAATGTATACAGTACCAGCTGAATCTGAAAGTGAAACAACTTTTGCGCCCAAATACATTGCTTTGTCAGCAGCAAACTGTGCAACGTTACCCGAACCAGAGATTGTAACTACCTTGTCTTTGAAACTGTCGTTACGAGTCTTAAGCATTTCCTCAGCGAAATACACTGTACCGTAACCAGTTGCTTCAGGGCGCGCTAGTGAACCACCAAAAGTTAAACCCTTACCTGTAAATACGCATGAAGTGTCATTGCTGAGCTTCTTCATCATACCCGCCATGTAACCAACTTCGCGGCCACCAACACCAATATCACCCGCAGGAATATCTGTGTCAGATCCTAAGTGACGGTATAACTCGATCATGAGTGCTTGGCAGAAACGCATGATTTCGCCTTCTGATTTACCTTTAGGGTCAAAATCAGAACCACCTTTACCACCACCCATTGGTAGTGTAGTTAACGCATTTTTGAAAGTCTGTTCAAAACCTAAGAATTTTAGGATTGAAAGGTTCACTGAAGGGTGGAAACGCATACCACCTTTGAATGGACCAATTGCTGAGTTGTACTGAACACGGAACGCACGGTTAACGTGTGTTTGACCTTGATCATCAACCCAAGAAACGCGGAATTGAATCGCACGTTCAGGTTCAACTAAACGTTCTAATAAACCATGAGCTGCATACTTAGGGTTCTTTTCAATAAAAGGCCATAAGCTTGTCATCACCTCTTCAACAGCTTGAAGAAATTCTGGTTGATGTGCATCACGTGTTTTAACGTAGTCTAGGAAGTCGTTAAGGCTGTTGTATTTCAACGCTTAATCCTCAGCAGAAAATGGATCAAAATTGGTCAAAATTTCAATATATTGATAAGTTTTGGCGCAAAGTATTAAATATCTTTTACAGGCACTGTACAATAGTTTTCATAATTTTTTTTAATATTTTTTTAATTTCAATTACTTAATTATAGTATTTAATAATTTTAAATTATCAAATTCATTACTTTTAATTATCAATTAATGCTTATTCGGCGCTTTTATTGCCCGATAAATGACCCATAACAGCGCACCCCAAACTAACACTAATCATGTTAAAATCATTCATATTTCGCACCTATGATCTCCTTTTCGCTTGATTAAGTTTTAACGTACATGCACGCACAAATCTCATTGATACAACAAGTTGATGCTTTCCTACCTCAAACCCAATGTGGTCTATGTGGCCACCGTGATGGTTGTTTACCTTATGCTAAAGCTATTGTAGAAGGAGAAGACGCGAATAAATGTGTCCCTGGCGGTCAACCTGTTGCTGACGCAATTGCTCACTTACTGAATCGCCCTAAGCTTAAAGCTGAAGAAAGCGTTTGGCCAATTCAATCTGATGGTCGCCCACAGCGTATGAAAGCGATCATACGTGAAGACGAGTGTATTGGTTGCACTAAATGCATCAGTGCTTGCCCTGTAGATGCCATCATTGGATCAGGAAAGTTAATGCATACTGTGTTAACTGATCTTTGTACTGGATGCGAATTATGTATACCACCTTGTCCAGTTGACTGTATCGATCTTGTTGAAGATTTACAGCCCATACCAAATGAGCAAGCCCGCATCCTAGAACAAAATGATCTTAGAAATCGTTATTATGCTCATATTCAACGTGAGGAAAATCGCAGTCTTCATCGCAAAGGTCCTGTCGTTAAAGCTGAAATTGATACTGCGCTTTTTGCTCAATTTTCAAAACAATTACAATCAGTACCTACTATTCAAACGATAAAAAAAACAGCGCTTCATAAGACATTAGATGCAAAATCTACAATCGAACTTGCCAAATTACGTACACAAATTAAAAAGCTTGAAAAACAACTTGCTGTACGTGAGAGTGTCGATAAGCAAGAGCAACTCAATACTTTATATGAAAAACTCAATTCAATTGAGGGTGTTTAAATGAACGTTAAAACACCTAAAACTGTAAAAAACATGACAAAAAACCAAATTCAAATTTTTTTTGAAAGATTAAGAGCTCAACGCCCAAACCCTAAAACAGAGCTGAATTATTCTTCACCCTTTGAGTTGTTAGTTGCTGTGACCTTATCAGCACAAGCCACTGATGTAAGCGTAAATAAGGCCACAGATAAGCTTTTCCCTGTAGCAAACACACCTGAAGCAATCTATGCCTTAGGTGTAGAAGGATTAAAATCTTATATTAAAACAATAGGTCTCTATAACTCTAAAGCTGAAAATGTCATCAAAGCTTGTGAAATATTGATTAAACAACACAACAGTACTGTTCCTAACAACCGTGCTGATTTAGAAGCACTTCCGGGCGTAGGTCGAAAAACTGCAAATGTGGTATTAAATACCGCTTTTGGTCAACCAACCATGGCCGTTGATACCCACATCTTTCGATTAGGTAATCGTACTGGACTTGCGGTAGGAAAAAATGTACTCGAAGTTGAACACCGTCTAGTTAAAGTGATTCCAAAAGAGTTTATTGTAGACGCTCATCATTGGTTAATTTTACATGGACGTTATTGCTGTATTGCGCGGAAGCCAAAGTGCAATGAATGTGTTGTGAGTGATGTGTGCAACTGGCCTGAACGTTTCGAATATGGAGCGACAAGACAGATCGATTTAAAACAGGTTTAACGATCAAGAGATTTTTTTTTATCTTTTTTCTCTTTATCTAATTTCATCTGTTTTTGACTATCGCGAAGTAATTTAAAACTTATAAATACCAAAAAAGACAATACTGCCAAACATGCAAGCATCAATAAAATAATGGCAATATTTTGCACTTGTTTACCTTAACATCATAAAAAAGAAGCCCTAATATGACTTAGGGCTTCTTTTTTGTCAAAGCTGAATAATGGTTATTTAGTTTGATCTAAAATTGCAAAAAGTTCTTTTTGAACTTCTTCAATAGGACGAAGTCCATTCAACTTATCATACGTTGGCGCATTTTCACCTGAAGCTGCACGCCCTTGGTAAAAGCCAACCAACTGTTCAGTTTCAGTATGATACGAACCTAAGCGCTTACGAATTGTTTCTTCTTGGTCATCTGGACGCTGAACTAAATCTTCACCAGTTTCATCATCTTTGCCTTCCACTTTTGGTGGGTTGTAGACGATATGATAAACACGACCTGATGCTGGATGTTGGCGACGACCCGATAAGCGTTTAACGATTTCTTCATCAGGCACATCAATTTCGATCACGTGATCAATATCAATGCCTTCTTTTTCCAAAGCTTCAGCTTGAGGAATCGTACGAGGGAAACCATCAAAGATACAACCATTTGCACAATCTGGTTGTGCAATACGCTCTTTAACCAGACCAATAATCAGTTCGTCAGAAACTAGACCACCATTGTCCATTACAGATTTTGCCTGTAGACCGAGTTCAGTTCCTTCACGAATTGCAGCACGGAGCATATCACCGGTTGAAATTTGTGGGACATTGTAGCGCTTGCAGATCAACTGAGCTTGAGTACCTTTACCTGCTCCAGGTGGTCCGAGTAATATAATGCGCATAAATAAACATCCTCATTTTAACTATATCGACGATACTTGGTTAATGTCTTTGGTAGGCACCAATCCAGCATCTATTTATAAGAAAGCCACAAATAAATGAATCAGACCCGCGAAGAAACCTGTTACCCCACCTAGCACAATTAAGATCCATTCGTCTTCCTGGAATGCAGGACGTAATAGATTTTGAAACTCGCGCGGCGTTAATTCACGGATACGTTCTTTAAACATTTGATAGATTTTCTGTGCGCGGCTCGCATTAAAAGCTGGGTCGCATACAGGCACCATCGTAATTTCAATTGAGCGATCGATCAAGTCTGTCTTGAGTTTTGCATACTCTTTTGGACCTAAAGATAGCTGTAATGATGTACGAACCAATGGTGTTTCCATGATTTCATTGATATGACGTTTAACAATACGGCGTGTTTTGTCTTTTTTTCCACCATACATCATTTCCATCATAATAGATTTCAATGTAATCAAATCTTCAGTCACTACACGTGCAAATACATCAGATACTTCTTCTTGGCGCTTCATAAACGCACCTTGAATATTATAAGAACCAATGCGTGGAATGACAGGTTTTATCCAAGGGAATTTACGATCTTTCGTTAATTCAAAGAATTGTGGATAACGTATATAGTGTGGTTCAACTGGATTAAATACCATCCAAATTGCAATCCAATTTGTTAAAAAGCCCCAAATTGCTGCCCAGAATGGTACAGTCCAATGCCAAGGCACCACAAACCAAACGATCATTTGGAAGATACCGAAGAACATACCGATTAATGCACTGATATGCCAAATGAAGTTAATTTCTTTTTGACCCACTTTTAGGAACATATTGACCATCAATTGACGGTCGCCTTCCATTTGACTCACTACCATCGCACGCATATCCACGAGCGACTCAACATTTAAAGTTAATTCGGTTACGAGCTCTTTCAAAACATTTGGAAGTTGCTTATGTGCTTGCGCATAAATACGTCTCTTGATTGAGTAAGGTAAGTTTTCCCATAGAACCGCATTGCGATCCATCATCACTTCATCAATTAAGTGCTCTAACTCAAAGCCAACCTGTTCACCAATGATACGAGCAGTATCCTCGGGATCCATCGCATCTAAGAACTCTCGTAAGGAGCCAAGTTTTGATAGTGTATTGTCGGTAATAATACCCGATATACGTCCTGCCTTACGTGGAACAATTCCTTGCCATCCCACCGGAAGCGGACCTAAGTGAAAACCCCAAAACTTAATTGGATAAAACACCATCTTGAGTGCCATCCAGACGTGAGCCCAAGTCACAAATGCGGTTACTGGGATAATACTCAGTACTGCATAAAAATCAGGTCGATTGACGAAGGCTTGCCACAAATCACTCACATATCCAAACATTCATGACTCTCATATTCATATATCTAATTGCAGTCGAACTTGAGGTATAAAACCATAAAGCTTTCTAAAATCCTACACTTAAGGTGTAAGCAAACTGTAGTTCTGGTTTAGTTTCAAAAATCACTTGGTTTCCTTGCGTGATTTCCTCTCCTGCTTTTATCCCTACACTAAATGTACTAATTCTTTCTTTATTCAGCATGACATAAGATAAATCTATACCACCACCGAGTTGAGATTCCTTTTCACCATTGACTGTTTTTGATTTTAGATGACCAGCAAATGCACCTACATAAAATCCATTTAAGTCCTTAGTTCCGAGAATTATTGGGTAACGAAAACCGACTTGAGCACCCACATCGTGGTCGTCATTTAAGAAAGCGCCAAGCTTTCCGTATCCAATACCGTATGGAGTGACGTATTCTAAATTCCCATGCGCTAACCGTTGTGTAACACCAGCACCCACATTTATTTTAGAAAATTGTTCTGGTTTCAATTTTGCTTCAGGATAAAACGATGAAAAATCTGCGTATGCTAAATTCCCTACCCACATCATGACAGCAAAGGAAACGATTTTTCTCATTATTTTCTCCATTTTCTCAAACTGAGAACAATATTATTATTCATCCATAGTGATTCGACTTTAACAGAATAATTTTCGTTCTTATATACAACAAGCTTTAAAATTAGTGTCTATTTGGTCAAATTTTAATTTTTATAACATACGAACTATTTATTAATTTTACAAATTTTATAGTCAATCTGAGTTAAAATACTTTGATATAAAGTCAGCTTTTACCCGCAAAAAAGTAAAGATCTATGAAGCAGCAGTTCCCACTGAAGAATGTACAACAAGAAAAGCGAATTTTTCGTAGTCGAGTGGTGTTTGCTATTTGCGTGGTAATCTTTTTTTTACTTGTTCTATTGTCTCGATATGCTTATTTGCAAATTGTGCATTACGACCAGTTTAAAGATGCATCGGACAAAAACCGAATTCGTTTACAACCGATTTCCCCTGCCCGCGGTTATATTTTTGATCGTAACGGCATTCTACTGGCTGACAATTATCCAGTTTTTACGGCTACATTAAGTAAAGCGGATGTGCCTGATATTGAAGACACGGTAGAACGCCTTAGAAAGATTATTGACTTGAGCGAAGAAGACATTGAACGCTTCATGAGTCGTGTAAAAACCGCAAAAAAGACTGAACGTGTAACGCTTAAACTAAACTTAACTGAAACAGATATCGCTAAATTTAGCGAAGTAAAGTTTAAATTTCCTGGTGTTTCCATTGAAACCCAAATGACGCGTTATTACCCACATGGTGAATTATTTGCCCATGTTATTGGGTATGTCGGTCGTATTAATGATAAAGAACTTAAAAGCATTGATAAAGATGCTTACGCAGGCACCAACCTGATCGGTAAAATTGGCGTAGAAAAATTTTACGAAGACCTGTTGCATGGTTCACCTGGCTTTGAATCTATTGAGACAGATGCATTTGGTAATGTCTTACGGAAGTTAGGGCGTAAAGATTCTGTACGCGGTAATGACCTCTATTTATCACTTGATTATGGTCTCCAAACAGTAGCTGCTGAGCAACTTGCGGGGCGTCGTGGTGCAATTGTTGCAATGGATCCACGTACAGGTGAAATTTTGGCACTCGTTTCGAGTCCGAGTTTCAACCCCAATTTATTCGTGACTGGTATCAGTCATACAGACTATAGTGCACTGCGTGACAATTTAGATCAGCCGTTGTATAACCGCGCAGTTCAAGGGACCTATCCACCAGGTTCTACCATTAAGCCTATGGCTGCATTAGGGGGTATTCACTACGGTATTGTCGATTGGTCAACTGCTATTTCAGATCCAGGTTATTTCCACTTACCAGGAGACTCTCACAAATTCCGCGACTGGAAAAAAACGGGGCATGGTGTAGTCAATATGCACAAGTCCATTGTTGTCTCATGTGATACTTACTATTACGTTCTTTCTTACCAGATGGGGATCGATCGTATGAACACATGGATGCGTCAGTTTGGATTTGGTGAGAAAACGGGTGTAGACCTTCCTAGCGAAAGTACAGGATTGTATCCTTCGCCAGAATGGAAAATGCGTACTCGCAATTCTAAATGGCTCAAAGGGGAAACAATCTCAGTCAGTATTGGGCAAGGTGCGTTCACTTCTACCCCCTTGCAACTTGCGATGGCAACTGCAATTACTGCAAATCATGGCGCCCATGTTACACCGCATGTATTACGTGAAACCAAAGGAACAAAGCAATTCAAAGTCCACAATGCACCAGATTATAAAATTGCCTTCAATGGTACTGATGAAGATTGGATTAAGATGCGTGATGCCATGGTGGATGTGATCCAATCTGGAACAGGTAAAGGGATTCGTGGTGGACTGCAATATCAAATTGCGGGTAAAACAGGTACCGCTCAGGTCAAGAGTATTGCGCAAGGTAAAAAGTATAACGAAGCTTTATTAACTGAACGTCAACTCGATCACGGCTTATTTGTAGGCTTCGCCCCTGCCGACAACCCAGAAATAGCGATTGCAGTGATATGGGAAAATGGTCGTGGAGGTTCAGGAGCAACCGCGCTCGCACGTCCTGTATTAGATTATTGGTTACTCCATCGTGATCGTAAGCCAATAAAGCCGATGAATCATGTTGTCAGCGGCGGCTTAATGACAGCAGGCATTAAGCCTGGTGAATTACCTAGCGGATCTAGTAATTTATCAGCCGATCCAAATGCACTTCCTCGTGAACTCCAAACATCACGTAACAGCAACAGTGCAACGAATGCAACGAATGCAACGAATGCAACGAATGCAACGAATGCAACGAATGCAACGAATGCAACCACTGACACTCAACGTAACACGAGTCAATAAATGAAAAATCAACTCCGCATCATTGGTGGTGAATGGAAACGACGTGTATTACCTTTTGCCACTATTGAGGGTTTAAGACCAACACCAGATCGTGTACGCGAAACTTTATTTAATTGGTTAATGTGGGATATTCAACAAGCGCAGGTGCTAGATGTTTGCGCTGGATCTGGTGCATTAAGTTTTGAAGCGCTATCTCGAGGGGCAGCTCATGTCACGATGATCGAACCTAATTTAGAGCAAAATAAATTTTTAAAATCAAACTTAGCGCTTTTAAATGTGAATAATGCAAAACTGATTCTAAGCACTGCCCAAATCGCGCTAAAACAACTCTCAAACAATCAATTCGATGTAGTTTTTTTAGATCCTCCCTATAGTTTAAATCTTTGGGAGGAGTTGGCTTCATTGATTGACCCAAAACTCAAAGCAGATGCATTTATTTATGTCGAAGCCGATCAACCATTGTCATCACTTAATCTACCTTCTTCATGGCGTCTCATAAAAGAAACCAAAGCTGGAACTGTTAAATCAGGCCTTTATCAAAAAATAGATTAGACATTTAAAATGTCTGATTCCAAAAAATCCGAATCAATCTGCCTCGATCGTAGGGAAACGAGGATAAAAACTCGTATCCTATCGTTTGATTCTCTTTCAGTAAATACTCAACACCGTATCCAAACGTAATGCTTAATTGTTCCAGATTTGATAAGTCAAAATGACCTGTATCAAGTTTATTCTTCAATTCATTCCGATCAAAAGCCGTGAAATTAAAAAATTGAATACGTTCGGATTGAAAAATTGAATGCGTCAATACATCAAATCTCGAATATTCTTTCTCATTTAATTCTGCAATCTTGGTCTGTTCACTATTTAAATCTTCTATGGCAGGCTCATAGTGAAGTTCTTGCTGAGCTTCAAAAAAATTAAAAATGAGATTTTGATCATTCGTATTTTCATCATGATCCAAGGAATTCGCGTGAACAGCAGAAATTGAAAAAAACATCAAAGCTTGTAAATAAAGTTTTAAATTTTGAATCATATTAATTTTACGTTTCTATATCTTATTATTATGCATGAAAAAAAGCCTCCACTCAGGAGGCTTTTTTACTTAAAGCATTAAGCTAGACCTTTTTCTTTAAGTACTTCTAGCATCGTTGAACCAAGTTCAGCTGGGCTACGTGTATATGCCATTCCAGCACGTTCAAACGCAGCGAATTTTTCTTCTGCCGTGCCTTTACCACCTGAAATAATAGCACCAGCATGACCCATTCGCTTACCTTTCGGTGCAGTCACACCAGCAATATAACCAACAACAGGTTTGGTCACATTTGATTGGATATATTCTGCCGCTTCTTCTTCAGCTGTACCACCAATCTCACCAATCATAATAATTGCATCTGTGTCTGGATCATCTTGGAACAGTTTCAAAGCATCAATCTGATTCATACCAGGGATTGGATCTCCACCAATACCAATACACGTTGATTGACCTAATCCTAACTTCGTAGTTTGTGCAACAGCTTCATAGGTCAACGTACCAGAACGCGAAATAATACCGATTCGTCCTGGCTGATGAATATGTCCTGGCATAATACCAATCTTACATTCACCCGGCGTGATAACACCTGGACAGTTTGGACCCACTAAGCGAGTGCCATTTCCATTGGTTTCTAGATAGCGTTTCGCTTTCAGCATATCAATGGTTGGTACACCTTCAGTGATAACAACAATCAGTCCAACGCCAGAGTCAACTGCTTCAACGATAGAATCCAATACAAATGGTGCAGGAACGTAAATGACCGATGCATCAGCACCAGTCTCTTTCACTGCATCTTTCATTGTATTGAATACAGGTAGATTTAAATGAGTTTGACCGCCTTTACCTGGAGTCACACCACCCACAACCTTAGTACCATAAGCCAAAGCTTGTTCTGAGTGGAATGTACCATTTTTACCCGTAAAGCCCTGTACCAATACTTTAGTGTCTTTATTAATTAATACGCTCATGATTGATACTCCTTATGCTTTTACTGCAGCAACAATTTTTTCTGCGGCATCAGATAAGCCGTTTGCAGAAATTAGTTTAAGACCAGATTCATCAAGTAATTTTGCACCTAGTTCTGCATTATTCCCTTCTAAGCGAACAACAACAGGCACTGTTACATTTACTTCTTGAACCGCTGCAATAATTGCTTCAGCAATCATGTCACAACGCACAATACCACCGAAGATATTGATCAGCACACCTTGTACTGACTGATCCGCTAAAATGATCTTGAATGCTTCAATTACACGCTCTTTGGTTGCGCCACCACCTACATCCAAGAAGTTTGCTGGTTGACCACCATAGAGTTTAATGATGTCCATGGTTGCCATTGCAAGACCTGCTCCATTCACCATACAACCAATATTACCTTCTAAAGCAACATAGTTAAGGTCAAACTCAGATGCCTTGAGCTCACGCTCATTTTCTTGCGATTTATCTCTTAAAGCAGAAACTTCTGGCAAACGATATAAAGCATTCGAATCAATACCGACCTTGGCATCAACACACAAAATTTCACCATTTTCACGGACTGACAATGGATTAATTTCAAACAATGCGAAATCATTTTCTACGAACGCTTGATAAGCTGCAGACATAATTTTAACAAATTGATTAATCTGTTTATCTTTCAGCTCTAAAGCAAAAGCGACTTCACGAGCTTGGAAAGGAAGTAAGCCAACCAATGGATCTACTTCAACTTTAATAATTTTTTCTGGAGTTTCTTCAGCGACTTTTTCAATTTCGACACCACCTTCAGTAGAAGCCATGAAAGTAATACGACGTGATGAACGATCAACAACTGCGCCTAAATACAATTCACGCTCAACTGGATAGACATCTTCTGCAACGAGTACACTGTTAACTGGTTGCCCATTTGCATCCGTTTGATATGTAACTAAACGAGTACCAATAATTTGCGAAGCATATTCTTTTGCTTCATCAGCTGACTTAACAACTTTAACGCCGCCAGCTTTTCCACGCCCACCGGCATGTACTTGTGCTTTCATAACAGCGAATTTGCCGCCTAGCTGTTCAAATGCTTTTACTGCTTCCTCTGCATTTGTAGCGATGATGCCTTCCTGAACTGGCATACCATATTTTTTTAACAGCGATTTCGCCTGATACTCGTGTAAATTCATTGTTTTACCTTTTACTACTTTTCACTTTTTATGACACACCAATATTTAAACTTCCTTCGCAATAAATATTGGCATTTATTAAATTTAGTATTCTAGTTTTAGATGATTATTCAAACAAAAACAACCACCAAATGCAAAAAGAGCGGCCTCAGCCGCTCTTTTTTGTGTTATTTACGTTTACGCTGAATCGCGTGAATCGCTCGCCCATCTACTGCTAACGCAGCTTCATGAACTACTTCAGAGAATGTTGGGTGACCAAATGTCATTAATTGAAGATCTTCAACGCTTGATACAAATTCAAGTGCGATCATACCTTGGTGAACGATATCAGACGCAGCAGGTCCAATCACGTGCATACCAAGCAAACGATCCGTTTTAGCGTCAGCAACAAATTTCACGAAACCAGCGTTTTCTCCTGCTGCCATCGCACGACCATTCGCTGCGAAACCAAATTGACCTGTTTTAACTTCGTGACCTTTTTCTTTCGCTTGTTCTTCTGTTAAACCAACCCACGCCGCTTCAGGGTGTGTATAGATCACAGAAATAATCGTGTCATAGTTCACTTGAGCTGCGTGACCATGAATACGTTCAACAGCCATTACGCCTTCTTCCATTGCTTTATGTGCAAGCATTGGACCACGTACTAAGTCACCAATTGCATATACACCTTCAACAGAAGTTGCACACCAATCATTTACTTCAACCAAACCACGTTCAGTAAGTTTAATGCCAGAATCTTCTGCTAATAAACCTTCTGCATACGCTTTACGACCCACGCAAACGATCAATTTGTCGAAAGTCTGAGTTTTGTCTTCGCCACCTTGAGTGTACTTAACTGTCACTTCACGACCATTGATTTCTGTACCAGCTACTTTTGCGCCAACACGAATATCAAGACCTTGCTTCGTTAATACTTTTTGGTAATCTTTAGCCAAAGCTTTATCAGCCATTGGTAAAAATGCATCCATTGCTTCAAAAACAACAACCTCTGCACCCAAACGACGCCATACTGATCCTAGTTCAAGACCAATTACACCTGCACCAATTACACCTAAACGTTTAGGTACTTCTTGGAATTCAAGCGCACCGGTAGAATCAACGATAAGATCTTGATCTACAGGAGCAACAGGAATATTTACAGGAACAGAACCAGAGGCAAGAATGACATATTTAGGTTCTAAAATTTGAGTTTCACCTTCATGTGGAACAAACTCAACTTTTTTACCAGCTAATAATTTACCTGTACCCTGCAACCATTCAATACCGTTACCTTTCAATAGGCCATCGATACCCATTGTAAGTTGGTTGACGATTTTATCTTTACGAGCAAGTAACTTTTGAAGATCGAATTTCACTTCGCCCGTCGTAATACCATGATCATCTAAATGATGAACAGTATCTTCATAACGATGTGAAGAGTCTAAAAGTGCTTTAGATGGGATACAACCCACGTTCAAGCAAGTACCACCTAAAGATGGTTTTCCTTTATGAATACGCTTTTCAATACATGCAACTTTGAAACCCAGTTGTGCTGCACGAATAGCAGCTTCATAACCACCTGGACCACCGCCGATTACTACTAAATCAAATTGTTGAGACATTCTTCTCTCCAAAAATGGGCCTAGAGGATCGCTCTAAGCCCATGGATTTATTCTTTAGAATTAAAGATCAAGGATAAGTTTAGCTGGTTCTTCTAACAATTCTTTGATTGTTACAAGGAAACCTACTGCTTCTTTACCATCAATTAAACGGTGGTCATAAGAAAGCGCTAAATACATCATTGGTAAGATTTCAACTTGACCATTTACCGCCATTGGACGCTCTTGGATTTTATGCATACCCAAAATTGCAGTTTGTGGCGTATTTAAAATTGGTGTTGAAAGCAATGAACCGAAAGTACCACCATTAGTGATCGTGAATGTACCACCTGTCATATCTTCAATGCCGAGCTTACCATCACGTGCTTTGAATGCGTAATCACGAATACCATTTTCTACTTCAGCATAGTTCATGCGATCAGTATCACGTAATACTGGAACTACTAAACCACGGTCAGAAGATACCGCTACACCGATGTCATAGTAACCGTGATAAACGATATCATCACCATCAATTGAAGCATTTACAGCTGGGTAGCGTTTAAGTGCTTCAGTTGCAGCTTTAACAAAGAATGACATAAAGCCTAAACGAGCACCATGACGCTTTTCAAAAGCATCTTTGTACTGAGCGCGCATGTCCATGATTGGCTTCATGTTGACTTCGTTGAACGTCGTTAACATTGCTGTTTCTTGCGTTGCAGCAAGTAAACGCTCAGCCACACGCTTACGAAGACGTGTCATAGGAACACGTTTTTCAATACGCTCACCTACAGCTACGCTTAATGGTGCAGCAGCAGGAGCAGCAGGTTTAGATTGGTGATTCGCCACATCTTCTTTAGTGATACGGCCACCACGACCTGTACCTGAAACTTCTGATGCATTGATACCAGTTTCAGTTAATGCCTTACGAACAGCTGGAGCTTGGTCTTGAACAGGAGCTTGAGCACGTTCAACAACCGGAGCAGCACCCGCTTCTGTAGCAGCCGCAGCTTGTTCAACTTTCTCTTCAGATTGAACAGCTTGAGTTTGAGAAGCACCAGAAACAGCACCTGCTTCAAATGTAGCAATTACTTCATCAGAAAGAACTGTGTCGCCTTCGCCTTTAATGATATTTGCAATCGTACCATCTGCAGGAGCAACAACTTCAAGTACAACTTTATCCGTTTCGATATCACAGATCACTTCATCACGTGATACCGCTTCACCTGGTTGTTTGTGCCAAGTTGCAATTGTTCCGTCTGCAACTGACTCTGGGAATACCGGTGCTTTAATTTCGGTTGCCATTCTTAAGATTCTCCTGATTATTCTGCTACGATCGCAAGCGCTTCGTTAACGAGTTGTGCTTGTTGTTTTGCATGTAAATATGGTGAGCCACAAGCCGGTGCAGCAGATGCTTCACGTCCTGCATAGCTGATTTGAATTTGTTGACCTGACTTCATAACACCTTCGTATAAACGTGGTGCGATGAATAACCATGCGCCTTGGTTCTTCGGTTCTTCTTGCGCCCAAACAAGCTCTTTCATATTTGGATATTGTGCAAGTACTTCCGCTAAACGTGCTTCTGGATATGGGTACAATTGTTCAACACGAACAATAGCAGTGTTGTTCAATTCATTTTCACGACGTTTTTCAAGTAAATCGTAATAAACCTTACCACCGCAAAGCACTACACGAGTCACATCCAACTTATTAATGTTATCAACTTCATCAATCACAGTTTGGAAAGTTCCGTTCGCCAATTCATCAAGATTAGATACCGCTAATTTGTGACGTAATAATGACTTTGGAGACATGATAATCATTGGTTTACGAATTGGGCGAATCGCCTGACGACGTAAAGCATGGAAAATCTGTGCAGGAGTTGTAGGCGTCATCACTTGCATGTTTTCTTCAGCACATAGCTGTAAGAAACGCTCTAAACGTGCAGATGAGTGTTCTGGGCCTTGACCTTCAAAACCATGTGGAAGAAGCATCGTTAAACCACAAACGCGCTCCCACTTTGTCTCACCAGAAGCAATGAATTGGTCAATAACAACTTGAGCACAGTTCGCGAAGTCACCAAATTGTGCTTCCCAAATAATTAAGCTCTTAGGTAGAGTTGTTGCATAACCATATTCGAATGCCAATACTGCCATTTCAGACAATAATGAGTCATAAATCGCTGTACGCGGTTGATTTTCTTTAATATGGCAAAGTGGAATATACGTCGAACCGTCTACTTGGTTATGAAGCTTCGCATGACGATGCGAGAATGTACCACGACCAACATCTTCACCAGTTAAACGAACAAGATAACCCTCGTCCAATAACGAAGCATAAGCTAGAGTCTCAGCTGCACCCCAGTTCAATGGCATTTCACCAGTTTGCATTTTAAGACGATCATCGATCACCTTAGAAACTTGACGCTGCATCACGAAGCCTTCAGGAAGCTCACGCATTTTGCGACCAAGTTCTTTTAAACGCTCTTCAGGGAAAGTAGTATCCCAAACGTCAGTGTATTCGTGACCTAAGTATGGCGTCCAGTCAACGAACATTTTTTTATTCGGTTCAAGTACAAGTGCATTAGCAACATGTTTACCTGCTTCTAAATCAGCACGGTAATCTTCGATCATCTGATCTGCAGTCGCACGATCAATTACACCTTCTTGTACTAATTTGTCAGCATATAATGCACGAGTCGTCGTTTTCTTATTAATGACTTGATACATCATTGGCTGAGTTGCTGCTGGCTCATCTGCTTCATTGTGACCGCGACGACGGTAACAGAACATATCGATAACAACGTCTTTACGGAAAGTATGACGGAAATCATGTGCAAGTTGAGCAACAAACAATACAGCTTCAGGATCATCACCATTCACATGGAAGATTGGTGCCTGAATCATTTTCGCGATATCAGTACAGTATTCAGTAGAACGTGCATCACGTGGATCTGATGTTGTAAAACCAACTTGGTTATTGACAACAATATGAACTGTACCACCTACCGTATAACCACGTGTTTGTGACATTTGGAAGGTTTCTTGGTTCACACCTTGACCAGCAAATGCAGCATCACCATGTACGATTACTGGTAATACGTCATCACCACCAATGTCTTTACGACGAACTTGACGAGCACGTACTGAACCTTCAACTACAGGCCCTACGATTTCTAAGTGTGATGGGTTAAATGCCAATGCCAAATGAACTTCGCCACCTGGAGTCATTACGTTTGACGAGAAACCTTGGTGATACTTAACGTCACCAGAACCTTTCTTGTGAAGTGATTTACCTTCAAATTCACCGAAAAGATCTGCTGGGTTTTTACCCATGATATTGACAAGCAAGTTGAGACGACCACGGTGTGGCATACCGATCACAACTTCTTTACATCCCACAGAACCTGCGCGTTGAATAACAGCATCAACCATCGGAATGAAAGATTCACCGCCTTCCACACCAAAGCGCTTAGCACCAACATACTTATTGCCTAAGTATTTCTCTAAGCCTTCAGCTGCAGTTAAACGTTCAAGAACATGTTTCTTTTGTTCTGCTGAAAAACCAAATTGACCTTTCACACCTTCAAGACGTTGTTGAATCCAACGTTTCTCTTTAGTGTCAACAATGTGCATATATTCAACACCAATAGAAGCGCAATACGTCGCCTCCATCGCATTGACCATTTCACCTAAAGTTGCTTCAGTTTTGCCAATTGCAAGATTACCTGTATTGAATACAGTATCTAAGTCAGATTTGGTTAAACCATGAGCCGCTAGATCAAGATCAGGCACTTCTTCTCGTTTTGCCAAACCTAATGGATCTAATTTTGCTTTTTGATGACCGCGGTTACGGTATGCAGCGATTAATTGTAATACTCCAATCTGACGACGCTCGTGCTCAGAACTAACTGAACTTTGAACGACAGGCTGAATACGGTTTGAGTTACGACCCAATAAAAGGAATTGCTCACGTACATTGCTGTGTGGTTGATCCCCTTTTGGGAACTTACCAAAGTATTCTTGCCAATCAGCACCGACTGATTCTGGAGCAACTAAATACTGCTCATAAAGTTCTTCAATATACGCTGCACTGTCAGCGGAAAGTTCAGTGTCAAGACGCAATGCGTCAGCAACTTCTTGCATTTGTGGACCCATTTCCTATTGCAAAACATTACAGGGAGCTTTCTAAGCTCGCCCATGATTGATAATGCCAAATCGGTAAATTGACATTCACCCATCTGGTACAAAAGACCATGGGGCGTATAGCATTAGAGAGTTTCTAATACCAATGACGAATCATAACGCCCTCATTGGCATCATCACTCATCTTTATACTCGATAAAATTACCGAGCAATTTTTGCAAATTGACTTAGAAAAAAATAAAAATATTAGTCTTTTCTAAAGCAACTTTTCAATTTCATTATCCCTGCTTTCAGCTTAACACCAAACCACCAAAATGTTGATTTAATGTACAGATTGAATAATATTCATGCTAAAAATTTTGTTCAAATCCTACCATGAACTTCACTTCAAACTGATTTTATTGACACATACCATTCATAAATTAGCTAAATACAACTATAAACCATTGAGATAATATAAGGTGCATTTAGATAAATTCTATTAAAATTCATAATTATTAGACTAAAGCCTAAAATTATAGATTTAAATACATGCAACTTGGATCATAAAACCGATATCTTAACATTTTAAAAAGATATTTGCAGATGCAAAACGTTTTCATTTATCCCTAAAGTGCATATTTTTTTATGATTGGGGCAAATCTAACCACTTCAACCAAAATATCTCGAAAACTAAATTTAACATCAAGTTTTGATTAAAAAAAAAGCACACCTAAGTGTGCTTTTTTTTGGAACAGCATTATCCAGCTTGATCTAACAACATGCTACGAATGTGACCAATCGCTTTTGTTGGATTTAGACCTTTAGGGCATACTGATACACAGTTCATGATACCTTTACAACGGAATAAACTGAAAGGATCGTCTAAACGAGCCAAACGGTCTTGAGTAGCAGTATCACGCGAATCAATAATGAAACGATATGCATTCAACAATGCTGAAGGACCCAAGAATTTATCAGGGTTCCACCAGAATGATGGGCAAGACGTTGAACAACATGCACAAAGAATACATTCATACAAACCATCAAGATGCTCACGCTCTTCTGGAGATTGTAAACGCTCTTTAGGTGGTGCAGGTTGATTATTAATCAAGAACGGTTGAATTTTGTCGTACTGATCATAGAACTGATTCATGTCTACAACCAAGTCTTTGATTACTGGAAGACCTGGTAATGGACGAATAGTAATTACTTCTGGCAAATCGTTTAGGTTCCAAAGACACGCTAAACCATTTTTACCATTGATGTTTACACCATCTGAACCACAAATACCTTCACGGCATGAACGACGGAACGTTAAAGTTTCGTCTTGAACTTTCAATGCAAGTAGCGCATCAAGCAACATACGGTGCTTATCAGTCAACTCAAGCTTGAATGTTTGCATGTACGGTGCTTTATCCTTATCAGGATCGTAGCGGTAGATATTAAATGTACGAGTACCTCTACTCATCTTACTTCTCCCAATTAGAATGTACGTGGTTTAGGTGGAATAGCATCAACTGATAAAGGCTTGTAACGTACTGGCTTGTACTCAAGACGGTTATCAGCAGAGAACCATAAAGTATGCTTCATCCACTCATCATCACGACGGCCGTAAGGATATGCTGGATGATCTGGAGATTCTTCAAAATCTACAACAGTATGCGCACCACGACATTCTTTACGTGCAGCAGCAGAGATTAAGGTTGCTTTTGCAACTTCGTATAAGTTTTCCACTTCAAGTGCTTCAATACGCGCAGTATTAAATACTTTTGATTTGTCTTTTAAGTGGATATTACGGATACGAGGCTCAAGTGCCAGAATCTCTTTCACACCTTTTTCAAGAAGTTCAGTTGTACGGAATACACCTGCATGATCTTGAACGATATCGCGAATTGCATCAGCAACTTCTTGCGCATTCTCACCAGAAGTTGACTCATCTAAGCGACGGATACGCTCGACAGTTTGCTGAAGCACAGTTGTTGGAAGCGGCGCATATTCATCACCGTGATGCTTAGTCACATAGTCAATGATATGTTCGCCAGCAGCTTTACCAAATACAACTAAGTCAAGCAATGAGTTTGTACCTAAACGGTTAGCACCATGTACAGACACACATGAACATTCGCCAATCGCATAGAAACCTTTCACTGGTTTAGTGAAATTGCGATCCGCAGCATTGGTAGAATAAGTATCGCTGTCTTTGTCGTAATGTGCTTCTAGCGGAGTAGTTTCACGCGATTCAGGAACAACAACTTGACCATGAATGTTAGTTGGAATACCACCCATTTGGTAATGGATTGTTGGTACAACAGGAATTGGCTCTTTTGTGATGTCAACGTTCGCGAACTTCTTACCAATCTCAAATACAGATGGAAGACGTTTCATGATCGTATCAGCACCCAAGTGCGTCATATCAAGAAGGATATAATCACCTTTAGGACCACAACCACGGCCTTCTTTGATCTCTTGGTCCATAGAACGTGATACGAAGTCACGTGGTGCCAAGTCTTTCAAAGTTGGAGCATAACGCTCCATAAACGGTTCGCCGTCTTTGTTACGAAGGATTGCACCTTCACCACGACAACCTTCAGTTAACAATACGCCTGCGCCTGCAACACCCGTTGGGTGGAATTGCCAGAATTCCATATCTTGTAATGGAATACCTGCACGAGCAGCCATACCAAGACCATCACCAGTGTTGATATATGCGTTTGTAGATGCGCGGTAAACACGACCAGCACCACCCGTTGCAAACAATGTTGCTTTCGCTTGGAATACTGCAATTTTACCTGTTTCTTGGTCAATTGCTGTAACACCAAGTACATCACCTGCTTCATTACGGATCAAATCAAGCGCGATCCATTCTACGAAGAATTGTGTACCCATTTTCACGTTGCTTTGATAAAGCGTGTGAAGAAGTGCGTGACCTGTACGGTCGGCAGCAGCACAAGCACGAGGAACAGCTTTTTCACCATAGTTCGCAGAGTGACCACCGAATGGACGTTGGTAAATTGTGCCGTCAGCGTTACGGTCAAATGGCATACCTAGATGTTCAAGTTCATATACAACTTGTGGCGCTTCACGAGTCATAAACTCAATTGCGTCTTGGTCACCTAACCAGTCAGAACCTTTTACTGTGTCATAGAAATGGTAGTGCCAGTTATCTTCTTGCATGTTACCAAGAGAAGCACCAATACCACCCTGTGCAGCTACAGTGTGAGAACGCGTTGGGAATACTTTAGTCAATACCGCAACTTTCAAACCAGCTTGAGCAAGTTGGTAAGAAGCACGCATACCAGAACCACCACCACCAACGATGACAGCATCGAAAGTTTCGTGTGGAATATTTGTATAATCTTCTTTAGGGTTTATAGCGCCCATGATTGTTTCCTATCAATTCGCCCAAAAAATCTGGATTGCCCAGATCGCATATGCAAATACAGCAATAATGACTGCTGAAGTCAGTACTAGGCGTAAACCTGATGCTGATGGACCCATTTGACGAGTCGTCACATAGTCAGTGAATACTTGCCACATACCAATCCATGCGTGTGCAACAAGAGATAAGACTGCCAATAAAGATAAAATCTTCATCGGTAATGTCATCATAAAGCCGTACCACTGTTCGAAGTTGAAACCACCATTACAAAGGATCCAACCAAACACCACAACAGTATAAACAGCTAAAACTACAGCACTTACACGCTGGATAAACCAATCGCGAGAACCTGAACCCGTTAAACCAGTAGCACTTTTCATTAGAGTACGATCCATACAAATGATGCAACGATACCAATTGCAGATAAAATTAATGCGATTGTTGCTGCTACACGACCACTTTGTAACTCTTCAGCGATACCCATATCAGCAAGCAAATGCTTGATACCTGCGATGAAGTGGTAGATTAAGCCAGCGACAAATACCCATACGATGAAGCGCACGATAAAGCTATCAAAAATAGCTTGAACTTGTGCAAAGCCCTCAGGAGAAGACAATGATTTGTCTAAGATCCATAAAAGAACTGGTACGAGTAAAAATACGATGACACCTGAAAGACGGTGTAAAATAGATGCAATAGCCACAGGGGATTTTAAGTTTACGTCTAAAACTTGACCCATGGACAAATTGACAGGTCTGTTGCTTTTCACAGCGGGCATCCTGTAGTTAAAAACTCCATCCGGAGTTTGTTGGAATTAATTCGAAGGAAAGCTGGCATTTGTTAGACAAATAAATTGTCTAAACCTTTATACGACACGGAATTATAAAACGTGCAATTTCAAATTACAAACCTACGAAGCAGGCGTCAACCATAAAATATTTTTAAATAAGAATCATTTACATCTACTTTCTTACAGTTAAGTCATCTCTCTATTTAAATACAAACACTAAGCTATTAATATTTATATCAATTTATTTTAATTTAGTGTTACTGAACTCAAATGTTCGATTTGTCTTAATTAGACTAAAGCACGACTCACTACAAAAATATATTTTTTTAAGAAATATAATATTCATTTTATTTTTCAAAAACTTAAAGAAAATTAATTCTCAAATAATTTGTACTTTTAAAACTAATTAGAAAAATGAATATTGCTCACATGGTCATTGTTTTTTTATCTAATTGAATTGAGTAATTTCAAATGTAAAAAAGGATAAAAATCATATGCACTTATAAATTAATTACAAAATAAACTTCATTTTCTAATGTTGAGTTCACCACTTAAAATGTAATGAAACATTATAAATTAGACACTTTTTAATCAATTAGTAAATAAAGTGAAAAAAAATATTTCATTGTCATTATTGGTCTATTTATTCAGTCTATCATCTTAAAAAAACAGACAAATTCTATAAACAATCGCTTTTCACAACCTTTAACATATTGATAAAAGGTATTAATAATCAAGCATTACTTGGTTTAAATCATCAAAATATGCACGTTTTTGTCTTTTTTTTTATGCCACTACCGTTGAAATTGTCTTATTATACGGCGGCGCTAGTGAAAAGCAGATAAATTCCTACTGATTAACTGAGTTTAGAACCAGTCACTTTAGGTCGTCATTTTTATCCATAAGTATAATTGACAATTTTTGACTACTCACTAAGCTTAGAGCAAATTTTGAAACCGTCTAACTCACGGATTACAACAGATTATTTCGGGTTAGATAAAACATTCACCAGGACAGGAGATCTATTGAATGTCTGAAGCAACTGGCAAAAAAGCCGTATTACAGCTTGATGGCAAAGAAATTGAATTACCAATTTACAGCGGCACATTGGGCCCAGATGTAATCGACGTTAAAGATGTATTGGCCGCAGGTCACTTCACTTTTGATCCTGGTTTTATGGCTACAGCGTCTTGCGAGTCTAAAATCACATTTATCGATGGTAATAAAGGTGTTCTATTACACCGTGGTTATCCAATCGACCAACTAGCTACTAAAGCTGATTATTTAGAAACTTGCTACTTATTATTAAATGGTGAGCTTCCTACAGCTGAGCAAAAAGAAGAGTTTGACGCTAAAGTTCGTAACCACACTATGGTTCACGATCAAGTTAGCCGCTTCTATAACGGTTTCCGCCGTGATGCACACCCTATGGCGATTATGGTTGGTGTTGTTGGTGCGTTATCAGCGTTCTATCACAACAACCTTGATATCGAAAATGTTGATCACCGTGAAATTACTGCGATCCGTTTGATTGCTAAAATTCCTACCCTTGCTGCGTGGAGCTACAAGTATACTGTTGGTCAACCATTCGTTTACCCACGTAATGACTTAAGCTATGCAGAAAACTTCTTGTACATGATGTTTGCTACTCCAGCAGATCGTGATTACAAAGTTAACCCTATTCTTGCAAAAGCAATGGATCGTATCTTCACGCTTCATGCTGACCATGAACAAAATGCTTCTACGTCTACAGTACGTTTAGCTGGTTCTACTGGTGCTAATCCGTATGCATGTATCGCTGCTGGTATCTCTGCACTTTGGGGCCCTGCTCACGGTGGTGCAAACGAAGCTGTTCTTAAGATGCTTGATGAAATCGGCTCTGTAGAAAACGTTGCTGGCTTCATGGAAAAAGTGAAGACTAAAGAAGTTAAACTTATGGGCTTCGGTCACCGTGTTTATAAAAACTTCGATCCACGTGCTAAAGTAATGAAAGAAACTTGTGATGAAGTTCTTGGTGCTTTAGGTATCAATGATCCACAGTTAGCTTTAGCAATGGAATTGGAGCGTATCGCACTTTCTGATGAATACTTCATCAAGCGTAACCTTTATCCAAACGTTGACTTCTATTCAGGTATCATCCTTAAAGCGATTGGTATCCCAACAGAAATGTTCACTGTAATCTTCGCACTTGCACGTACTGTTGGTTGGATCAGCCACTGGTTAGAAATGCACAGCGGCCCATACAAGATTGGACGTCCTCGTCAACTTTACACTGGCGAAGTTCAACGCGATATCGTTCGTTAATTCGAACTGCGTCGACAGTCAAAAAACCACCCTTTGGGTGGTTTTTTATTATCTGATTAACAACAAAATATTGTTTTCAGCCCTAATGAAATAGAAACCTCGTATATCTAGAATATCTACAAACAAAAAAAAGCCTGATTAAATCAGGCTTTTTTGATCAGTGTTGTGAATAATGATCCAAATTTAATGAGCTTAACTGCTGTTTTAATTTTGCAAGAGACCATGGCCATGCTGCAAAGTTACGACCATTTTCATCCAAATAGTAACTCTTACAGCCCCCTGCATTAAATACAGTGGTTTTAAGATGCTTTTGAACCAATTGATTATGTCGCTTAACAACGTCGTCTTTAATCACAAGCTTGTTAATATTTTGCTTTTTGATCTTTAGTAGGCCATCAAGAATATAATCTAATTGAGCTTCAGCAATACCAATAAATGAGTCATAAACCAGAATATTTGGTCCTAGCACCAAAAATGCATTTGGTACATTGGTAATACTTGCACCTAAATAAGCTTCTGGTGAACTATTTTTCCAGCGATCTGCTAAGAGCTTCCCATCCATATCGTAAATGCGTTTACCAATTGGCGGATGCGATACCTCAAAACCCGTACCCCAAATGATGACATCTACTTCATGACGCTCACCATTGGCCGCAACGACCGTATTCCCATCAATCTCAACCAACCCCTCATTGATTAGTTTCACATTATCTTGTTGCAATGCTGGATAGTAATTGTTGGCAAATAAAAGACGTTTACAGCCAATATCAAAATTTGGTGTGACTTTTTTTCTTAATTCATCATCTTGAATTTGCAACTTCAATAATTGTTTGCTTAAGAAATTCACAGGCTTCAGCACTTTCGGATTACGCAAACCAAAGTTAATGCCATTTAAAATTTGGGCAATACTGCTCCGCCAAGTGGATTGAATAACGGGAAATTTCTGGATCAGTGATTTCGCTTGATCATTCAAATTCATATCAGCTTTTGGCAACACCCAAGGTGCTGTACGCTGAAACACAAAGAGTTCTTTCGCTAATGGCTGAACCTGAGGAATAAATTGAATCGCTGAAGCACCTGTACCAATAACAGCAATACGTTTACCTTTCAGATCGTACTCATGATTCCATCTTGCAGAGTGAAACATTTCCCCCTTGAAACTTTCTATGCCCTTAATTTTTGGAAATGATGGCTCAGTAATCGGTCCCGTTGTAAAGATTACCGTTTTTGCTAGATACTTTCCTTGAGAAGTTTCTAACGACCACTGCGCCTTCTCGTTATCCCAACGTGCTGTTTTTAATTCATGATTAAATTGGATTTTTTCAGTCAATTGATGCTTCTCAACCACTTCCTCAAGATAACTTAAGATTTCTGGCTGCTTGGCAAACAAATGACTCCATTTGTGACTTGGCGAAAAGGAAAAAGAATATAAGGCTGAAGGAACATCACATCCACATCCTGGATAATTATTATCGCGCCATGTACCACCAACTCGGTTCGCTTTTTCCAGCACAATGTAGTCGCGATATCCTGCCTGATTCATTTTATATGCCGCAGCGATACCGGAAATACCTGCACCAACAACAATCGTGTCATACACCTTTTGTGATTGTTCGACTTTAAGTTCTTTATCTGCGTTATTTTTTTTCTTTACTTTTACTTCTGCTTTTTCAGATTGATCAGCAGTTTGAATTTTTAAATCTGCATTGCTCTCTAATTCGTTATCGAGTGTCATTCTTTTATCTCTCTATTATTTTACAAAACGCTTAAACCATGGATAACCTACACCTAACATTTTGGTATATAAGGTCGGTGAAGCACGCTTCATCAACCAAAATAATTTCGCGTCTGGTTGTGGAATCGTATAAAGAATGCCTTTATCTAAATTGTTTAAGGTTTTTTGTGCAACTTGATCGCTTGTGACAAATGCATGATTCTGCAATAAATCATCCGCTAAACCCGAGTAATTGGAAGGTAATCGCCCATTCTTCATAATATTAGTAGGTACTAAAGTTGGGCAAAGCACATTCACACGGATATTATCTTGATGTAGTTCTGCAGATAACGTTTCAGATAATGCAAGTACACTAGATTTCGTCACGTTATAAGCTGTCATTTCAGGTGCAGCTGTAAATCCTGCTGCTGAAGCAACATTAATAATTGCCCCATAACCTTGTTGTTTAAACTTCGGTACAAAAAAGTGGCAACCATGAATCACGCCCCATAAGTTGACATGCATACACCATTGCCAATCTTCTAGTGTCATCTCATCAAACTTACCACCTAACCCCACGCCAGCATTATTAATAACAAGTGTCACAGGATGATTAAAAAGGTTTTCTGCTTGATTCGCCACTCGCTCAACATCTTCCTTTTTTCCCACATCGCAGGATTCAGCAAATGCTTTTTGCCCTGTGGTCTGAGAAATCAGCTGAACAGTTTCTTCAGCTGCAGCTAAATTAATATCAGCACACACCACTTGACCACCACGTTTTGCAATTTCCAATGCAAAACTGCGTCCAATACCACTTCCCGCACCCGTTACCACAGCATAAGCCTGATGGCTCGGTTTAATTTTCTTCTTAAAAAAAAGCATGAACTATCCTTATTCTTATACCTTTAAAGCAGGCATGAATTCCTTCGTAAAGTATGGTGTTAAAATACCATCCACTGGATTTAATAAACGTTCTTTGTAGTACTCTAAAAACGCTGATGTATCATGATCATTCGGATGGAAGTCTGGTTTGAGATATTCGAAAATATGTTTGATCGAACTGCCATAAACACCATCTTTTAGACCAAAAATCAAACCTACACTTCGGTACATATCTTTGTAATAACTTAAACTGATTAGATTTGATGGCTTACGATAAAATGGCACAACTAGTGATGCAGCAGAAATCAGCACTAAAATCGTAATAAGCGCTGGGAAAAAGCCTGCTATTCTTAAAGCATAGTTACTCGAAAGAAGTTGGAACACATCATATGCAATATCTTTATGCTCTGATTCCTCAAGCATATGCCACATCCAAATTGCGCGTTGTTTCTCATCTTGAGATTCGAAGAAAATATGCTCATGATTCATCATGTATTCAGCAAGCACTGCGGTAAAATGCTCAATCCCAGCCATAAGCGATAATTTCATTGGCTGAGGCAACCGATTAAAACCATATTCAAAAACGTGATGCGCCAGAAATCTAAACAATTTGACAGGCAAATCTGCCTTTAAAAAAGCGTCATTTAATTCTTCATGAAGTTTAGAATGTAAAGCTTCTTGCCCAATCAGCGCTGTCACTCTTTGCTTCAGTAATGGATCTTGAATAAAGTCACGATGATAACGTGCTGTATCAATAACGAGATCCTCACCATAGGTTAAAAAAATTGAAAGTGAGGCAAAGTAAGCACTTGCTAATTCCGCATTCAAATAAAATTTTGGATCAATCTTTTGATGATCAAAATCAAATTTCATATGACGAATTGGAATAGCTTTTGATTGATTCTCAGGATCAAATTTAGAACCGTTTAGAAATTTAGAAATTTTTTTTAGTGGCTGAGTTAATAACATGGCGAACCTTCTCTTTTATCTCAGTGAATAAATTCAAATAATGTGAATTCTTCGACGTTTCTAAAAAATTAAGATAAAAAGACGAAATAGCCATTTGCATAATAAATCTTTAGAGATGGCATAATTGCTCATTCATCAAGATTGTCTAACAAAATTATTAAGTTTTAATCAGTAAATACCATTTCATTATCATTAAAGGTCAACACCATTTTTAACAAGTAATGATTCCAAATAGTGATATTTTGAATGTCACATAAACTTTAAGTAGATTAAGAAATAAGTATGATGTTGTGGATGCCACTTATTTTAAAATGGATAAAATTTGACGCTTTTAGATGTAGATCACTCACCCAAGGTGAAATCACGTTGAGCCAAAGTGTCTTTGGTGATCTTATAGATTATGACAGGGTGAAAATCATGAATCATCCGTTTCTACCGTGGCAACCCTCAGCGGTATTTATGGCGCCAAAGGGCTATTTGCATATTCGCAACAAACATTTCAAAACTGACTATTCGAAAGAAAATAAAATCTATCAAGGAATTTTCATTCACGAGATGACTCATATTTTACAACACCAACAAGGACAAAATGTTTTGCTCAAAGGCGCTTTTCTTCAAAGTGCGTATTTTATTTCCTTCAAAAAGTATAATCCTTATGCCTATAAATTTGACCCTAAAAAAAATTTCAATGACTACAACATTGAACAACAAGGCGATATAGCTAGAGATATATTTTTGAAAAAGATTCCAAATATTATTTTGAATCAATAAAAATTGTAAAATTAAAAGAATATTTTTTATTCAAGCTATTGATTTGTGAATCAGAAACACCATATCAGCTTTGACATCTGATTTACTGTGTCGCAAATCCATTACGATTTAATTTTTTATGTACAAACAATGGCAAAAGCTAGTATCTACTTTTATTTTAGATAGAATACATATGAATCGTAGTTTTTGCTGTGCAAGAAATAAGATCTTTTATCATGTTTTAATGATGTAAATTTGAGCCATTTGGCAGTTATGTAATATCACATACACACAGCTGAATAATTACTCCAATAAAATCAGCACGTGCTGTATATAAACCTATAGGATAGGACTTGGTTTAAATGAATAGTTTTAAAGTTTCTCTTGCTCAATTCTCTCCATTTGTCGGCAATTTAGAAGCCAATGTTCAACGAATGATTGAACTCGCTAACGAAGCCAAACAGCAAAATGCCAATATCATTGTGTTTCCTGAACTTTCGACCATTGGCTATCCTGCAGAGGATCTCCTACTTCGTCCAAGCCTAAGCAAACGTACAGCATCAGCTTTCGAAAAACTGGCTGAAGTGAAAGACATTGTGATGGTATTTGGTTTTGTTAATCAAGCTGATTCGGGTGCACGCTATAACTCTGCAGCCGTTATGAAAGATGGGCAAGTATTAGGTATTTATAACAAGCAAAATTTACCAAATTATAGTGTTTTTGATGAAAAGAGATATTTCGCTGAGGGTCATCAACACCTTGTATTTGAATATTTAGGACATAAATTCGGTGTATTAATTTGCGAAGATGTCTGGACGCTAGAGAGTGTACAACAACTTGCCAAACTAAATGTTGAAACTGTTCTTGTGCTAAATGCCTCACCATACGAAGTTGGAAAGCCTCAACACCGTGTTGTTACGCTTAAAGAGTTAGCTAAACAATTGAATCTCAATCTTGTTTATGTCAACCAAGTGGGTGGGCAAGATGATCTCATTTTCGACGGAACAAGTTTCGTTGTAAATGCAAATGGTGAAGTTGTACTTGAAGCACCAAGCTTTAAAGAAGACCTTTTTCATGTTGAATATGAAGCAGAGCTTAAATCTTTTAAAGCCGCTACCAAAGCACCTGCATTAGATACGATTGCAGAAATTTACCAAGCTTTGGTTTTAGCAACACGAGATTATGTACAACGCTCAGGTTTCCCTGGTGTCATTCTTGGTCTCTCTGGTGGTATTGACTCAGCGCTCACTCTTGCAATCGCTGTCGATGCTATTGGAGCAGATAAAGTTCAAGCGGTTATGATGCCTTACACATATACCTCTCAAATCAGTGTTGAAGACGCGACTGAGCAGGCAAAACGCATGGGAGTAACTTTTGGTATTGCGGAAATTCACCCAATCGTCAACAGCTTTATGCAGACATTACACCCATTCTTCGGCAATTCTCCTGCTGATGCAACTGAGGAAAATTTACAAGCTCGCGCACGCGGCACCTTATTAATGGGCCTGTCGAATAAATTTGGTAATCTTGTTTTATCTACAGGTAACAAATCTGAATTATCTGTTGGTTACTGCACACTGTACGGTGATATGGTCGGTGGTTTTGCTGTACTTAAAGATGTTTATAAAACGATTGTATTTGAGTTAGCAAAATACCGTAATAGTTTGGAAGATACGCCTGTAATCCCTGAACGTGTGATTACTCGCCCACCTTCTGCTGAATTGCGCCCTGATCAAAAAGATCAAGACTCTTTACCACCTTACGATGTTCTTGATGCAATTTTATATGCATATATTGAAGAAGATCAGAGTCTTGAAGATATTATTTCTAAAGGTTTTGATCGAGATATCGTGACTAAAGTCATTGGATTGGTTGATCGCAACGAATATAAGCGCCGTCAGGGTGCAATTGGTCCACGTATATCCTCTCGTGCATTTAGCCGCGAACGCCGCTATCCAATCGTAAATGGATGGAAAGCAGGTGTCTAACTCGACACAACTCAATCAATTTGCTCAAGCACTTATGCTTGAGCAAATTCGGTTTACGCAACAGTATTTATTAAATGCTGAATCTAATGCTGTACTAGACACGTTTGTTTCAGAGGCTTATGCTCAGTTCAATCGAATCAAACTAAAAGACATTGTAAATCTTGAACAACTTCATGCTGTTGTTTCAAAATATGCTTTTGAATTAAATCTTGGACCTGATTTACTAGAGTTTATTGGCGCAGTTGCACAACGTATTTACCTTCATTTAAAGGATTCAAATGCTTTAATCGGAGATTTAATTTCTGACCATGATTTTGGGCTTTGGCTAAATAAAATTCTTGAATTAGATCAAGTACGTTATGGTTTAAAACAACAAATTTTAAGTAATGAGAAGGCGCATGCAGTAAGTCTTCAATTAGCAAATCAAATTTTAGAAAAATATACACCTTGGCTGGATAGGCTTCGAAAAAATAAAGTTCAAAATAATACGGTCAAATCAAAGATTTTTAATTTTCTCCAAGATCAGCAACACACATTAGAGTTAAAACTAGAATCCCAACTTGCAAATGCAATATTGGTTCAATTAGGCGAAATTATCACACTGCCTCAAAATGAACTTTATGAAATCATTCAACATATTTGGTCAGATCTCCAATTTCAAAAAATTTCAGCTCAGCTTGAGCAGATTGAGGCCATTGATGTCGAAGATTTTTTTATTCTGGTCTATGAAACCTGGAGAAATTTACGCCAGTCCTCTGAGATTCAGTCCATCATTTTAGAAGTGGTTGATGAGTTCTATGAATATTTTGGTGATTACAGTTTACAAGCTTTACTCACGGCTGTTGGACTAACTCAAGAAGATTTAGTGATCGAAGCCCATCGTTTTGCACCTCAGCTTATCAGCATGTTAAATGATTTTGGCGTTCTAGAACAATTAATTCAAAGTTTGATTCAGCCTTTTTATCAAGCACAATCTACACTTGATATTATCTCAAAACATTTTGAGAAATAAAAAAAAGACCATGCGGTGAGCATGGTCTATAAAAATGGTGGCTATGACGGGACTTGAACCTGTGACCCCCGCATTATGAGTGCGGTGCTCTAACCAACTGAGCTACATAGCCGTAAACTGTGTGCGCATTATCTTAAGTTATCGTTGTATCGTCAAGCATACGAAAGCACTAATGATCACCCTTTATACAAATAAACCTTATTTGAACAAAATTAATCCATAATTATATGATTTTATTGTAATAGTAAGGTTTCAATGACATCAAAATCATGCTCAATCCTCAATATTTCATTCTCATATGCTCTTTAAGCCTTGTGAGCGGATGCCAAACGATTTATCCCATATTTGTGAATTATCACGGTGTACGCATGGATGTCGCTCAATGGATCAATGCTCAAAACTTTATAACCATGCAACAAAAACGAACTCTAGTTCAATTAAGCCGTGCTCAACAAAAGCTCGTGCATATTGATGTCATTCCTGAAGATCATAAACTTGCCGTGAGTAAAGAGAATGCGGTTGCTCTTCATTGTGCACAGCTTTATTTGTCTGAGCAAAAAATTGAAAGCTTGCAAAATATTGTGTTTTCAAATGTAAATCAGACAGCCGTTTTAGCACAATTTGAACAAGAGTTTCCAAAAATTAAGTTAGATTCTCAGCTTATTCAGTGCCAATGAAAACTCAAGATTTCACACATAAAAAAAGACCACACTAGTGAGTGTGGTCTATAAAAATGGTGGCTATGACGGGACTTGAACCTGTGACCCCCGCATTATGAGTGCGGTGCTCTAACCAACTGAGCTACATAGCCGTAAACTGTGGGCGCATTATCTACTTGATTGATGTATCCGTCAAGTAATATCGGCACTGTTTGATCAAAATTTGTTGAAGTGAGCCGATAAGCCGGGTTCTGTCTAGAACGATCATTCCTCTAGGCATACAATCACTCATATGCTCAAGCGACCTACCCGAATCCAGTATGGGCCATACCTTAAGGATTCCTATTTGGTCTTGCTTCAAGTGGGGTTTACCATGCCATGAACTGTTACCAGTCATGCGGTGCGCTCTTACCGCACCCTTTCACCCTTACCATTCTCTAGGCTAAACCGAAGTTCAGTTGCAAAATGGCGGTCTACTCTCTGCTGCACTTTCCGTAGGCTTACGCCTCCCAGGCGTTACCTGGCACCTTGCCCGATGAAGCCCGGACTTTCCTCCCCTGCTTTAGTCACGAAGACCTCCACAGCAGCGATCGTCTGGCTCACTTCAAGTGGCGCATCTTAACAAACTTTGAGATCAATTGCTCGTGCTTTTTTGAGCAATTAGTTTTTTATACTTTTCCAGCAATTCATCCTCAGATTCCACATGATTAGAATCTTTAGGAATACAGTCTACTGGGCAGAATAATGAACACTGGGGTTGGTCATGATGACCAACACATTCAGTACATAGGTTTGGATCAATTTCATAGATCAGTTCACCCATATAAATCGCTTCATTTGGACATACAGGCTCACAAACGTCACAATTGATGCACTCATCCGTAATAATTAAAGACACTCTACCAACCTTGCTGATGCTTACGTTCAAATGCCTCAACAACTGCTTTTGGCACAAATTTCGTCACATCACCTTTCAAACGTGCAATTTCACGAACTAACGTGGATGAAATAAACGAGTATTGCTCTGACGGCGTTAAAAATACAGCTTCAAAATTTGAATCTAATTGACGATTCATATTTGCAAGTTGAAACTCATATTCAAAGTCAGATACTGCTCTTAAACCTCTGAGTACAGCTGTTGCCTTTTGCTCTTGAAAAAAATTCACCAACAAACCATCAAAACCAACAAATTCTACGTTATCTAAATGGCTTAATGATGATTTTGCAAGCGCAACTCGCTCATCTAAACTAAACACTGGATTTTTGTGATGACCAATTGCAATCGCAACTACAACTTCATCAAACATTTTTGCAGCACGAGAGACAAGATCAATATGACCATTGGTAATAGGATCGAATGTTCCCGGATAGATGACACGAGTTTTAGACATCCATTTATACTCTAAGATTATTATGTAGGCGCATAGTTTAACAAAAACTCAATTCACACGCACACTTGTTGACAGTGAAATGACTTCACCTCAAGCCAAGTTTGAGGCAAAATAGGCCTAATCTTGGAATATTTGTATTATGTCGAAATCGATTGTAGTAAAAAAAAATAATAGTGGCACTATTGCGCTCAACAAACGTGCACGTCACGATTATTTTATTGAGGAAAAATTTGAAGCTGGTTTAGCGTTACAAGGTTGGGAAGTAAAATCTCTTCGCGCTGGACGCATGAGTATCACGGAAAGCTATATTATTTTCAAAAATAATGAAGCTTATTTATTTGGTGCTCAAATTCAACCTCTTCTTTCTGCTTCAACTCATATCGTTCCCGAAGCAACACGTACTCGTAAGCTACTTCTTTCACGTCGTGAACTCGAGAAACTCCAAGGGGCGATCAATCAAAAAGGTTACACATGTGTACCTTTGGCGTGCTATTGGAAAGGTCGTTTAGTCAAACTCGAAATTGCGCTTGTTAAAGGTAAACAGTTACACGACAAACGTGCCACTGAAAAAGACCGCGATTGGCAGCGTGATAAAGCAAGAATTTTTCATAAATAAAAAAAACGCTCATATGAGCGGTTTTTTTATTAACAGAACCTTAAACTTCCATAACAGTTTGGAGCAAAGGTTTGATTTTTAAGTTGTAGATCTTTTAATGGAAAATTTACATTGGTATTCGGCAAATGAACATTTCCAACACCAAGTTTGTCACCAAACAGACAATCAAGTGCATTACAAGATGGAGGATTTCGACTGATATAATCACTGATTGGTCCAACCACTTGTTTTAACACATCATTTGTAATATCAATACGCTTCTCAGGTGTAACATCTCCAATATTGATCGAATCATTAAATGCCATCCACCAACCTTGCTGTGCAGCAACATCAGCATTTGGCCACCAGATCTCACTATTTTGAACAGAGAGTGAGAATGGATTGTTTATAGGGATTTTATGAATTAAACCTAGATTTTGATCTACCGTAATGTTGGCTTTTAAGCCCGTAATGTTACCACTGACCTCTTTTTGCAAATTCAGTAATCCTACCCCTAGCACTTGGATATTAGCCGTGAGATTACCACCAAAATTCAATTGATTAATATTGGCAACACCTGTCAATTGTGCAGAACTCATTCGAGTACCAGAGACCGTAGTTCCATTAATCTGAATTGGTGCCGTCGTTTCTTGTAATGCTAAATTGTAATTATTCGATTTAAAATCGAGTGTCAAAGTAGGTGCGATAATACAAATTAAACAAATTCTTGCATTCACTTTTCCATCGATAGTTTGACCAGTATCAGCATAAGTCATACTTCGAGCATTAGTATAGCCCATACCCTGAGTGGGATTAATTTTTAAATAACCACTGAGTGAGTTAATACCATTCGGTTTGTCAGAGTTTTCATCACCAAGCGTCAGTAAACCTAATACTTTTTCAGCACTGAGACGCAAACCCACAACTTCTCGAGTTGATGCAGATGTTGGATTTTTTACCGCGAACTCTAAAAATGGATTGGTTAGCTTGGCTGAAGAACCAGCACGACCTTCTCTAGTGTCTGACATACCACTCAAACTCAGATTTTCGATATCAATGTCACATCCACCTGCTCCATTAATACCACCACAGCCAAGTTGTAAATGCTTAATATTTGCATTGAGTTCTATATCTGCTTCCATTCCAAGCTTATAAAAGCCAACACCTTTACCTCGCATATTGTTTGCCCCATCATTGGGATCAATATAACTCATACTTAACAAAGCTTGGCCATTTGTCGCTGATAACTCTTCATCACTCATCATTTTTAAATCATTATGAATGTTATTAGCCGTTGCATACAAAGGAATCAACACTAAGCATGATGTTGAGAAAATCAATTTGATAGAACCAAGTAAACTCTTCAACATTAGAGTCTCCATATTATTTTTATTCAGGCTTAATCCATAAGCAACATCATTACTATCTATAAATTAATGAAAAAAATAAAGAGGCTTAAAACTTGCTAAATGAATTAAAATATAGAAATTAAAATAAAATTTAATATTTTCTAGAGACTTACATCACATTATTGATTTTTAAAATGTGATGTATATTCCAATTTATCCGATGAAATGCAAACTTAAAACTCAAGTATATCTATTATTTAGCAGAATTTTAAACTTCCATAACAGTTTGGGGCAAAGGATTGATTTTTTAACTGTAAGTTTACCAAATCCATATTCACTCTTGAATTTGTTAATGGAACCTCACCTAATCTAAAATTACCTGCTAAACAACTTGTTGCTAAAAAACCACATTCGATTGGATTAGCCTGTAAATAATTACTAATTAGCGGTACAACTTGTTTAATCACTGCATCTGTCACAACCACTTTTTGACTCGGAGTAACATTACCTATATCAATTGGGTCCTCGATTGAAAGCCACCAACCTGTCTGAGCAGCAACACTCGCTCCAGTCCAATGTATATCTTGTTTTTGCACCGATAGAGAAAATGGATTACTCAAAGGTAAGCGGTGAATATATCCAAGGTTCTCTGAAACTTTAACATCTACATTTAGGTTTGAAACATTACCCGTAATGTCACCAGATAGTGGTATAGGCACAAGCCCCCAGAGTTTAGCATTTGCAGAAATTTTACCTGACAATGCAATGTTATCTATTCGAGCAACACCTGTTAAATAGACATTTGACATTCTGTTACCACTAATAGTTTGGCCATTAATTTTTAAAGAGCCGCTTCCCTCAGCTAAATTTAAAGCATAATCATTAGACGTAAAGTCTGCACTTACGAAACCTATTGTACTCTTTGCTTTTCCGTAAACTAATTCTCCAAGATTGTTAAAATTTACACCAGAACGAGCTGCTGTTGTCGCAGTTCCAACAGCGTCCCTAATCTTCAGATAGCCACTTAAACTATTGATACCATTTGGTTTTTCAGAGTTCTCACTACCAAGCGTTAATAATCCTAGTACTTTTTCTGCACTTAAACGAACACCAACCATTTCACGTGTGGAAGCTGAATCTGGGTTTTTTATAGCAAACTCTAAAAATGGATTGGTTAGTTGGGCACTTGATTGGACTCGTCCTTCACGAGTTTCTGCAACCCCTGACAAACTTAAGTTATCGATATCAATATCACAACCGTTTGCACCATTTACTCCACCGCATCCAAGTTGCAATCTTTTGATGTTAGCATTTAAATCTAATTGGGCTTCCATTCCCATTTTATAAAATCCAATATTTTGACCAGAATTCTTATTGACGGAATCTGCAGGTGAAATATAGCTTAAGCTCATGAGTGCTTTACCTTCAACATGTGAAAGTTCAGCGTCAGTCAGTTCTTGCATTGGAGCAGCATACGCTAATGTTATTGAAGTCAATCCATAGATGACAGGAATACAAAAATTTCTTGATTTCGCGAATCCTATTAAGATCATCATTGTCTCCACAATTTTTTATTTTTATGTCTTGTCTAACAAAAAGACAATGTAATATTCACTATTATATAAATTTTTACTATCAAATTGTGATTGATCTAACATTTTTTGTATTTAAATAATTCATATTTCAAAAAAAATGGTCTAGTAATGAATCACTTATATCAACTTAGCAACTTGTAAATTAATGTATTTTTATTTAAATCTTTCATTTAAATATACAACAGATCGAAGTGATTAAATAAAATCTCAAACATAAGTAAAGATGATGAGCTTTAAGAAAGTCATCATTTAAATACCCAAACGATCTGATTGAAACTAAATAAATTCTTTTCACTCCATGAAGACAAATGTCGCCATGCGGCCGGTTTTTGAATTACGGCGATGAGAATAATATGTTTGATCCTCCGTGTAGCTACATCGCTCACCTCCAAGAACCTGTTCCACCCCTAAACTTTTCAATATATGGCGAGCAATCGCATAGAGATCTCCGTAATACTTACCCTCTAGATCTCCCTTTTGAAATGCTGAACTTAATTCTGGAATCCTATCGCAGAATGTGTGCATTACTTCTTCACCCACTTCAAAGCATGGCTGACTAATTGCCGCACCTAACCACGCCCAAGAGGGTTGAGTGCTCATGGCATTGACTGTATTTTCAATAATGCCATTTGCCAATCCTCGCCAACCTGCATGCAAATTAGCGACTTCAGTACCATCTTTGTTACCGAGAACCACCGGTAAACAATCTGCCGTCATCATCATTAATGCATGTTGTTTTTGCTGTGTCACTAAACCATCGCCATTTAGGGCGTGTAAGCTCATGTCATCATTTACAACGTGACAGATTGTACTGTGCGTTTGGTTCATCCAAGTTAATCGATTCACCCCATAGACTGAAAAGTCATTTAACAAGCTCATTCTATGCCGATGAACACGTTCTGGTTGATCATTTACATGCAACGCCAAGTTAAAACCTTCTAAATCAGTCTGTGGTGTTTTCAGTGCGTGAGGGTGACTCAATTCTGTTTGTCCTACCACGACACCTTTGGGCAAACCTTGCACAATTTGCATGTAAACTTTCCTTTAATTTAGTAAGCCTTATTTTCCGTACGAAGAGTCTCAAGTAATGCTGTGAAATCTTCAGGCCATGGTGCTTCAAACATCATTTCTTCACCTGTCCGTGGATGTACTAACCCCAATTTTGATGCATGAAGTGCTTGACGTCTAAACTCTCGTAAATGAGTAGCAAGTTTTTCCGAAGCACCTGCAGGTACTTTGACACGACTGACATAAACTGGATCACCGACCAAAGGGAAACCAATATAAGTGAAATGCACACGAATCTGATGAGTACGTCCAGTTTCTAATTGTGCTTGAACACGTGTGAAATTTTGGAATCTTTCTTTCACATTATAGTGAGTCACGGCATCACGACCACCTGGTAAGATCGCCATTTTTACACGATCTACAGGATGACGTTTAATCGGCTCATCAATTTTACCGCCTGCAATAATATTGCCATAACAAATTAAATCATAAATTCGATAAACTGATTTTTTCGCTAACTGTTTACTTAAGGAAAATTGAGCTTCTAAATTTTTAGCTACAACCAAGAGACCACTAGTATCTTTATCGATACGGTGTACTAGACCAGCTCGAGATAATTCTGCTGATTTAGGAAAATGATATAAAAGTGCATTAACCAAAGTACCATTCGGGTTTCCTGCGCCAGGATGTACAACCATCCCCACTGGCTTGTTAATGACTAAGATGTCATCATCTTCATAAATAATATCTAAAGGGATATTTTCAGGTTGACTGGTGACTTGGGCTTCAAGCTCTACATCAAGCGTGAGTAGCTCATTCCCTTCACTTTTATATTTTGGTTTCACAACTTGACCATTTACCAACAAATGACCATCCTTCAACCATTGTTTCAATTTTTCACGCGAAAATTCGTTCCAAGCGAGTGCTGCAACTTGATCTATTCGCTGACCAAGAGAACTCTCATCCACTTGAAATTGCAACGATAAACGTGTTGCAGTTGGGGCTGAAGTATGGTTATCTGCATCCTCAGAGTCTTCAAGTAAATTGATGTCGATTTCTGGGAAATTAGAATTAGAAGTTTGTGCTGAAGTCATTTGCTCATTCGGACAAAAGTGGTTTAATAGTGCAATTGTAGCCTATTGCCCGTATAAACAGAGGAATTTTTATGTCGCTACCACGTTATAAAGTTACAATGCTTGCTTTATCGCTAGGCTTAGCAGCAACATTTGTGGGCTGTAGCAGTAATCCCAAGAAGGATGTTGTGGATACTGGACCTAAATCAACCGAACAATCTTATTTCGATAAAGCACAAAAAGCATTAGATCGTGGTCAATATAGCGATGCAGCACAATCATTAGAAGCAATTGAAACTTATTACCCTACAGGTCAATATACTCAACAAGCTCAACTCGATCTTTTATATGCTCGTTTTCAACAAAAAGACTATGAAGCTGTTATTGCTCTAGCAGACCGTTTTATTCGGTTAAACCCTCAACATCCTAATGTTGATTATGCTTACTATGTTCGTGGTGTGGCGAATATGGAGCAAAACTATGATGGTCTCATCCGCTACACATCACTCCAACAGGCTCATCGTGATGTCAGCTATTTGAAAGTTGCATATCAAAATTTTGTTGATTTCATTCGTCGTTTCCCAAGTAGTCAGTATGCTGTAGATGCTGCTCAGCGCATGAAGTTTATTGGTCAAGAACTTGCTGAAAGTGAAATGAATGCGGCTCGCTTTAACTTAAAGCGTAAAGCTTGGCTTGCAGCAGTTGAGCGTGGACAATGGGTTGTGGAACATTTCCCTCAAACACCTCAAGTACCAGAAGCGCTTGCAACGATTGCTTACGGATACGATAAACTCGGTGACAAGGCAACATCTCAACAATACGTTGAAGTGCTAAAGCTAAACTACCCTCATCTTGTGAAGTCTAATGGTGAGGTCGATTTACGCGCAGCACGTAAAGATGGAAGTTGGTTAAATCGTGCAACCTTAGGTATTTTAGGTCGTGAAGCACGCAGTCAAACAACAGCAGAAGTATCAGCAGAGCAATCTGACAACACCAATACACAACCCAGTTTATTGAATCGCTTAAGCTTTGGCTTGCTTGGTAATAAAGATCACAATGTGGAAAGTGCGCCAGCAAATGAAAGTATGTACGACCCACAGCGTCAATAATCCATTCTTATGAATCAAAAAAGGTGGGATTACCCACCTTTTTTATTGCATGGCTTTATTTATCGTCTTAAGTGTTTAGGATAGACTTAATTCAATCACTTTATTCCTCATTCTTTTGGCTTTTTAATTATGGCAATTCCACAACATACGATTGATCAAATTTTAGATCGAACTGACATCGTCGATCTTATTGGCCAACGTGTGAAATTAAAAAAGTCAGGTCGTACCTATTCAGGCTGTTGTCCTTTTCATCAAGAGAAAACACCTTCTTTTCACGTCTACCGTGATAAGCAATATTTCCACTGTTTCGGTTGCCAAGCCAATGGAAATGCAATTCGCTTTATGATGGATATTGATAATCGCAATTTCATCGAGGTGATTAAAGACCTGGCAAGCCAAACCGGTATCGAATTACCTAAAGACAATCAAGACAATAAAAAACTCTCATACAAGAGAGAACCTATTAAACCTTACCAAGAAAAGCAACCGCAGGCACCCATTGAAGCAGATGCAGCAGAAATCATTTCTCCGCCTACTTCAGCTTTTGATGTAGATCCTTTTGAAGCATTTCAAAACTATGAATTCGATGAGTATCAACTTAATACAGATAACTTGAATTCAGTTGAGGTCGCACCTGAAGGTAATTTATACGATCTTCTTGAAAATGTTGCTTTATTTTATGAAAAACAACTTCCAAATAGCCAAATTGCGCAACAGTATTTTCAGCGACGCGGACTAAGTGATACCACGATTAAGTATTGGCGATTAGGTTATGCCCCAGAAGATTGGCAACATCTTGAAAAAGCATTTCCGCAAGATATTGAAGGATTAAAACTACTCGGATTGATCAGAACCAGTGATTCTGGTCGTGATTTTGATCTACTACGAGAACGTGTCATTTTTCCTATACGTGATGCAAAAGGTCGCGTTGTCGGATTTGGTGGACGAGCATTGAATGACGAGATCAAACCCAAATACATCAACTCTCCAGACTCTGAAGTTTTCCATAAAAACCAACTACTCTATGGCTTATATGAAGGTCGTAAGCTCAAAGCCAATCATTGGTTAATGGTTGAAGGTTACATGGATGTCATCGCATTACAGCAAGCTGGCATTCCTGGCGCAGTTGCCACCTTGGGGACGGCGAGCAATGCTGATCACTTGAATCTATTATTTAAACAAAACAATCAGTTAACTATTGCTTTTGATGGTGATTCGGCTGGTCAAAAAGCTGCTCGACGCACTTTAGAAATTGCACTTCCCCTCTTAAATGATGGTCGTGAACTGAAATTTTTTATTCTACCTGCGGAGCATGATCCTGACTCATTAGTTCGTAAGGACGGTGTTGAAACTTTCAATCGACTTTGGCAACAATCACCACTCTTATCAGAGTTTGCTTTTTCACTTCTCAGTCAACAATATCAAATCAATACACCTGAAGGTAAAAGTCAGGTCATGGCTGAGCTAAATCAACTCACCAATCTGATGCCTAAGCAAGGTTCGTATCGCTATTTGATTCGTCAATATTTCAAAGAAAAATTAGGATTCAATAAAAAGTGGCAGCCTCAAGTGAGTCTTGACGCTTCATTATCATTTAATATTCGCACACGAGATGAAGATTTCGCAGTGGCAATGTTAATGTACCATCCTTTTCTTTATATTCATTTTGAAGTATTACGCGCAGTGATTCCTGAAGATGAATTGCTTGCAAAAGTATTAAAAATTTTTAATGTCATTTTTGATGATCTGCCAGATGACCAAGAGTTGGCGAGTTATTATATTTTGGGTGCATGTAGCCCATTTCATCATGAACTCTCTGAGATTTTAAAACGTACTAATATTCAAACACTCACTGAAGCCCCTGAAATGGCTGATAAACTTGCCTCAGAATACTCACTTTCACTCCAAGAAAAATATCTGAGAATCAAATTTAAAGCAGCAAAATCATTAAATGAGTCTAAAAACTTAAGACAACAACTGAATGAGCTAACCAAAAAAATTGGACTACGCTTACTACATGAATAAATAAAAGCGGTCAGTGACCGCTTTTATTTTTTTAGTTTTCGCTGAGCACTAAAAATATCTTCTAAATGTTCTTTAATCGTTTCATAGACATCAGGATTTTCATCTTTAGCGACTTCTCTGAGTAAGATGGATGTAGGATGTAATAGCTTTTGCGTCAAACGATGCGCCATTTCCTGCATGACAATGGCTGCATCATCGCCAGAGGCTAAACGATCTAATGCATGCTCTAATTCAAATGCTTTAACTTTATCTCCATGAGCACGATACTCACTAATTGTCGCTCCAGCTTGTGAAACTTTCTGCTGAGTCACCAATTGTGTTGCTAGTTGATTGACCATCACTTCAGCTTCAACAGCGGCTTGGCGTCGCTGCGCTAAGTTTTCATCAATAACACCTTGAAGATCGTCCACCCCATAAAGGTAAACACCATCCAAACTTTCAGCCTTAGATTCAATATCGCGAGGAACAGCCAAATCCACCATCAACATTTGACGGTAACGACGTTTTTTTAGTGCTGACTTAACATCTTGATAGGAAATGACCTGATGTAAACTTCCTGTACAACTTGAAATCACATCAGCGCGATGTAAATTTTGAGCTAAATCAACAAAAGGAATAATTTCTACCGCAACACGATGTGATATTTCTTGCGCTAAAAGTTCCGCCCGTTCCTGACCACGGTTACAAATTAAAATTTTAGCAACGCCCATTTCAGCTAAGTGCTTTGCAACCAAGCTATTCATTTCACCTGCTGCAACCACCATAACGGTTAATTGTTCAGGCTTACTAAAAACTTGTAGTGCTAACTGTGCTACCGCATACCCCATGGATACAGCATGACTACCGACCGCTGTTTCTGAACGCACTTTCTTAGCAGCATAAAATGCATATTCAAAAATACGATTTAAATTTTGTGAAACAACTTCAGACTCTTTTGCTAAATTAAGTGCAGACTTCACTTGCCCCATAATCTGAGGCTCTCCAAGCATGAGTGAATCTAATCCTGATGCAACACGCATCAAATGTGTCACAGCATCTGTATTTTCATAACGGTAAATATGATTTTGTAATTGTTTTACATCAATGCCATTTTTTTGAGCGAGCCAATCTAATACCATCTCCGCATTATCAGCGATGGCGTAGACTTCAGTACGATTACAGGTTGACACCACAACCATATCGTTCAGCTGGTCATGGTGACTTTGTTCAGCCAACAATAGTTTTAACTTTTCAGGGTTAAAAGCAACTTGCTCTCGTAATTCAACTGAGGCTGTTTGATGGTTGACACCCAATGCAAAGAAAGACATATCAGATCATCAATTGGCTAAATTTATGCTATTGTGCAATAACGGTGTCATAAAAAGCAGTACTTGGATAAAAAAATTGCGTCAAACAATGAGCCGCACAACCGGCATGACAATTCGACAGTATTCTACCACACTCTTGTTAGTGAGTAGCATGACTTACAGTGCTCATATTAGAGCATCTGGAGAATTTTACCATGCCAATTTAAATCATAAAGTTTTACAACAGGCTATGGTTGCAGAATTTGCTTTAGCTGCACATGACACACCGACTGCTTTACACAACTATACCGTACTTGCAATCCAAACCAGTTCAACAGCTTTAAAACAACGTGCACTTAACGTCGCACTCGAACAAAACGACTTACAAGCCGCTTTAGATATTGCAACCCATTGGGTCGTGCAAGAACCCAAAGATGTACCTGCAAAATTCTATCTTGCGCATATCGCATTAAAGTCACACGAATATGAACTTGCTGCTGATGTGCTCGATGATATTTTAAATTTAGATCCTGAATCAGATTTAGAACAAATTCTTGAAGGAATTTCTCCGGAATCCCCTGAGGATCGAGCATATTTATTAAACACTTTGCGTAATAGTAAAACGCGTAACAATCCTTCAATTCTCGTTTTGATTGCGAGTTTACAAGCACAAAATAATGAAATCGAAAATGCCTTAATTACTTTAAATAAAGCATTAAAAAAACGCCCCAAATCAACAGGGTTTATCTTACTGAAAGCAAACTTACTCATGGCTTTAGGCGACGAAGAAGAGACGCTAAAATGGTTTGAAAAAAGTGCTCGTAAAAATCGTAATAATTTAGAGCTCAGTCTGGCTGAAATCCGCTACTTAATTAAACTGAATAAAAATGAACAGGCGTTAAGCAAATTAAAACGCATCATAAAAAAATGGCCTGATTCGGAAGAAGCTCTTTTTATCGCTGGTCTAACATCAATTGATCTCAAAGAATATGAGCTTGCTGAACAGTATTTGGTCGAACTACGTGCATCTGGACAGTATCAAAATGATGCTTATTTTTATTTGGCATTAAATGCTGAACGAAAACAACATTTTGAAACAGCTAAAGCTTATTATCGACTTGTAGATGGTAATTTATATATGGTTTCTAGACGAAATCTAATTTCAATCTATGACAAACAAAATCGCTTAAGTGATGCGCTGCGCTTTCTGACTCAGGAACGGGTGAATTACCCCCAACATGCGAGTTTCTTATATCAAGCACAAGCTGAAATACTCAAAAAAATGGGCAATAACAAAGCTGCCTTGGGCTTACTCAAAGAAGCGGCTAAAAATTTAACTGATGACCCTGAAATTTTATATTCTCAAGTCTTATTACTTGATCCATTTACGGATCGCGATCAATTAGATGAATTGCTTAAAAAATTACTCACGATCGAACCCAATAGTCCAACATATCTGAATGCGTATGCATATACTCTGGCGTTGCAAAATCGTCGTTTAGATGAGGCGAGACAATATGCCGAACAAGCTTTAGACAATGCCCCAGAACAAGCATCTATCTTAGATACCTTAGGCTATATCTGCTTTCTTCAAAACGATTTCGACACTTCCACCCGTGTACTTGCGAAAGCATATCAACTCAGCCAAAGTCCAAATATCGGCATTCGATATGCTAAATCGCTTTATATGCTGGGTTCACTGGAAGAATTTAGCCAAGTGTTACATCAACTCCATAAAAATCATCCAAATCATCCTCAATTGGATCAACTCGATAGTTTATTGTTGCCACAAAATATCAAAAAGAGTTAATACTGTATGATCTTAAATTTAAAATCATTATTGCTGATTGCCACAAGTAGTGCGCTTCTTGGGTTAACTGGCTGTCAAGCAATTCAAACTCAACCATCACCGCCAACAACGCAAAACCTTGAACAATCAAATCAATTTAATCTTCAGGGTAAAATTGGCGTCAAAACCCCCAAGCAATCAGGCAGTGCTTTTTTTACTTGGCAACAGCAAGATGAACAGTTTGATATCGAGTTAAGCGGAATTCTTGGAGTCGGTAAAACTCAAATCTCAGGTCAACCTGGTCAAGTGACACTGAACAGTGCCAAAACTGGTGAAATTACAGCCAACTCACCTGAAGAGTTATTGTTTCGTGCAACAGGTTGGGAAGCACCAATTACTTATTTAGTCGATTGGGTACAAGCTAAGCAAGCGACTGAAGAAGCTGAAATTCAAAAAGACGAATCGATGCGAATCAGTGAAATTAAAGAACAAGGTTGGCATATTCAATTATCTTACAACGGTCAATCTACACAACCAAACCGTTTGATTTTAAAGCAACAACTTGAAGATGGAACTGAAAATCGTATTACAATGGTAATTCAAAATCGTTAAGTTTGATTATTTATGATTCGTGTACCCTCCCCTGCAAAACTGAATTTGTTTTTACACATTACGGGGCGCCGTGAAAATGGTTACCATGAGTTGCAAACTATTTTTCAGTTGATAGATCTTTGTGATTGGATGGAATTTACTCCAATCTCTAACCAATCTATCTCCATTTCAGGCCTATCAGAAGTAAGTCTTGAACAAAATTTGATTTATCGTGCAATGATGATGCTGAAACCCTATGCCAAAAGTGAAAAATTAGGCATTCATGTCAACATCGAAAAAAATATACCGATGGGTGCAGGACTCGGTGGTGGCTCTTCAAATGCGGCTACCGCGTTATTAATCATGAATCAACTTTGGCAATGTGGCTTAAATCGTGATCAATTAGCAGAAATTGGTGTACAACTGGGTGCTGATGTTCCCATCTTCATCCATGGTCGTAATGCATGGGCAGAAGGTATTGGTGAACACTTAACATTCATAGACTTAGATCAAAAACAATACATTGTGTTAAAACCTGACTGTTTTATCAGCACTCAACTGCTTTTTTCACAAAAATCGTTGACAAGAGACACGAAGACCTCTAAATTTTGCGCCTATCAGATAAAGCCATCTGATTTCAGAAATAACTTTGAACCTCTGGCAAGAAGTCTATATGCTGAAGTCGATGAAGCAATGCAATATTTAGATCAGTTCGGTGTTGCAAAACTTACAGGTACAGGTGCTTGTGTTTTTACTGAAGTAACGACTGAAATGAACATTGATGACATTCTTGCTCATTCACCCTGTAAAGCTTACTTAGTGAATAGTTTAGAACAATCACCATTGAATCAAATCATCGTTTAAATGATAGGGGCGTCGCCAAGTGGTAAGGCAGCGGGTTTTGATCTCGCCATCCGTTGGTTCGAATCCAGCCGCCCCTGCCATCTCATTCTATACAT